>JAKSDL010000086.1 GCA_022360105.1 Pseudomonadota bacterium
ACGCCCGCGACCTTGTAGAAGCCGTCGAACACCAGCGTGCGCCCGGTGGCCTTGAACACCGCCTTGGCCGGCGCATCGCAGCCGATTAAGACCGGCGTCGAATCCCACTGGGCCGGCGTCATCTGGCAGGCAACCGTGCGTTTCCAGATCAGGCTGTAGAGTTTGAGTTGGTCCTTGTCCAGGTGCTTGGCAATCTTGTCCGGTTCGTGCAGCACGGATGTCGGCCGGATGGCCTCGTGTGCCTCCTGGGCGTTCTTGGCCTTGGTCTTGAAGCGACGCGGCGTCTTCGGCAACTGATCGGCACCGAACTTGTCGCTGATGTAGCCACGCAGCTCGCCCATGGCCTCGTCCGCGAGGTTGACCGAATCGGTGCGCATGTAGGTGATCAGGCCGACCGCGCCGCTGCCGATGTCGACTCCTTCGTAGAGTTGCTGGGCGATGCGCATGGTGCGCTGCGCGGTGAAACCGAGCTTGCGCGACGCCTCCTGTTGCAATGTCGAGGTCGTGAAAGGCGCGGCCGGGTTGCGCTTGCGCTGCTTCTTCTCGACCTTGAGCACCGTGAGTCGGCCGTCGGCCGCAGCCAACAGATCACGTTCGACCTGGCCGGCGCGTTCGGCGTCGGTGATCGAGAACTGAGTGAGTTTCTCACCGCCGAACTGCGTCAGCTTCGCCGTGAAGCCCTGGCTGTCCTTCTCGGTGTCGGCTTCGATGGTCCAGTATTCCCGCGCCTTGAATGCCTCGATCTCTTCTTCTCGTTCGCAGATCAGGCGTAGTGCCGGGCTCTGCACCCGCCCGGCCGATAGGCCGCGACGGACCTTTTTCCACAATAGTGGCGAGAGATTGAAGCCGACCAGGTAATCGAGTGCCCGCCGGGCCTGCTGGGCGTTGACCAGGTCCATCGATAGGCCCCGTGGGTGGGCTACGGCGTCCTGCACGGCGCGCTTGGTGATTTCGTTGAACACCACTCGGTGGACCGATTTGTCCTTGATGACCCGTCTGCCCTTGAGCAACTCGTAAAGATGCCAGGAGATGGCTTCCCCCTCGCGATCGGGGTCGGTTGCCAGATAGAGGGCCTCTGCCTGTTTCAGCTTTGTGGTGATCGCCTTGACGTGCTTGTCGTTGCGGTCGATTACCTGGTACTTCATGGCGAAACGCTGCTCGGGATCGACAGCGCCTTCTTTGGGGACCAGATCGCGCACATGGCCATATGACGCTAATACCTCGAATTCCTTACCGAGATACTTTTTGATCGTTTTGGCCTTGGCCGGTGATTCGACAATTACCAGATTCATTGACTTTTAGGGTTGTGCTGCTGAAAAAACCCGCGCCATGTGGCACGGGTTGGAACGAAATCGACCATATTTACGTGGTCGTCTCTATTTATACGGATAGCCGGCCGGATGTGCAGGTGTCAAGCACCATATCTCGAGGGTTGGGGGGAGAAGGTGGTCAGACGGCCGATTACTCAGTGCAGATACATGGGTTCGCCGTTGTAAACCAACTCCTCCATCAGGGCGAAGGCGTTCTCCTGGCCGGGTTGGTTTAGTAACACCAACAGCACGATCCATTTGACGTCGTCGGCGGTCAGCTCTTCAGTCTCTATGGCCATGGCGCGTTCGATCACGAGTTCTCGGCTCATTGGGCCGAGAATGCCCGTCTGTTCCAGGTAGAGCAGCATGCCTTGGATTTCGAGGTCCATACGTTGCTGCTCGCGTTCGCTGTAGATCCGAATCGAACGATTGGGTTGCGCCTCGGCATAGGCCAACGAACCTTGGCGCCAGGCTAGCTCATCAAGCCAGTTGAAGGCCTTCTTGATCTCGCCCTGCGGGAATCCAGCCTGCACCAGTTCTTCTTCGAGCATGATCTGGTCGGCGGGCACAGAGTCTTCCGCATCCATGTAATTTTCGTAGATGTATATCAGGACGTCGATGACGTTTTCGTTCACGGCAGTCTTCCTGGCGGAGAAAGTGGGCCCATGAAGGACGGGACGACATGTCTCGTTGTTTGGCCTGTTAAGGCGGGATATGGGTTCACTCAGGGCTATTTCCAAGTCGGGTGAACAGTCCACCTGGGCCAGATGATACATGACCTTGCATCTCGAGCAATAGAAGGATCGATGAC
>JAKSDL010000746.1 GCA_022360105.1 Pseudomonadota bacterium
GTCAGCATCATCATGGGGATGATGTTCATTAACATGCCCAGGACGAGATAAAGGGCCAGAATCAGCACAAAAATCACGTAGCGTGAAACATCAATGCTTTTCAAGTAGTTGGCAAAATTGAGCGGAATATCAGTCAGCGCAATGAAGTACCCCAGCAACGAGACACCGATCAGAATGGTAAAGACCATGGCACTCATCTGTGTGGCTTGCCGCAGAGATTCGAAGAACTTGTGCCGGGTAAATCCGGGTGAAAAGATCGATATAATCAGGGCGCCGATAGCACCGATCCCCCCGGCTTCAGTGGGTGTGATCACCCCGGAATAGATTCCCCCAATTACAACCAAAAACAGCAATGCCACGTGCCAGACATCCTTGATTGAAAGCAATGTTTCGGAAACAGTGGTCTTCGGAGCTTTTGGCGCCAGGGCCGGGTTTATTTTGCATTGAATATAAATAGCCACGGCAAACCCCAAGGTCAGAATGATGCCCGGAATGATACCTGCCATAAACAGCTTGCCAATGGACTCTTCGGTAATGATGCCGTAAACAATGAAGCCGATACTGGGGGGAATCAAAATGCCAAGGGTACCACCTGCCGCTACCGAACCGGTTGCCAGGGAATCATCGTATTTGAACCGCTTCATTTCGGGAAGGGAAACAGACCCCATCGTTGCGGCCGAGGCTACACTTTCTCCGCAAATGGCAGCAAAGCCTCCGCACCCGAAAATAGTTCCAATAGCCAAGCCCCCCGGCAGACGACCGAACAATTTAGCACCTGTATTGTAAAGCTTTGTTCCAATTCCGGCATGTAACACCAGAAATCCCATCAACAGGAAAAAGGGAATCACACAATAGAAATAATGAGCAACCGCATCATACGTGTTCATCTTGGTGATGTTCACCGCCACATCTCCACCGGCCAGATAGATAAGCCCGGACAGCCCGGTAAAGGCCATGGAAAATGCCACTGGAAATCCAAACAACAGCATGATCATCATAAAACTGATGTACAAAACCCCGACAGCCGTTGGGCTCAAATCACCGAAAATCCATTTCAATATGGGTGCAGCTCCCAGCCCGACAACGGAAATCAGGACGATCATGACAATCAGACCAAGCATTGTCGTGTAACTGCGGTAGTGCTGGTACAGATTGGAAAGATGTTTGAAAACATTCATCAATAGAACCAGTGCCAGCAGCAACGTACCAAAGCCGACCACAAAGTATAACAGGGAGAAAGGGATGCCGCTGACGTCAGCAACTTCGCCTCGGTCGAATGCTTCACCAGCCCGGATCACGTTTTGCCAGCTCATGATCGCAAATGTGAACGCTCCCCAGACCGAAAAAATGCTGTGCAAAAAATGATTGACATGGTCAGGTAACTTGGTGGAGATGATATCCACCGAAACATGCTCATCCTGAAGCATGGTATAAGCCATGCTGAAAAACCCCATGATGACCAGCATAAATGTCTGGTACTCGATCATCGCGTTCAAGGGGCTGTTGAAGATGAAGCGGGAAATAAGGTCAATAACCATTCCCAGCGCCATCAGAAAGGTAATGTAGGCACCTGCGTAGGACAAATAGCGTGATATTAGATCAAGGACAACATTGATCGGTCTGGCTACCAGCTCAAACATGTCGGCTTTAGCGTCCGATTGCCCCTGGTTGACAGTGTGAATTCCCGTTTTTTTTGAAGGATTCAGTGTGTTTGAAGTCTGACTCATTGGTTCTCTCTACTTATCGATTGGCCTGCTCTGACTGCTCCGGATCGACCAATACAGCCCGGATAGCAGTCCCGATCATACTGCCCGATTAAACCGGTGGTGTGACCCGGCTGGACAGTATTCAATGCTTTGAGATGGTAGTGCCTATTCCCTCCAATTGGTTCCCCACCATTCGTCTTCAACAGGCTGGACCCCTCTAAATTCTTTGGCATAGGATCTGATCTGAGCAAGGATTCTCTCGCCATCGATCCCCTTTTCTTTCATTTGGTTCAACCAGCGATCATACATGGGTTTCATGGCACCAATCCATTTTTCCTTCTCGTCATCCGGCAGAACATAGATGGTGTCTTTTCTCGCTCTCAATTTCTTCAGGGTCGATTCTCTCCTGTTGTCCA
>JAKSDL010000055.1 GCA_022360105.1 Pseudomonadota bacterium
CAATAGCCGTTAATTTGCCATAATCATCATTTTTCTGTAGATTTTGCTCGTAATGTTGCAGTCACAGGGTTTGTGCATTGAAATAGAAAAGGAGAGCAGATGAAAGAACTGAAAACAATGTTGTATGAAGTGGATGGCAGAATTGCGCGGATTACTTTGAACAGGCCGGATCGAGGAAACGGAATCACTTTTGATTTGCCCAGGGAACTGGCCTGGTGTGTGGAACAGGCGGATTTGGACCCGCAGGTACATGTGATGGCTCTTAGTGGAAAAGGCAAGGGATTTTGCGGAGGGTACGACCTGGTGCTGAGCGCTGAAACCCAGATGAAGGATGATCAGGAAAAGAACGCTATAATCGATGATAGTGACCTTCCGGAAAACAACCCCATGTCCAGCAAGGTTCAGGCTGAAAACCATTCACCGGATAAAACCTGGGACCCCATGATCGATTATCAGATGATGTCCAGAAACATGAAGGGGTTCATGAGCCTTTTTAATGCTAACAAGCCGGTGGTTTGTAAAGTTCATGGCTTTTGTGTAGCTGGAGGTACTGATATGGCCCTTTGCAGTGACTTGCTGGTCATTGCCAAGAATGCCAAGATTGGCTATCCCCCGGCACGGGTCTGGGGATCGCCAACCACATCGCTCTGGGCCTACCGCATGGGAATAGAAAAAGCCAAACGTCTGCTGTTTACCGGGGACTGCCTCAATGGCGAAGAAGCGGTCGAGTGGGGCCTGGCTATTGAAAGTGCACCACCGGACAAGCTGGATGAACGTTTTGAAATCCTTTTGGAGCGCATAGCGCGAATGCCTGTTAATCAATTGATTATGATGAAATTGTTAATCAATCAAACCATCACCAATGCAGGCTTAACCTCGACCCAGATCATGGGAACCGTATTTGATGGTATCACCAGACATACCAAAGAAGGATATGCCTTCCAACAAAAAGCTTTTACCAAGGGATTCAAAGAGGCAGTCAGGGAACGTGACGAACCGTTTGGAGATTTTGGAGCAAGTACATTTAAAGGCTGACGTAGTTTCTCACAAAGCAAGAGGATAGCAATGACCAGTCAATCAAAAAAAACAAAAAATCAAAAAGAACTTTCTCAAAAGCGTTTCAGCAGGGTTGCTGAATCATATGTTACCAGTCAGACTCATGCCCAAGGAGAGGATTTGACCTCCTTACTGGAAATGGCTGATCCACAACCCAATTGGAAGGTCCTGGATGTGGCAACCGGGGGCGGACATACCGCACTGTTGCTTGCCCCTTATGTTAAGCAGATCATAGCAACAGATATTAGCGATAACATGCTGAAATCTGCAGAAAAGTATATTAAGAGCAAAAACATTGAAAACGTCTGCTTTGAAAGAGCAGAAGCTGATCAACTTCCGTTCCGGGATCAACGTTTTGATCTGGTCACTTGTCGCATTGCTGCCCATCATTTTCCAAATTGTCAGGATTTTATCAATGAGGCATTTCGGGTTTTAAATCCAACTGGTCGATTGCTGATTCAAGATCATGTTCTCCCGGATTCAATAGCGGATGGAAACTACGTCGATGATTTCGAAAGGTTGCGAGATCCAAGTCATAACAGGGCCTTTAACAATAATGAATGGCGATCGATGTTCTCATCTGCAGGATTTAATATCATTGAAACCAGGCAAGTCACCAAACGGCATGAGCTGTATCCTTGGGCAGACAGACAGGGGTGCTCCGATGAAATCAAGAAAGAATTGCTTCACAGGCTAAAAAACGGGCCTCCGCATGTAAAAGAATGGATGAAGCCGGAAGGTCAGGATCAACAAAATCTTTCCTTTATAAACCATCATTTGCTGATCATGGGGCAAAAAGAATAGCTATGGTGTATAATTATAAAGAAGGAGTCAACTATTTGAACTTGCGAGGGTTATCGTGAACTCTGTGCCTTTTTCTTCGGTACTCGAAAAAGCCACCTTACCACCCAAAAACTCCTCGCCCAGCAGCTTCATTGAGTACGTTCCCAATCCCCTTCCTA
>JAKSDL010000657.1 GCA_022360105.1 Pseudomonadota bacterium
ACTTTTGGTTGACCAATTGAAACAGATTCATAATGGGTTGTTTCTGCTCTTTGGCAGATGGCGTCAGGTAAATCCGCAAGGATCTGCGATCGGTCTTGTCAGCCTCTCTTTCAATCCAACCGTCCTTCTCCAGTCGATCCAAAAGACCGGTCGTTGTTGCCCTGTCCTGACAGGTTTTTTCAGCCAGTTCACTGGGCAGCAACCCCTCTTCTTCCATAACCGCAATAATCATAAAAAACTGACCACGAGTCAGATTAAATCCCGAAATTTCCTTGCGATACGCCTTTGAAACCTGGCGTAAGGTCTTACCCAATTGAAAACACACGCAATCTTTAAACAACATAGCGCCTCTCTCACCTATACAAATCTTGGATGTATGGTCTAAAATCCTCTGAAAGGGGATCTCATCATAGCCCAGGGTTGTAACCCTGGGTAGAAATTAAAAGACAATTGGCACTCTGAAGGAGTGCTTCATGTGGGTTTGCAATATCACACAATGCAACAAGTTTTGATTCGCAAGTTTATAATATGCATACATATAGTTTAAATACAAATTATACCAAAACATCTAGTAGTGTATTGTTTTTAATCGTTAATTATAGAACAGACACTACCGAAAAAGGAAAGTGAATACCAGAAGAGTGTCGATTGGAAGATTGTGTGCTATTGCCACAACGAAATTTCTTTTTTTCCAAGGGGTGATAGATTGTACATACCACGAGATAGCCTATCAAACCAGCCATAGACATCCCTGTACAAAATATCCCTGGCTTTGGGTTCTTTTAGGACCAAAGCCACATCTGAAGCCTTGGTTGGCCCCTGTATGTCAAGGAGTCGCGCTATGGCCAGGGATCGCTGTCTATATGCCGTCATGATGCCCTTTCTTTTCTCGGTCCCTCCAAGATTAGGATCACCAACCCGCTTCATAAACTCGCCAAGCAAACGCTCCTGGCGAAATTTGGATTTCCGGGGCTTGTACTCCCCGGGATCATGAATCACATTGACGCTGCCAATCTCCCTGGTTGGTTCTACGGTCAGCAAACCCAACCCCAGCATCTTCAGCATTTTAAGCAGGTGCTTCCTCCTTTTCTTCAATGATTTACACTGTTCAGGCACACCAATGTAAACCTTTTGTGTAATGGCTAACCTGCTCACTGCCTGCAAAACAACATCAAGATTGATAGATAGCTTCAGCTCCACCACAACCGGGGCCTCCTCCCCCCGAACCGCCACCACGTCGCAATCCTGAACCTCGCCTTTTACCTCATATCCCTGGGATTCCAAAAACTTTTTCAACGGCAAGTATAAATCAGATTCTTTCATTGATGCATTAGTTGAGATGAAAATCAGGTAATCAAAAATGATGTTTAAAAAAGCTAAATTTATGTCGTTTTTAGGGGTTTGAATACAGTAATTTCTTCAAGCAATGATTAAATCGTTCCTGAAAAAACTTGTTCAAACCTTGAAAGCATCTTGCCTGATGGCATAACAAATATATTTCAGACAGTTAACCACGTCGTAAAATCTTGGTTTTTCGTTTTTCTCTTGTACTTTGACCGAGATTTGCCATACTCCTCCAGAATGCAAAAACCTTTGTTAACTAAGTTCGGAAATATTCCTAATTTATCCAGTCGCAAGGGACTAACAACGACTGAAAAAGTCGGCCGCATTGACAGACATAATGAATGCTGAATTCCAAAAAATCTTAGAGATGAGCTAGTTATTATCTGGAGTGCTGCCGCCGGAAAGCAAAGTCGATTAAACAGTTTAATCACAGTACATTTCAGAATTTTGTATCTCATAATGAGATAACGAGATTGACAATATCTCAATTCGAGATAAAATAGAGCATATGAGAATAATCAGCAAAAGGAAACTTAGAGAATTCTGGCTAAAACATCCTCAAGCAGAAATTCCATTAAACAATTGGTTTAAAACTATTTCAAAATGTAATTTTAAAAGCTTGGTGGATTTAAAAGCAGCCTTTCCCAGTGCCGATCTGGTTGGCAAATTGATCATATTTAATGTTTCGGGAAACAAATTCCGATTGATCACCGCAATTCATTTTAATACCAATACGGTTTATGTGCGTGATGTATTAACGCATGCTGAGTATGATAAAGAAGGATGGAAAGCATGAGATTGAAGGATATCGAAAGCCTGTCGAAACAGTGGATTCCAGTGTCGGAATTGTTAAGCCCGATTAAGAATTCCATCGACTATGAAGAAGCAAGAACTTTGTTGGATCAATTAATCGATGAAGTAGGTTCTGATGAAAACCACCCCCTGGCTTCTCTCCTGTATCATCTTGGAAAAGTAATTGATGACTATGAAAATGACATGGAGGAACTCAACAGCATCGAAAAAAAGGGGGACGCCATATCCATGATTCGGTTTTTAATGGATCAACATGGAATGAAACAAGCCGATCTAAAAGATGTTTTTGGATCACAAGGAAACGTTTCAGAGGTACTCAGAGGAATCAGGGCTTTGAACCTAAAGCAGATTAAAAGGCTGGCTGAGAAATTTCACGTAGATCCAGCAGTTTTTATTGATTGAAAAGAGGAGCTGTAAATACATTACATCCATCGATTCAATCTAACATCCGTTTAAAAATGGTCGGAAACATAAAAGATGTAAAAGTTTCCTGAGCTTAATTCAATAATTTTTGTCTTATTTTCTTCAGTGCCAAAAAAGCCAATTTAAACTCTGGAAAGTAAAGTCAAAAGAAGATCTAACCCCTTTACACGCCTGAACTCATTTGCTTCATTCTGAAAATAAAATCCTTTGAGTTTAGAGATTTGTAAAGCAATTCTAAAAACTTCTATCAAATTATATTCACGTTTGAGACGTTCTTGATCTTCTTTAACAATTAATTTCGGGTATCTATTTTTGA
>JAKSDL010000615.1 GCA_022360105.1 Pseudomonadota bacterium
ATTGTATTTTGACAGGACTGATAGACATAACCTTTCCCGTAGTTATGCCGACCCAGTAAATATTATCCCTGTCTTTGAACATTTTAGCGAGTTTTTCATATGAATTCATACCACTTCCTCCGGTAATACAAAATCTAATTGCATTGTATAATTGCCCCCAGAATCAACATTATGCGCAGCGTTCATTATCATATACCTGCCTGTAATGCCTTCAATGTCAACATTAAATAGCCTACCCGATTTAAAGCTCGTATCCCCAAACAAGGTTAATTTATGTGTCTCTTTTACCTTGTTTAACCTCTGCAAGAGTATTTTTGCTACCTGCCTGGCTTGTGCTGAGTTTTCTTTTTCTATTTTATACGTTTCTTCAATTAATCCGTACTTCTTAATACTTTTTTTATCCTGTATACTTGCTATCTCCTCGGTAACACTATTGTCCGACACGATCATCCTTATCCTGTTTCTCATATCCAAGAGATTTTTTGATTTTATAAAACTCAAAGGAGCTTTCGTAATATCCATTGCTTCCAAATTGCCGGTAAGCTTGAAACTACCGATTACAGTCATGTCCTTTATTGACTTGATGTATAAAACACCCCTGTCGGTTTCGGTATACATTTTCTTGCCCGTCTCATTTTGATATTGTTTTATAATATCTGATATCATCTCAGCGGGAGATTTTTGTATATATATTTGATGAATCAGGGTAGGCATTTCGGCAATATCATGTTTCATATCAAAGTCGGTTAATATAGTGGCTATAGCCTGTTTTGCAGATACATTATTGAATTGGTATACACTTTTACTTTGCCTTAACCACCAGCCTATATCATACCCCGTATAGCTAACACTTGTGAGGTTGGATTGCGATTCTTCAACGACAACATTTCTGATGATCTCCATATTGTCTTCTAAGATAATGATTAAATCCCCAACCTCTACCGGATTTTTCGGGAACTGCTTATCATCAGATAGGGCAATACTAAATTTTAAGGCGCTTTTTATGTATCCTTGAGTCTCCCAAGAGAAAGACGTAACTATCGGTGTGATGTTATACTTTTTAGATAAATCGTTTTTAA
>JAKSDL010000186.1 GCA_022360105.1 Pseudomonadota bacterium
AACATATCCAAGACCGAATTACTTAAAGATTTTGAGCTTGCCATTCAATTCGATAGAAGCGCTCTTTTTGAGCATGTTTACGAAAAAGAATTTGGTTCATTTGGTGGCAACCCTTATTCGTTTTTAATAGGTGACTATGAGTTTTCCAGATCACCTCGCGATATTTCTTTGTTGCAGGATATTTCCAAAGTAGCGGCAGCTGCGCACGCACCTTTCATTTCAGGTGTTCATCCCGGTTTGCTGGATATGGAGAGCTTCAATGAGCTGGGATATCCCAAAAACCTGGGACGCCTTTTTGAGAGCAAGGAAATGGTTAAATGGCAGTCATTTCGAAATTCGGAAGACTCTCGTTATATTGTACTGGTTCTGCCCCAGATTTTACTTCGCCTGCCGTACGGCAAGGTCAAAAGTCGATTAAATGCCGGGGCCATTCAATACGAAGAGATCGTTGAAGGGAGTAATTCAAAAAAATATTTATGGGGCAATGCCGCTTTTGCCCTGGGACAGAGAATTTGTAAATCCTATGAAAACTACGGCTGGCTGGCCAGGTTTTTAGGGGTTGACGGATCGGGAGCCGGTATCGTGAGTGATCTGCCAAGCCCCTACTTTGATACTCTGCCATTGCCAAAAATGTCGACCAGTGTCTTTATTTTAAATTCAGTTGAAAAAGAGCTCTCTTACCAGGGGTTGGTTTGTCTAAGTCACTGTAAAATGACCTCATACGCTGCTTTTTTCAGTGCTCAAACAGTTCATCGTCAAAAAAAGTATATGAAAGCGCTCACCAATGCCAACGAACGGCTTTCAGCAATGCTACCGCACATCCTGACGGCATCGAGATTTGCGCATTATCTTAAAGCGATTATGAGAGACAAAATCGGCAAATTTTCCGATAAACTGGAAATAGAGAAATATTTGAACAATTGGATTAGCCAGTATGTTTTAACCCAGACAAATGTATCTACAGAACTAAAATCGCTTCATCCGTTACAAGAGAGCAGAATCAGGGTGTTTGATGATTCTGCTCGACCGGGGCACTACAAAATATTGTCACACATCCGGCCCCATTATCAATTGGAAGCATTGAACGCTTCCATACGTTTAGTATCAGATCTGCCGACAATCAATAATTAGTGCCTGAATGAAATATGAATAAACAATTCAGTAGCTTAAGCGCATTTAAAAGGAATCGATTTAAGGAATAGAGTGCTGTCAGCGATCAGCTGGAAAAATAGAAAAATTAAACATCTACCTGCTAAACGCTGAAAACATTTACCTTCTTTGTGAAATTCTACTCTTGAAGCTAATGCTTATTAGAATTTCATGTGTTTTCGATCAGTCACTATTTGATTTAACAGTGACTGATGAATAGCGAATTACCCGTGTTATCGACAACCAAATCAGGAGAATATTATGGGATATAATTATACGCTTAGTTTATCCGGCATTCGAGGAGAAAGTGTTCACGAAAAGCATGAGGGAGAAATCGATGTGGATCAGGTCATTCAAGACTATGAAGCCCCCAGTGAACTGGATAAAATTACCTTGTTGGACAGATCCAACATCAAACCTGCAGTCAACTGTGAGGGATTGACAGTCATTTCCAAGTACGATGAGAGCACCCCGAATCTGCTGGGTTTTCTGACGGAAGGAAAGCAGATTGATGAAGGAAAAATCTCCTGTTTCAGCGCTGACAACCAGGTGTTTCTAACTATTGATCTCAAGCAGTTAATTGTCAGAAAAGTCAGAACTCACCTTCACCAGGAAAAAGCGGGTGTGGAAGTAAATTTTTCATATGCCGAGATAAATCACACCTATACTCCTGAAGGTGCCAAGAAGGCTCTCTTCAATTATAAGAAAGAGATTCCATTTGCCTAACATCCAGATTTTTCATATGGTATTGCTCATCATGTAATCGATTGTATCGCTCTGGGCATAACTCTTTATCCCCGATAAACCGGAGCCATACCCAAAGCTCTCAATAAAGCGGGAGATACAATCTATTACTTCCGGATTCTCTTCGGCAAATTCTGCAGAGACAAGAAGTCAATTATCAAATGAGGTCAAAATGAGTTTTTGGATGGTTTTATTGGGATGGATACTATTTGCAGGCACACATATCGGTTTAAGCGCTGAACCTTTTCGGGGAAAACTGGTATCAAAACTGGGCGAAAAAGGTTTTCAGGGTTTTTATTCGCTAATAGCACTCGCGACCTTTGCCTTTTTGATTACCGCTTTTGTTTTAACGGACAGTGGCCATGAGGTATTCACTGTTGCCGCATCAGCTCCCTGGATGACCCATCTTTGTAATCTGATTATGTTGTTCGCCTTTATCCTCTTCTGCTGCGGTTTCGCCAACCCTTCTCCCATGGGAATGGCTCCTGTCAAAACCGAAGCTGTTGGCGTTATCCGTATTACCCGCCATCCAATGAACATGTCATTCGCTTTGTTCGGTCTCGCCCATCTCCTCACAAATCGTTCACTGGAAGAATGGATATTCTATTCCGGGTTTCTGGTTTATGGAGTATTGGGATCCATGCATCAGGATAGAAAAAAAGCACGTCAAGGAGGCATCAACTTCCAATCGTTCGTTGAAAGCACTGCTATCATTCCGTTTGCCGCCATTATCACAAGAAAACAGCCCTTAAAACTCAGGGAAATCAGCAAAAAAGGACTTTTGATTGCTGTTGTTGTGACTATTGTTGCTCGTGTGTTGCATCCGTCGGTGAGGGGTGGGTTGTTTTGAGACATTGAGCTCTGAAAGAGCGATTCATAATGGATATAATTGGCACAGTCGTTAAGTAGAGTGATTCTTCATATTGTCTTCAGTACTGAAAACAGATTACCCATTATTAATAGCAGTATACAAGAAAGGCTGCATGCATACATTGCTACAATCGCAAGAGATCTAGGCTCCTACTGCTTTAAAGTCGGAGGCACATTTGATCATGTTCATTTAGCTTGCACTCTGCCTCGCACCATTAGCCAAAGTGAATTCATCAAAAAAGTAAAAATCACTAGCTCAAAATGGATCAAAAGCCAAGGAGTTCGGAGGTTTTCCTGGCAAAATGGCTACGGAGTGTTTTCAATTGGACAATCACAATTGGAGAGTTTGGTGCAATATGTCAGTGAACAAGAAAATCACCATAAGGCAAAACCATTTCAAGAAGAATTAGAAGAGATCCTCAAAAGATACAAGATCGAGTATAATACCAACTACCTCTGATTCTGGTTTTAATTAGTTGAAGCACTCCTTCAGAGTGCGATTCTATTCTTTCAATCAACCCAGGGTTAGCACCCTGGGCTTTGATGAAACAACCTTTCAGGTTGCCTTCATAGTACTGATTCCACTAGAACAATCGTATTCTTAACAAACAAACCGCAATTAAAAGAAGGAATAATCAATTGTCAACAATTAATAATCAACCAGTGAAAAACTGCTAGATATCTCTTTCCTCTCCATGCCTCCCAACACCACTTTTCATTTCAAACAGTTCACTATCAATCAAGATCGCTGTGCGATGAAGGTCACTTCTGATGCTTGTATTTTTGGAGCTTGGATTGAACTGCAGCAGAATTCCAGGGTGCTCGATGTTGGGACTGGGACGGGACTATTATCACTAATGGCGGCACAGAAGTGTGACTTGGTAATTGATGCGGTGGAAATCGATGTTGATGCCGCAGAACAAGCGAGAGAAAACGTCGCTGAGTCGCCCTGGAAAGAACGAATCACAGTGATAAACAGATCCTTGCAGAAACACGCTGCAATAAAGGAAATGGAGGGCGCTTATGACACTATTATCTGTAACCCTCCGTTCTACGATCAGAAGCGAAAGCCTCAAGACTACAGAAAACGGATCGCCTGGCACTCTGAGCGATTGAACCTGGATCACTTAGTCAAGGCAGTTGATCACCTGATGAGTGGCTCCGGTTCACTATTTTTGCTAATCCCCTTTCCTGTGAAAAATAAACTTGAACAGATTTGCGAAACAAAAAACCTGTATCCTCGCAAACTATGCGGACTATGCTCTTTTGAAAACCGACCGCCTCACAGGTTGATGGCAGAGTTTACACGATTTCAGCAATCACCCGAACTATCTGAATTGATAGTGTATCAAACGAAAAATGAGTATTCTTTAGACTGCAAACGTCTGCTTTGTTCTTTTTTTGCTTCACTTCCCTGAGTATACTTTAGGCAGGAATTATTGGCAGGTACTGCTTAATTGATTTGTATGTCAGTAACCAATGCCGGGTGATCTGAGTGATCGCTTTGAATGAATCGACTGGAGGAGATTTTTAATTCCGGAGAGACAAAAATGTGATCGATGCGATCATCTTTTTCTTTTCCAGGTTGAGAGGCCTCCACCTCCAATGACTGCTGATGCACCAACCATGAATCCGAAAGAGTGGAAGTCGTTAGATAATATTGTTCTGAGTCGGGATTAAAATTAAAATCCCCCAATAGTATTATATTTTTCTTTTTTGCCAGCAAATCCAGAATAGCCTTTTGCTGGACCATGTCGCCATCATTTCCCAAGTGTGTTGCATATATATTAATAATTTGATCACCCACCTTTAGTTTTCCCTGGATTGTAGCTGTCTGTTCTCCTTCGCTGTACATAAAGAAGGTGCGAGGAGTTACAATCGGAAACCTGGAAAGCAGAGCAATTCCAAATGTTCCGGCAACTGGTGTAGGTCCGTTATAAGAGTACATATTTAGTTTATCAGCATAATAACGGACGATATCTGAGTTTCCACCTGCCACCCGGACCGAATCTGTCTCTTGCAGGGCAAGAATATCGGGATTCACAGATTTGATCAGCTCCAATTGTTCCAGATAGCTTTTTTTACCGAATTTGTTGTATCCCTGTTGTATGTTATAGGTCATCACCTTCAAGGATTTTTGCGAAGCGGCATCTGCACTGATTGGTTTGGATTCGGGGATTCCAAACAGTATCACACAGGTTAAAACTGTAAATAATAACCCCAGCATGAATCTGTCCCTGCTGCTAAAACGAATTCCACGATCACGAGTCAGCTCATGTCTGCTGGCTATCACTGGGATTAACATTCCCAGGCAAGCCAAAAAGATAACAAACCAAAGTTTGTCCCGGAAAAAAGGACCTACAACAGGCACATAATCATATGTTGTCAAAAACACATGTGAGAATATTAGCATCAGAAAAATAGCACAGGCAGAAAAGAATCCAAACCCGACTCGTGCGATGCTTACAGAGGTTTTAATAATTTGGGCTGAAAAAACCGATACGTTAACAAAGAATACAGGCGAAAGGAAAAGAATAATGTATAAAAGCACTTGATCAACCGTGGTGATCGACTCTGCAAAGTAAGGGTATCCACTTTCCTGAACCGGAAACGAAGGCTGCAATCTTATGATAAAAGCGAGCAAGAACACGATGAAGACAAAATTCCAAAGAAAAAGGACAGGCTTAATGAGAGACGATTCAGGATTTGGATTCAAGAGCTTATTCACTGCATAGATTATAATGGCCAATACCTGGAAAGCAGTGATCATTGAATAGTCTCCTTCCACCCATCGGGTAACAACAGCGGGACTGGCAAAAATGAAATACACAAGGGCCACCACCGAAAAAAGGCCCAGGGCTGGCAAAAACACATTTGGTCTATCGGATTTCTTCCCAAAAATTTGCCTGTTGCGGCTTTTAGAAGCGCTATCCCCACCCAGCACAACGATCGGAAGCACTATAAAGGCAATACCTGCCAAAACCCACCCTATCCACTTGTATGGACCATACAAAGTGATGTCAATTGATGAATTCAAGGTTTTAAAAGTGATCAGCAATAAAACAGCCAATGAAAATCCAATCCCGAACGAAACACCTTTTGTATTGCGATTGGAATCTTTGATAAAATGCAGATGGGAAGGGAAGAAGAGAAGAAAACAGGCAACCCCAAGACCTGCAAATACAATGTTGTATCCAGGTGAGGCAGACGCCCCCAGAATCCGAAACAGGATTGTCAGTTCCCCAAAAATCAGAATAAACAAGGGAGACAGACGCTGACCGAACACCACTAAAAGTATTGATGACAACAGGAAAAGCGAAGCAAAGATACTCTGGTTGACCGATAAGGTCATTAAACTACTGGCAAAAATGCCCTGGATAAGTTCCGAGAGGAGCTGGAGGAAAAAAAGCGACATCAGCCCGATGAGCACGATAACTAAAAACCGTCTTTCTCTTGCCTGTTGCATACCTCAACTCCTGGGATCTCTCCCATTTTTATGATGATCGTTTTTGTGAAGGTGACATTATGTTTGGCAAAGCATTCTGTTTAAATACTAAAATGTTTGACGCTGATTTGCCAGTATACTCTTTGTTTTCATTGAATTAGTTCCTATCATCTTTAAAAGCGAAATGGTAGGGAGAATTCCGGTCAAAACATTAGAAAAATTGAGATTGAGGTGAAACAAGAGGTTGGCTTTTGACAGTTTCGATTAAACAGTTAGATAGACTTAATCGATCAATGATACTGCTGACTCGGGTATGGTGAGAAGAACCTGTTCACCAACCAGTGGTTGAAGCTTTTTATAAGTGCCCTGCGGCATAACCACGGTAAGTCGGACACCACAAGAAATAGCCATGCGGATTGATCCTCCATCCTGGCTTAGACGTGTTATCGTCCCCTCAACACCAGGGGAGTTTTTTTCATCACTGTTTAACGCAGTTATTTGGACAGCCTGCGGGTCAATGCGAAATCTGCCGTTGGCTGTTGAATTGCTCATACCGTTTTGCAGAGTTTGATAGTCACGGATAGAATCCATTAGTGGGGTGTCATCCTTCAGCAGGTGACGCGGGAATATATTTTCATATGAGTGTCTGCTTGTTTTACCCTGTTCCAGGAAGATTCGGTGTTGCGGAAGAGAGGCAGCCTGTCTTTTATCGTGGGAGGTAAAAATCAACGTGATTTTTTTCTCTTGATTAATCTCCTTTAACAGGCGACTTATCTTAAGCTGATTTTCCAGATCCACACTGGCTGTAGGTTCATCACAGAGAATTACTTCAGGAGAAAGCACCATGGCCCTTGCAAGTACTGCCCTTTGCGTTTCCCCGCCTGATAATTTGTGGGCAGGAGCCTGTTCCAGATGACGCAGTCCTACCATTTCCAGGGCCTCTTCAATTAGCTTTCGTCGTTGCGATTTGCCAATTTTCCTGATTTTAAGTCCAAACTCAAGGTTTTTAAATACGGTGGTTGTAAACAAAATGGGATTTTGGTTCACCATAACGACCTTTTTGCGTAGTGGCTGCAAAATCCTTTCATTAAACGATATTGAATTTCCCTTAAAGTATAGGTGCCCACCGGACGGCTTATCCAAAAAACCCAGGATATTGAGCAGGGTGGTTTTTCCTGAACCGTTTGGTCCCAACAGTGCGTAAATAAAGCCTTGTTCGATTTCGAGATAATCAATATCGAGTACGTTTTTTTCGTTGAAGCTTTTTTCCAGCTTTTGTAAAGAGTAAAGAATCATTTCACGCCTCTTCCCTGCAACACGTGGAACAACAGGTTTAATCCAAAAGAGATTGCCAGCAGGATTACCCCCAAGGCCACCGCAAGCACAAATTCTCCCTTATCATATTCCAACGCCATGGCTGTCGTAATGGTACGGGTAAAGCCCTTGGCGTTTCCTCCAAGCATCATACTGATTCCTACTTCAGATATCACCCTGCCAAATGCAGCCACAATGGCTGCTACTATCCCATAGCGAGCTTCCCTGAATACAACAAGGGTAGCCTGCATTCGGTTAGCTCCCAGTGTCAGGGCTGTTTTACGATAACGGGTATCAATATGATTGACCGCTGCAATTGTAAAGGTTGCAACCACAGGGGTGATTAAAATTACCTGGCCTAAAACAATGGCGTTTTGACTATAGAGCAGATCTAAAGGACCAAACAATCCACGGCGAGAGATCAGGGCATATACAAACAAACCAATGGCTACGGTGGGCAGTGCCAGCATGGTGTTTAAAATGGTGATGAGTAACCTTTTTCCGCGAAATGTTTCAAAAGCGATCAGCATACCCAAAGGCACACCAAAAATGCTGGCAATAATTGTTGAGCTGGATGAGACTTTCAACGAAACCAGCACAATTTCATAAAGTTCCTTGTTCAGCGAAAGAGCCAAATAAAGTGCTGAGACCAGACTATCCCATAAAAATCCCATCCTTCTCCTTTAATACTATGAACGCCTTTAGAGTGCGTCAGGATAAAACAGTTGTTTTCCAAGCAGTCGATATCCTGCAATCAGCTCCTGACCACGCTTTGACACCAGCCATTGGGCAAATTGTCTTGCCAGATCATATTTCACGTGGGGATGCATTTTCGGATTAACCGGAATCACCCCGTAAGGATTCCCAAGGTTTTCATCTCCTTCACACAACACAACCAGGTCGATTGGAATATCGCGACCATGTTTGTATTTTATATACGTCCCCCTGTCAGTTAATGTATATGCC
Organism: Pseudomonadota bacterium; assembly: GCA_022360105.1. Next base: position 8,489 of record JAKSDL010000186.1, read on the forward strand.
TGTTTTTCATCAGCAAAGGTTAGAACTTTTCCCATTCCCTGTCCAATGGAGCGATACCCGCCTGCTGCTGCAGGTTGAACAAAGGTAATCATGCGTTTTTTACCTTTTTTGATAATGGTGTTGCTGGTTGTTTTTAGCTTTATACCCGACTCCTTCCAAAGAAATTGTTCTTTAGTATGGGTACCACTGTCATCTCCTCTTGAGACAAAGGTTTGACCGGAGGTAACAATTTTAGCCAGTGCCTTTCCCACGTTCTTGACGCCTTTGATTCCAGCAGGATCTGAAGCCGGACCAACGACTACAAAATCATTATGCATCACTGCGTAACGTTTTGTACCATATCCATCTGCGACAAATTTTTCTTCCCGGGATTTAGCATGGACAAAAATAACATCCACGTTGCCATCGATACCGTCCCTGATTGCAGCGCCGGTTCCCTTGGCAATGACTTTCACTTTGATACCGGTATCTTTTTCCAACTCAGGTAATAAAATATCCAACAAACCGGAAGCCTGGGTGCTGGTGGTGGTCGACATGGTCAATGTCTTTGCAAATGATTGCATATTCAACATGACCAATATGGTTAGCAAGACTATATTTATTCTCAATATACTTTTAAGCCATTTCATTTTCATTTCTCCCACAAAATGTTTAGTTGTTGAAAAATTTACGATCATGGAGTTCACAACGGTCTATCCATCGGGAAACACCACCTTTCCGGATGTTTCAAGCTTGTAGCCACTGTTTGGGGGGAATAACGATTTGAATTTGTCATCGTGTATTAACCCCAGAAACAGTTGAACTCCCTTCTCAAAAAATCTGTCTTTTGGAATCAGCAAATCGAACCTTTCCCAGCGTAGCGGCAAAAAATCAAGTCCCAGCAAATGAGCTACTATCCGTATTCCCGGACCCATATCTGCTTTTCCTGAGGAGACCTCCAGTCCTACATCGAGATGACTGGGTAACTCATTTTGATATCCCGCCAATTGTTGAGGATCGAGCTTTGCTTTTTTTAGTTCAAGATCCAACAAAAGTCTGGTTCCGGTGCCAAGCGCCCGATTGGCAATCCGCAATCCTTTCTTTCCTAAATCGGCAACTGTCTTAATACCTTTGGGATTTCCCTTGGCCACTATTAGCCCCTGTTCACGTTGGCAAAAATTGACTATTGCAGGTGTTTCATTTAATTCCGATTCCACCGCTTTGAAATTATACTGTTGTTCATTTTCTTCGAGCAGATGACTGGCAGCAATGTGACATTGAGACTGTCGCAATGCCCTTAATCCTCCCATGCTGCCCAGGTTACCAAAAACTGCGATGTACTCGGGAAACTGTTTGTTAAACAAAGAAATGGTTTGATTTAACAACACATCATTACTTCCGGTAATTATAAGTAATTTTTGGTAATTTACATCTGATTGAAGAGGTTGAGGGTAATTGACGGTATTGATTTCCACCCATTGCTCTACCAGGTGTTTGGGAAACATCCACTTTCCCGTTATCTTGGTAGCCGGCAATCCTTTTTCTGCGACAAGGGTATATACCATCTTTTCATTGACATTTAAAAAACTTGCCACCTCTTTAGTTGAAAACATTGTTGCCATTGATCTTCTCCGGAAGAAGGACATTTGGATAACGGAAAGGAAGGTCAAAATTAATTGAAACAATGCGATTCTGTCAATGAATTAGAATGACCATTAATTACTATAACTTACAAATATGTAATTAACTATCTGTTATTAAAAATTTTTGATTTCAAAGCACATCATCACGAATTATGGCGAAGGTATCTTGAATGACTGGGGCACCAACAAGTGTTGGACAGCTTCTCAATTCGATATCCAAAGCTTCGTAGAGGTGGCAGATAGTAGCCAGCGGATTCAAACTCGATTTCCATAACAGAGTTCGGTTAGAACGATACAAAAGCACATTCAATGTCACCCGATTTTGTCATTAGTAGACGCGAAACTGTTTGCTGTAACCGAGAAAAGGGAAAGCCGGATATTTATCAACTATTGCCTGTTGATGGCCAGATTAAATGATGTGAATCGTTAATGACCTTTGGTGGCTAACGTGGTGAGAAATTTAAGGTTTTTATTGCAGATTGTAAATTTGATGACCAACTGCTCCAAGTCTAAAGCAGCTGGCTATCGATCCAAGACTGAATTGTAGCAACTATGTTTGCGCCCGGTGTTGAAAAGCCTAAACCAGCAAATCGATTTTGGCTGCCAGGATAAAATCACTTTCAGTCAGCCCATCTATTTTGTGGGTATAAGTTGTAACATGCACATATCCCCAGCCCATACCTATATCTGGGTGATGGCCCTCCCGCTCAGCCAGTTCACCGATTTTATTAGTAAAATCAAGAGCCTCTTTGAAATCCTTAAAATCGAATTCTCTGATTAGATGATGTTCATCGACCAATTCCCATTCGGAATTGAGTTGGCTCTGCAGGGGCTTCAACTCCTCGCCTTTTAACGGTGGAACTCCCCCTTGACAGGGAACACAGACTTTTTGGGTCAAATCACTCATTGTTTCTCCGGCGTCGTATGGTTTTTGTGTCAAAGTAATGGTTAATTTCCTACATTATAAAAGTTTTAGGTATTATTAGTACACGAAATAATAGCGGTTGGCGGTTGGCGGTTGGCGGTTGGCGGTTGGCGGTTGGCGGTTGGCGGTTGGCGGTTGGCGGTTGGCGGTTGGCGGTTGGCGGTTGGCGGTTGGCGGTTGGCGACGATGAGCTGTTTAATTGAATCTGTCAAACAAAAAGCAGCCATGTCGCATCTGAGGAACGAATTGCAGAGTCAAACAATCAAGCTGCTGATTTAAGGTGAGCGATGATATAACCGGAAAAATTTGTAAGTAGTACACCACAGATAACCAGGGTTGCACCAGTTATCAAAAAGAGAGTTATCGGCTCTCCCAGTATAAGAAATGCGAGCACAATCGCACTGACGGGGACAAAGTTTATAAACACGCTGCTTTTCATTGGCCCGACAATATTGATTCCTTCGTAGTACCAGAAAAAACCTAATACTGTACCAAAGAAGCCGAGATAAAATAAGGATGACCACTCATAAAACGAATAGTGCGCAAGCGAACCCAACAACCCTTGGTGGAAGGCAGGCACAGCCAGCGCCAAAGTCCCTGCAACAGCGGAATAACCTACCGAAACCAAGGGTGACAGATCTGACATGACTGTTTTTCCGATCAGGGAATAAGTCACCCAGCTTGCCACGCAACCGAATATCATCAATTCACCGATTCCCACCGGGTTATCTAAAATGCTTAGAAGATTTCCATTCGTTATCACTACCATGGCGCCTGATACCGAAAGACAAATTCCGAGCAATTTCAGAACAGTCAGTCTTTCCTTATAAATAATCGAAGAAAGCAAACTGATGGCAATGGGATTCAGAGCGATGATCAATGAGGCCCTGCCTGCAACCACGGTTTTCAATCCGGAAAAGAAAAGGACATTGTAGGCAAACACCCCGGTTAATCCCAACAAAACCACCGCAAATGCTTGCTTCCCGTTCAAACCGGGTAGTCGCCCTTCACGAATGTATATGTAGCCAAGTAAAAATATGCTGGCGATAGAAAATCTGAGGAATGCAGCTGCATACGGATCCATATCACGGGATACAATTCTACCCGCAATAAAAGTACCGCCCCAAAAAAAAGCAGTACTCAATAGTTTCAAATAAACAATCATCAGTGCAAAAAATTAAGATTTACAAATTATAACAGGCTATTACGATTGGAATATCATTTGTATCTTTCTTCAAAATGACATTCCATTAAGTATATATCTTTCGCAGTCAACAGGTTCTGCCTAATTGTAAATTTTATGTCGCCGCTCAGTATGGCTTTATATTTTATCCAAAATGAAGCGACTCAAGCTCGCTTCTTCTTCGCTTACTTTCTTGCTTTTGCTCCTGCCTTTTTGATTTCATCAAGGAAAAGCTTGACCATGGGAGAGATTTCAGGTGGGTGCCATTTGGTATGTTTGGGATCTTCAGGCCAGGTAAACGGCAAGTGAGACACCAGCCCAGGCTTTTCTGCCTTTTGCAGAACATTCAGCGTTTGCAACAGGACCTCGCGTTGTCCCGATTTATCGTTTACTTCGCCAATAGCCCTGCCATATGGAAATTGAATGGCTGCAATTCGAGGAAATCCTACAGCACGGTTAAACTCCGGTGTTGGAGTTAACACAATGGTTGAAATTCCTGCCTCTTCTAATACCCGAGCTACCAATCCCACGGATTGGCAACAGAGTGGTCAGGCAGGAGTGAGTAAAACTGCTTCGACCTGCTCCTCCTTCATCTTAGCCACAACTTTGGGCATGGTTTCTGTGAGCAAGTTATTCGGATCGAGTTGAAATCCATAGTAAGAAAAACAGGTTGAAGACAGACTGCCAATGGTACCCTCCTTCTCAAACTCCTGAAATCGGGCAATGGGCAACATAACATTCATGTCCTGTTTGATATAATCAGTATTAATATGCAGGTGATTGACATCAATATCATTTTCTGTAGCCGTTTTTGGAATTTCCCGCACACCCGGATCTCCCCAGAGAGCTTCCTTTTTTTCCCTTTCCATATCAAAAGGAGGATCGCTTTTCATGTTAATACCTGCCGACGTCATCAGGCTAAAGCGTATTTCTGAAAGTGGTTTTTCAATAGGTGACCAGGGAATTTCATCCGAAAACTCATCAGTTGGAATATCTTTCCCGATCCAGGCCCCCAAAGATGGTGGCATAAAAAAAAATCCGTTAACAACATGCTGCGACTGACTCATAATCCTTCTCCTTTTTTAGTGATCAAAATCTTGTCTTGCCAAATCTTTAACACAGCTTCGGCATTTTTGAAATCGCTATTAAGAATCAAAGGAAATTTGAGAAGCACAAAAAAGGCTGGCAGACTAAAGATAACGATCTTTTACGTTTTGGTTGATTTTGGCGTTGATGACACGCTCGATAAGGGCGAGCAGTTGATCATGGTCGAAAGGCTTGGGCAGGTAATAGTCAGCTCCGGCAAAGAATCCTTCTTTAATATCCTGTTGGGTGCTCAATGAAGATACCATAACAATTTTCACGTGTCGCAGGTTTTCCCTGGAGAGGATTGCTTTGCCCAGGTCATCCCCGCTCATGCCCGGCAACTTTCTATCCAGCAAGACAATATCAGGAATGAAGTGATCAATAATCTCCAGGGCCTCCTCACCGGAATATGCCACTTTTACTTCAAAGTGCGGACTTAGAACCTCCTTTACCAGCTTGGCGGATTGCCTGTCGTCTTCCACAGAAAGTATCTTCAGATTCATGACATAAAACCGTTTTTTGTGGGTAATTGACTGTTAACGAAATTTGCTTTTTTTCCTTTGAAAAAAAGCTTTTATCTCAGGTTTTCAGGCTTAAATCAAGGGCTAATGCCCTCGCGATAAACAATAACAACATCACTGAAGCAAAATCTCCTTTTGTCTTGAAGCGTCGATGTCGTAAACGGGGTATTGCTGCTTCAATTGAGTCGTTGGGGATTGATATTCATCTCCATTTTGAAACACTCTTCTTGTATACTATGATAATTTTTTGTTGAGATAGCCAAATCGATGTTTTTACCTGACTGTTTTCCGATATTGAACGCTTTGTTTACTCTCATCGTATCATTTACACATGAAATCAAAATTGATCGGTTCCGATATTCTTTTATTAATCACTGCCTTGATATGGGGTTTTGCATTTGTTGCCCAGAGAGCCGGAATGGAATATGTCGGCCCCTTTACTTTTAATGCTGTACGATTTGCATTAGGAAGTTGTTCCCTCATTCCACTGGTCCTTTATTTTAGCAACCGAATCGAAGAGCCGTCTCATTCAGAAACAATACTGTCATTTTTCGGATTAATCTGGCGAGGCGGTCTCACTGGAGTAGTCCTATATGCCGCCGCCTCTCTGCAACAGGTTGGTCTGGTATACACTACTGCCGGCAAGGCAGGATTTATTACCGGGTTATATGTTGTGATTGTACCAATTATCTGGATGGTTTTTGGACAAAAATCGGGCATCAACACATGGATGGGAGCTATCCTGGCAGCGATCGGTCTTTACTTTTTGAGCGTCACCGAATCATTTACCATTCAATTCGGGGATCTTTTAGAAATTATCGGGGCATTTTTCTGGGCAATTCATGTGATTTTGGTTGGTTATTTCTCACGAAGGATTAATCCCGTCCATCTTTCCCTGGTCCAGTTTACCTTTTGCTCCCTACTCAGTTTCATCACAGCACTCGCCCTAGAAACAATCGAAATTTCGGCTCTATCCGATGCCCTCATTCCAATCTTGTATGGAGGTTTGTGTTCCGTTGGAATTGCCTATACCCTGCAGGTCGTCGCTCAACGAAATGCTCATCCGGCGCATGCAGCCATATTATTGAGTCTGGAATCCGTATTTGCAGCTGTTGGCGGCTGGTTATTGCTAAATGAAGTATTGCCATTCCGATCAAAAGCAGGGTGTGCCTTAATGTTTGCAGGGATGCTGGTATCACAGTTAAGGAAGAATACATTAAAAAAGGCCGGCTGA
>JAKSDL010000928.1 GCA_022360105.1 Pseudomonadota bacterium
ATAAAAACGAAGTGCAAAAGACTCATGGCGAGGCCGAAAGCCTGGCCACCATGTCAAAATCACTTTCCCGCCTGCTGGAGACCGATAAAGAAAAGCAACTCGTAGAAGAGGTAGCTTAAGCTCATATCGCCCGTGGGTGCCTTTGGCGGTGTCACTTTTTCGTTCAGCAGCAGTAGGTAATCCCCTGCAAACGAATCGTTTGCGCAGCTGAGCCACGCTACGCATTAACTATTCAGTAAATTAGTGCTTTTCGAGGTTTACCTGTCAGAACCAGGTATTCAATTCCGGGCAATGTCTGTCTTAAAACGTGTCAGCAGTCCAGAAAACAAGACTTAGCCTTTTCTCATTTTATTGACAGCGCAATAACCGAATGCTACTGTGGTTCAACTTTTGCAGAATGATATCTGATCGTTTTTACAACGCTAATTCTATAACGCTAATTTAAAAAAAGGATCGCTATGCTGGTGAAACATTGGATGAGCAAGCCTGTTGTAACAATCGAGGCAACAGATACGATAAAAAAAGCAAAGGACTTGTTGAGTAAACACCGTATTCGCTCTATGCCGGTCATGTCGGAGGAGAAGCTGGTTGGTATCGTCACGGACAGGGATCTAAAACAAGCTTCAGTAACACAATCAACCAGTATGGAAGCCCCGGAAGTAGCCTATTTGAACACCAGAATTCCGGTGGACAGTCTCATGACGGAAGATGTCATTTCGGTACATCCCGATACAACTGTTGTTGAAGTGGCAAAAATTCTACTAGATAAAAAGATTTCCGGTACTCCTGTTTTGGATGAGTCAGGTAACGTGGTGGGAATGATCACCCAGGGTGATATATTTAAATTGCTTATTTCGTTAACTGGCTTTGAAACCAAAGGACTTCAGGTTGCTGTTCAGATATCAACAGAAACCGGAACGGTAAAAGAAGTAGCCAATGCGATCAGGTCAGTTGGAGGCAGGATCAATACCCTTTTGACTTCATATGAAGGCGTCCCGGATGGATACAGAAACGCCTTTCTCAAAGTATACGACGTGGAGGAATCACGAATTGAAGAAATGATTGAAATCCTAAAAACAAAATCTACAGTCCGCTACGTCCTCGAATATCATGGTGATGACCAACCCTCAAAAATGTGGGTAATGAATGTATAACCTCGCCCCGGGTGGATCAAAAATAAATGATCCACCTTAAGAGATTGCTGGTATCAAGAGCCTACCCCTGACTGTGCCTCATTATAAAGCCTGATCATTTGTTATATTCTATCAAGGTATATCTATCTTCCGGCCCTTTTTCTTCTCCTTCCCAAACAGCTTGTTCAAAGTTGACCGTAACCGCTTCCCGGACTTTAAATTAAGGCATTAAATCATTCAGTTCCTGGACATGAGAGGTTAGAACAGAAACAGAAGAAGCTGAGTTAATTTATGACAAAAACATGTGGAATTGGTTCTTCCATTTTTGCGCTATGAAACGGATAAATATTAATTAGAGCCTGAATGGAAAATTGCTTAACCCTTATCCAGTCTTGTGTCAGATGCAGGATTCAGCCTGAAGCTTAACATGCTGCCGGTGTTCAGCTTAAAACCTTACAATTACAAGCAAAAACCGGCTGAGAGCTGATCACTGAATGCTGAAAGCACTAACGGGTGAGATGTTTTGTTAAAATACCGATCTATAAAAAACCCTAGTGTGCGGATACACCGGGTAGAAAACGCTATCAGCAGGGCCTTTTCCAGGTTTCCGCAGCAAAATGCATTGTTAATCAACCATCGGCAGAGTTGCTGCTGGTCCCAAGCATTATGTAAAAAACGAAAGAAATAGAATTAAAAATGGAACACATATTTTTTTGTACGGGTCACGAACTTAAAATTCCAAACATCGTAAAAAGTGAAGGTCTTTACTTGTATGACGAGCAAGGTAAAAGTTACATGGATTTGGAGTCGGGTGTTTGGTGCACGTCTATTGGGCACAATAATGCCGAGATAAACGAAGCAATCAGAAACCAAATAGATTCATTAATGCATGCCGGATTTTGCTATTCAAATGAAATACTTGAAAAATCGGCAAAATCAATTCTCGATATTGCCGGTTTTAATAACGGAAAAAGCGTATTTCTATGCTCCGGTAGTGAAGCTATTGAGATATCAAGACAGATGTCAAAACATCTGACTGAGAAAAAAGTATCCTTGACGCTACATGACTCATATCTGGGCGCATACTCTTCAATAACCGATAAATCCAAGAATTGGTATTTATTAAATTGGGAACGATGCCAAACATGCTCTAACAAAGAAAATTGTGATCTATCATGTGAAGTGCTTCGGAACATTCCAAAAGATGTATCTGAGTTTATTTTTGAACCAGGCAGCTCTTCCGGTTTTGTGCGTTTTCCTCCGAAGGCTTTGATAGGCAATATGGTTAAAATTGTACGAGACAATGGAGGAAAAATTATCGCCAATGAGGTAACAACGGGTATCGGACGAACCGGCAAGTGGTTCGGCTATCAGCATTATGACATCAATCCTGATTTTATCGCCGTTGGCAAAGGAATAGGAAACGGATATCCAGTGAGTGTTGCTCTTATCAACGAACCTACTGCTGAGCAGTTAAAGCAAAAACCGTTTCACTATTCCCAGTCTCATCAAAACGATCCTTTGGGAGCTTCGGTTGCTTATGGTGTTATTAAATACATTGAAGCTAACAGTTTAATATCAAGAGCGGAAACAAACGGTTTGTTGCTTCACAAACGTTTTACAATGCTTGTTGACCAAAAAAACTTCCTTGAAGTCCGTGGAAGAGGGCTGATGTTTGCTTTTGATATCAAAAATAAAGAGATCACTGAATTGATCTATAATGAACTTATTACAAGGGGGATTTTAGTCGGAAATCGAGGTTCATCAATCAGAATTGATCCACCCCTCACAATTACCGAAGCTGATATTGATAAGTTTACTGAGGTATTAGGAGAAACAAAAACACTTCTCAAATGAATCGCATATTAAGTGGTCACAGCAATATTAATCGTTGCTATAGGCAAGGTATCTGAAACTGAACAGGCAGACAGTTATGTCTTTCATTTTGGCATTTTAGGTTAAACACTCAGCGAATGCAAAACGACTACACTCCCGGCAACCAGTAATTCCTGAATCCCCATTAATCAGAAACTCCCGGCTGCCTTGCCCAATCCGATATCCTCATGCTATCAATACCCCTAACGATCCAATCGCTATAATCGTGCAGAAAAAACAAGCGCTGAATAGGGTAACAGGCAGATTCCGTCCGGCACCATGTGTAAAGTTTGCATTTAATAGATATTTGCTAGTGACTGAATGAATACCAATTTAGCCCGTACCAAAAAAAGCTTTGGAAGCAGCTTGGTACTCCGAAATATAGTGCTTTCAGCAATCAGCTCTCAGCCGGTTTTTGCTTGTCATTTTCATGTCTTAAGCAGAACGCTGAAAGCTGACGGCTGAGAGCACGTTACTCTTCAAGCTGAATTCCGGCATCTGGCACAGGGTTGAGTAAGGGGTTAGCGATTTTTCGTTCAGATGCTGGCTAAAGAAAATGGCTGCTCGTTGGTATTTTGGTTTGTAGAAAAAATTGTTATAACTTAGGTATTTTTTGGAGAGAGCAAAAATGGGAGATATAGTTGGATTATTGGCTGTTATTGGAATATTTATAGTCACACCAATCTGCTTCTATGGTTATCGTGGGTTTTCAAAATATCTAAACATCCTGGAAAAAAGAGAAGAATTGTATAATAAAGACATAGAATTAAGAGAAAAAGAATATCTCATCCGCTTGAAAGAATTAGAACTGACGTCTCAAAAGTTAGAAGATAAATCTGAAAACAGCTAGTTGGAACGAGTTAAATTATTTTCGAGGTAACACCATTGCGCAAGATTAAACTTTCCACATGGCCACGCGAGAGACATTTCAGGTATTTCAACACGTTTGATTATCCACATTTCAGCTTGTGTTCACAGGTCGATGTAACCAACCTCCTATCGTACATCAAACGAAATAAGTTTTCATTAACTCTTTCAATAGCCTACCTTCTGGCACGAGTCGCCAATGAGCTTGTAGACTTTCGATACCGTATTAGAGGCGATGAAGTAGTTGAACATGAGATAGTCCATCCATCATTCACAGTCTTGGGTGACAACGACCTGTTTTCTTTCTGTAGTGTTGGCTATTCCAAAGATATTTCAGAATTTGTTACTGAAGGTTCCAGGCAAATAGCGCTGATCAAAGAGAACCCCTCGCTTCAGGATGAGCCCGGACATGATGATTTACTGTTCATGACGGCGATACCTTGGGTCTCCTTCACCGGTTTTATGCACCCAATACATACGCATCCAATAGATTCAATCCCACGATTTGCATGGGGAAAAATCTATTCAGAGACAAATAAGTTAAAATTACCGTTAAGTGTACAAGTTCATCATGGTTTAATGGACGGCTTGCATGTTGGCAGGTATTTCGCTCAATTACAGGATTGTATAAACAGAATAGAAGATCTCCAAACCCAACCGACTGCTTAAACAAATAAGGTATTCTTTTAGCACAATGATTCAGCCAGTTTTATAAGTTAATGCCTGAACGGAAAGTCGCTAAATCCTTGTCCAGCTTTATGCCAAATGCCTGAGTTCAGCCTGAAAATTAACGTGCTGTCAGCCGTCAGCTTTCGGCGTTTGCCTGAAGAGATAACAATTGTAAGCAAAAAACCGGCTGAGAGCTGATCACTGAAAGCACTAAACTTGGAAATACCAAGCTGCTTCTAAAGTTTTTTTTGGTATTGGATAAATTGGTTCTCTTCAGGCACTAGTTATCCAGGTTATTACTTACCAATAGCTTAGGCGATAATTCCGATTTTGGTGAATTAAAACTGCTGACAATACCTTCGAGTTCGTTTGCCTGGGTTAAAAGTTCGTCTGCAGTTGACGCTGTTTGTTCCGCAATGGCGGTGTTATCCTGCACTACCCGGTTGACCTGGTTCAGTCCATTGTTGATTTCACGTATCCCCTGGTTTTGTTGTTGAGAAGCTGATGCAATATCAAGAACAATATTGTTAACCTTTTCGACTTCTTCAGAAATGAGTTTAAAAGAATCCGCTGTTAAATTGGACTTATTCACACCTTC
>JAKSDL010000874.1 GCA_022360105.1 Pseudomonadota bacterium
AAGTGTTTTTATTAGTCATTCCGGGCTTGACCCGGAATCCAGTCTTTTTGTGCATTCCCTGTCATGCCGGATCAAGCCCGGCATGACAGGGATTCACAATTTCAATTGAATCGCAAATTAAGCACTAAATGACTTTTAGGAGTAGACTCAGATGTTAAATTTTACATATTGAGATTTTTTTTGCTTCCCCGTGAACGTGCACGTCAACATACACGTGCACTTGAATGCAGAATGCAAAATGATTCCGACTACGCAATCTCATTTAGCTTAAACCAGGCTGCTTACTTAATCTTACCGTAAAACGCAGAAGTAAAGGGCTCGCCATAAGAGCGGAATTCCCCGTTGGTGGCCTTGTAAAGCTGCAGGGCATCAACACCGGAGCGATCCGATTTGGAAAAGGATACCGGCCCTACCGTTGTTCCCGGGGAATAGTCGTTTGCACCATTCATTTGGTTCAATTCATCATACAACGCAGCTTTTGTAATTTCACCATCCTTATTCTTAATACGTTTCATGGCTTCGATCGCAATTTGAGTTACCATGATGCCATTCATATAATTCTGTGATTTGCCAAGCTCTGCGTCCCTTCCGAATTGCTTTGCTAATTGAACCGGCAATGCATTCTCTCCCTGTTCCGTTGTCATGGTGTAGGAAGTGGTCCAAAAGGTGCCTTCGGCAGCAGAGCCAGCCAGGGCAATTAAGTCCGGACCGCCTGCATAGTGACATCCGAGAAATGTCAGTTTGCCTTTTTCACCAAAATCCTTGGCTGCCAATCCTAGTCGATTAGCATCTTTTAACAGGGTTGCAACGGGAGGTTGAACGGTTTGACTGATGACATATTGAACTCCCTTGCTGGTCAGTCTTTTGATGACGGCTGTATTATCGAGATCTTTACCGTGCTCAACGACTTCCACCAGATCTGCCTTGAGGCCTGCTTCAATCGCTTTTTTGACATCTTCCAATGGTCCACGTCCGAATGCGGAGGGATGGAGAAAAAGGGCGATTTTCGGAGTTCCGCCTTTATGGTTTTGCACGACGTACTCAGCCAGTCCGATGGCCTGTTCTGAATAAGATGCAATAGGTAGAAAGATATAGTTGGAATTATCCAGGTTTCCCGCGTGAAATGAGGCGGGTAACACGGGAATTTTTTCTTCTTCAAAATCCTGTTTCAGAGCAAGGGTGCTACCGGTAGAATAGTTTAGATAGATGACCATTCCCTGGGTGATAAAATCTTCAAAATTTCGTTTGGTGGTTTCCGTTTTGTAAGCGTCATCTCGAATGACACATTTTACCGAATCATCACCAAGAATCTTTTCTGCGTTGGTATATTTACAATAATCTTCAATACCTTTGGCGTAAGGACTTCCGGCATCGGAAGTGGGACCTGTAATTGCCAGGGAAGAGCCAAGAACATATTCCTTCCCGGTTGTGCCTGCAGATGTTGCTCCTTCCTCACTGCTCTTTTCACAGGAAGCTGTCATAAACAGAATTAATGACAAAGAGCCAAGTATCGCTATAAGTTTTGCGATTTTCATTGGAACCTCCATTTTGTAATAAAGGCGTTGAAAATTGAGTCTGCTTTCGGAAAACAGACATTGTGAGAA
>JAKSDL010000103.1 GCA_022360105.1 Pseudomonadota bacterium
TTGCCGCGCTCGATGAACGGAATTGTCAGCGGCATTGTTCTTTCCATCGGCCGTTGTGCTGAGGATACAGCGGTGATCATGTTGACCGGTGTCGTGGCGACAGCCGGGATACCCAAATCTTTGTTTGGAAGCTACGAAGCATTGCCGTTCTATATTTATTACATATCTTCACAATACTCCGATCAGCAGGAACTGCAGAAAGGTTTTGGTGCCGCTTTGATCCTGCTGGCACTCTGCGGTATGCTTCTGGCTTTGGCGTTGCTGATAAAAAAGAGGTTCCGATCATCCGATTTTTCGATTTTGTAATCCATTGGCTTTTATGAATTTCACTCGCAGCAAAATAACTCTTGAAAATCTCTCCTTCCGGTATCATGACCGGACAATTCTTGATGAAACGTCATACTGTTTCCCTGAAAACTCCATCACAGCCATAGTCGGGCCTTCGGGGATTGGGAAATCCACCTCCTTAATGCTGTTTAACCGCCTGTGGGAATCGATCCCGGGAGCTAAAATGACAGGAAAGGTATCTGTTTTATTGGATGGATCAATGACCGATATTTATGCCTCCTCCTGTTCACTGCCTTATTTACGCAAAAAAGTGGGGACCGTGTTTCAGGTTCCTAATCCGCTTCCAATGAGCATCTTCAAAAACGTGGCCTTTCCCTTGAAATTGTCGGGAGAAAAAAACAAAGAGAAAATTCGTGCTGAAGTGGAATCGGCTCTAAAAAGGTCCTTTCTTTGGGATGAAGTGAAGGATCGGTTGAATCGCAACGCCCTGGAATTGTCCGGGGGACAGCAGCAGCGCTTATGCGTGGCCAGGGCCTTGATTTTAAATCCTGAAGTGTTATTGCTGGATGAGCCAACCTCTTCTTTGGATAAAACCTCTGCTAAGATTATAGAAGACCTTTTAATTTCTCTCAAAGAAACATGTACTTTGCTTTTGGTCTCCCACTACCAGGAGCAGGTGCAACGGGTCGCCGATCAGGCCTTGGAGTTGGCAGACAAAAAATTTTGCCCGATATCCTGAGCATCAGCCGTGGCGTAACATCCCGGGGAAGACGATTTACTGTCCTCTGATTAATGCGTGTTATATGCTTCGGTATAGAGAAAGGAGACATTATAAACTATCCCTGAAAGAGCACTGATCGTCAATGCACAACGCTGTCAACTACGTCCATGACAACAAATTCGTCTGCCAGGTGTTCGCATTCTTGTCGTTTATGATTTTACAGTGGATCTTCTTAAAGGCGGCATCGAAATTGTCCCTGTCGGACTTATTTCTACAGGGTATTTTTCGATGTAAGGCAAATTGGATATTTCAACCGATTGAATTTTCGAAATGGAATAAGCTTTTACATGTCCAACTTCTCTTTCATATCCATAAAACAACCGGTTGCCAGTATTTATGCTAGTTCTGAATGACAAAGGTTCTACTGTCCTCCTCTTGCCATGATAAGTTAAGTGAATGCATACCCTGTTTGCTGCTGAAAACTGGATCTTATTTAAATCTGATATGTCATTTCTGAAATTACTCTCTCTATTGATTTGAAAAACCTCACCAGAAACAATTTCTGCAGGAACCAATCTCTCAACTACAAGTTGACCTTCCAACCACTCAAAAAAAGGTTTCAGATCTTCCCAAAACGATCCAATTGGTGGCAGAGATGGAAGTTGATGCGCTAACATGTTTTCCCATTATCGATCAGGATAGAATTCAATACCTACAGTTTCACTTAATGAGTCAGCGATAGAATCAAATGCATCGAGAAGGAAATCCTCGTCTAAGTGGGCGTTCTCCTTTACAGTGAAGTCCAAATCTTCTGAAAACCTGAAAGTTTCGAAAAAGCACTTCTTAAGACTTGTTCCCCCTTTGAATGCCCAAGTATTTGTTGTTGGATGTGCGGAGATACCAAATAGCATCCATCCCAACACGTAATCTTTTTCAACTGTGTCGGGTCTTAAGTTTAGGTTTTTCGCAATTTTAAGGACTTCATTTTTTTCGATCATATTCTTTCTTCCATGAAGCGGGTACTTTTAATTTCCATTTCTCTACAATGAATTTGCCATCTGTTGTAGGATCGAAGTTTGAGTAACCGGACGATATACGTTCATTTAGATTTTGAAATTCAATAGGTATGTCATCTATTCTAACATCGATTATCAATCCTAACCTTTTGAATATAGTTTTGTTATTTATTCTATCAACATAATCCAGCAACTTTTTGAAATCTCGATGTTTTGTTTCGGAGTACTCCTGGAATATGTCACACACGACTGACATACCCCCGACCAGCTTTGGATCATCCAATATATCTACAACTGTTTTAGTTGGATCGCTTACTTTGACTTTATTACTTCCATACCAGATCGTCTTGGTCCCAAAAAGCCTATCCTCTTTAACAGTTTTTATTTTAAACCTTGTTGATCCATACACAGGATTTCTTTCCTTCAACTGTTTCGTTGAAAAATAATAAACGGTTTCAATAATTTGCTCAGACAAATCCCAGTGTTTGATCGCACTGAATCCTGCAACATACCCGGGGTGGTATAAAGAGTGGGCAATTACGAAAGGTTCTTCGATTAGGATTTCGCTACTAGTTGAATCTATCGGTATAGGAATATAGACACCTCGTTTTACCCTGTACAACCATCCATTTGCACACCAACGAGAAAGTACTCTATTAGCTTCTGTTGACGTTAAGCCCAGGAGTTCGGCAATATCCTTGGCGCTGATTGTTCCAGGGTTTCCTTCAAGGACTTTACTTAGCCTAGCTCTTCCTAATTTTCCAATACCTGCTAAATCATTCATGGCAACCTCTATTTAATATTCTATTTATAGCTTATATTGGCATAAATAGAATATTTTGTATAGGAAATAAATAAAGAGGTACTGTCCCCTGATTTGATTTATAGATTGTGGATTTTAGATAATCGCAGCGGTTATCAGATGAATTGAGTTGCAAATAGTAGCTTTCAGCTGTCAGCAATCAGCGGTTAGCTTTTTAGGAGTTGCTTCGCAACAGTGTTTTTCGCTGAAACACTGTTGCTGCCGAGGAATCCCGTCTGTCACACTATTCGCGCTCCTTTTTTCTGTCACGCTCCAGTCACCCTTTAACCAGGCTTTTCTTTGATCTATCGTGACTGGTTGCCCATTATTCAAGGGCAAAGGTCTCACCCAACTGAATGAATTAATTGGGTAGCATAGAAGATATAGGCGATGATCTGAATTTGCGAATAACCTGTTTCTGCATGGGATCCAGTAGCAACCTCGTAATCCAATTAAATGCATAAAGCCAAGTCAATCGGGGATAACGGGGAACATTGATCAGTGAGGCATTGCCTTGAAGCTTTTTTATGATCATACCAGCTGTTCTATCAACATCGACAGGCTTAAAAACAAGTTCTTCTTTCAAATCACATAACTTACCGTTATACATCGTCTTGGAATTCAAGAAGTTTGTGTCTATATAACCGGGGCATATCACCTTAACATCAACTCCATAATCACAAGCTTCGGCCCTCAGCGCCGCCGTATGATTAATAATGGCTGCCTTGGCAGCTCCATAAGGGGCATTGGTCGAATACGACGTCAATCCGGCTAAAGAAGCTATGTTGATTATCTGTCCGGAGCCTTGCTTTCTCATTTGTGCGAATGCCAACAACGAACCTTGTGCTGCACCGAAGTAGTTAACGGAAAAGATCCTATTCCATAAAGACATATCAAAATCGTCAAGGCTGGAGTCAAGCTTGGCTAAATCAAGTGCTTCTCCGCGAACATTGTAACCTGCGCCGTTAATGAGAATATCTAAGCGACCATAGGTGGATACCACATCAAGTATGAGACTTTTGAAATGATGTTCCTTTGTCACATCTAAATGGACTTTCGAAAGCTGTTGAGACGTTGAAAGCTCACCGTGTTTGCTGTTTTTGATGTCAGCTGAAATTACAGTAGCTCCAAGGTCGATCAACCTGGTGGAAAGAGACAGACAAATTCCGGAAGCTGCTCCTGTGATCAGGACAATTTTGTCTTTAAAAGATTTCATGATTATTCCTCGTAACATTTTGTATTAGCTTGCCTATTTAGCAAACTAAAGAATTGAAAAGATGCCAAAAGCTGACTCATCTAAGACGACGTTTTTGCAAGATGGTTTTAAGGTTTTATTGGCGTTTGCTTCAGTTTTTGTGCAGGAGGGGTTTAAAAATTTTAGAGGTTCAACTGTAAATGATGTTTTGAAACCTTTCATTTGACCCGCGAGCATAGTGGTTTGAGTTGACTGATAATAACGTTGGTAAACCTATCACCCTCTATCATTGGCAAAAAATGATAGCTTAATAAGCTTGCAATTATAAAAGAAACTACAATCATCAAGAAAAAAGTTGAGCAAGTTAATGCCACAAAAAAGGCCAAAGCTTATATAACCGACAAGCATAATAGAGGAAAATTGAAAAAAATTGGGATAGATAACAGCACGTTGCACAAGAGCCTGAAGCGATGCAAGTATCACAAGCTATTAAAACCAAATACATACTGGATTACGGTATCTGAAACATATACAATTTGCAAGAATTATCGACAATAATTACAAACGACAAGTCACGTTCTTGAAACACACATAGACAAGAGGAATAAAAATATCGGAACGGTTAAAAAAAAGGCCAGATACGACGAAAAGACTCTAAATTAACGACAACCCCAACAATCCACAATCCCCAACCATTCAGATCTGACGCTACCCAAACCCATCGGGCCACCTTGCCCAATTCATCGCTCCCATGCTATCAATATCCCTGGTAAATCAGACGTAAAAACCGCTCAGGGAAAAAAACAACCTCGGGTTTCTCTCAGGATTTATGTCCCCAAAGAAACAAATTCCCCAGGTCCGATGGTTTGTGTCCGAATTTAAAACATACCCCCAAGCCAAAACCCCCTCTCAGCCGGTTTATCAAATCGCTGAGAGATAATTAGTGTTAGGTTTGAAAAACAGAGGTTCCAGTATAGCAAATGAAAGATGTAATCGTTCGCAATGCAAAAACTGATGATGCTGCAGCTATCGCTGGTCTTTCAAATCAACTTGGCTATCAAA
>JAKSDL010000147.1 GCA_022360105.1 Pseudomonadota bacterium
ATATGGCGATGAGTGGGTCGAAAGCATTTTCCTAATTAATCATTAATCAAAATTAATACTCGATCAGGATAGAATGTAGGATGGGTAACTTGTTACCCATCAATCGGATGTCAATGACTTTTAATCACATTCCACCCGATGGGTAACAGAGTTACCCATCCTACGATTCTCTGAATATAAAATCGGAATTATTCATTCATGCCGGAAGGTAGGATGGGCCGGCGACAGCCTGCCCATCTTAACGTCATTGTGATCAGGATCGAATGTAGATGGAAAACATCCCGGCTAAGAGCTATCCTTTTCCGATATCCAAACACTGGACGCAAAAGGAGGTTACTTGTAGACTTACAAAAACAGTACGTGCAAAGGTTCAGTTTAGTAGAGACAATTCACTTTCCCGGATCGAACCATGAATAATACAGGGTCTCAGCCGTTTTCCAAAAAATGGGTACTTGGCAGCATGGCCACATTCATCCTTGTTGAGCTTACTTTAGGAGGCTTGGTAGGTGGGTTGGTCAGCGGCTATATATCGATCAGTCTGCGGTTTATGTTTCAAGGATTGCTGCATCTTGCCAGCTTTTTTATTGGAGGCTTCATTATTGGATTGGTTTCGCCAGGTATCAGGATCCTGGAGCCGGCTGTAGGTGCTTTTTTGTCAGTCGCCATCATGCTGGTACTAACCATATTTACACCCTACAGCTTCATTCATTTCAGCTTGACCAAACTCCTGGTTGGCGGAGCTATCGCTTTTGCCCTGGCTCTGTTTGGAGCTCGCATTGGTGAAAGGTTTACCGGAAACCAACCTTAAACTGGCTTACTTTTCCCTGATAACGTTAATGTAGTCACGTACAAACATTGCCACAGCAGTTGTTACCGGCACTGCTATGATGGCCCCGATGATCCCCAGGAATTGCCAGCCTATTAATAACACCAACAGAATAATAATCGGAGACAATCCGACAACCCGTTTCATGACTGCCGGCACCAGAATATTACCTTCCACGGTTTGTATGATTATATAGAAAATAATCAGCTTTATGGAAACGGTCATGGATGTACCCAAGGCAACCGGCAGTGAAAATATCAGAAAAATGAGTGGTCCGATATAAGGTATCATTTCTCCAATACCCATTATTAGTGCCAGGGTAAAAGCATATTTCTCCATGCCTATGATAATTAACCCGACAAAGGTCAGCGAAAACATAATCAGCACTAGCAAAAAGGTACCACGCAGCCAGGCTCCCATCTGCAACTGAATGTCTCTTATGCGGGTGGAAATATAGACCCCGTATCGTTGGGGAAACAAAGATTGAAAGAAATCCTGCAGGTTATTGCGATCCACTACCATAAAGAAAACCAGGAAGAAGACCAGAACCAGGCTGAAAAAGAACTCGGCTATCGACAATGTGATTGAGGTAACACCAGCCCCAACAACACCAACAGTAGACCCCACACCGGAGGCAAGACTCCTGATTTGGTTCATAAAATCTGCAAAATCATCCAGTAGCTGCTTAAAAATAATTTCCAGATTGACCGATTGAAACGACTGAACGATATAAGAACGGGCGGCTTCAGGCAAAAATTCCATGCCTGTGCCTGTTTTGAGGTTTTCAAACAGATTGCTGAAATATTGGCCGATATTGGTCGCAATCAGTGTAATCTGTTCGACAATGATGGGAACTGCCGAACCGATCACAAGCACAAAAACACTGAAAAATAGTAATAATATCAATACTACACCAACTGACCGTGGAATACGTCTTTTTTCCAGCCAATCCACAAAAGGTTCAAGAGCTGATGCGAAAAACAGGGAGATAAAAAACAGGACAAGCAATCCTTTGATTTCATAAAGAAAATATGCAAGGGCAAGAATCCCCAGAATCACGATTGTCGCCCTTGCCACAGATCTGGCCGAAACATCCACAATCTGATGTTGATCTTTAGGTATTTCCGTTTCTTTCCTGGCTTCCGGAAAGGTTAGTTTTTCAACCGTGGTGCTTTGTTTCAGTTCTTCCTGCATTTGTTGCAGTTTCTTTAACGCAGATTTGGCTCTTTCTATAAAAGATTGTGGGTCCATGCCTTGTCCTCCGCAGATTTCTTTCTTCTCAACCAAGTCCCTGTTTGTTTATAAAACTCATCTGTATTTATTCACCACGAAGACACGAAGAGCACGAAGTTTTTCGTTTAAAGGCTTTTAAGCCAGGAATCGGGGGGGCTTTGTGAAATTCGTGAGCTTCGTGTCTTCGTGGTGAATAGTTACACTCATCTTTTTATATTTATCCGCTTATTTCAATAGCGTTTTTAAACAAAGGCCCGTGAATCCGTCTAAAACCTGCTATTTTTCAGATTCGAATTCGAAATCGTTCTGCTTTGGTGAATTAACATACCTGGACTGATATGATGAAACACTCAGGGAATTTCCACTTCATCAGGGAAAAATCGCTTTTAGGCGCTACGTAGGAGCGCCCTTCATTTGCCCTCGAAGACAAGCAGATGTTGTCTTGAATAAGCGTTATAAAATCTTGATTGAAGCAGATTACAAACGGTAGGGCGGCCCTACGTGGGCGCCGGTGAAGGGTTGGCGAAGGTATTAATTATAGGTATTGGCAAATCTGTGGTATGTTTCAATAAGCCGGTCCCAGCCGGTATCCATGGCAAATCGTGAAGCGGAATATTTGTCATACATGTTCTGTTTTCTCTGTTCTGAAATTCTTGAAAGATCCTTGAAAAACAAGACCGATAGTCCTGATGCCTTTCTGATAAAGTTGTTGGAGTAACTCTGTATAATTCCCAGCCTGGGAATTTCAAACGGTGTTTTTAGCACCGATTCCAATGTTGAGAAGAAATCTGCTACATCATAGTAGGTCATGAGGCGATAACGACCCAAAGGTTTGAAATGGTTAGCATTATCCAAAGTAAATTTCAGAGCATAAAGATAATCATTCCTGGTTTTTTCGCTTTCAAGTCCTTTGATTAGAGTCTGTGCGTGTATTTTGAATAAGTCGATATTAAGGGACTTAAGATCAGTTGCAGACATCGTGGACTTATAATACATGGCATCCTTGTTACTGATTATTTCTATAAAATCGTTTACTACATCTTTGCCAATTGTAATTGCATTTGAATTTGGTCTTAGTTTAGTAACCAGCCCTTCATAGTCAATTCCGGGTCTGGAAGAATAGGTATAGTGGGTCGCGGCATCCATTGAATAGTGCATTAAATCCTGGGATGCAACCATCACCGAAACAAGACCTTTGAATTGATAAGCAACCTCCACGGACGCCATGTTGCAACTATCAAAAATCAGGAGTTCCAGAGGTTGCTTGAGTCTCTTTTTTAACACTTTACTGATAAGCAACGGATCTTGCGGACTGTTGTAACCAACGCGTGAAAAGCCTGGTATGATACCCCAACCATGAGATTTAACTATGAGAATGTTTTTGTTTCCAAGATATCCGGAAAGAAACTCATCCAATACTTCAGGGTTGCCCATATCCCTTTCACCCATGCTGATCGATTGCGAATGGATTCTATTTCGATCATTATCTTTTTTGATGTCATAAATCCTGACCGTTGAATCTCTTGTCTTTTTATATGGCCTGTCGTAAACCGCACTTATGTTTGCAAAAGGAGAATCCACCTCTTCCAGTTGATTGATATTGTATTCACAAATTCTCTCGAGTTCCGCATTTTCCCCATCAAAGTACCCCAGGATGCTCCAAGGCTTTGTCAATCCGGTATCCGCAAGAGCATGAGTCGGAATTGAACTCCACACCAGAATGATCATCACTACAAACAGTTTCTTCATTGCCGGTAATTATAAAATGTTAATGCAACTTCGGGTTTGAAAGTTCTTTTTCTCACGGTTTTTCTTCTGTTTGATTCTTTTTACTTCTATTCTATTTTAGCTGATAGCCAGAGGCAAGGATTTGAATGATTTCTGGTCAACAAAGCCGGTATAGTCAATGAAATGTTACTTTTGAAATAACAAAATGAGATAGAATTGATTGGCAATTCCTGTAATTAGTTGATTAAAAAGATAAAATACGATCAGGTTTTTTCTTAAATCGCAGCAAAATCAATTTTATTCCATAACGCCCGATGAAATGCTTGCGATAGATAAAGGACAGGAGTGGAAGAATCGGACAGATCCTATTAAAGGCTCTGCCAATGTTCCAATACAAACAATCCTTGACTCAGGTTACTCTGATAAATACAATGTACATATGGATAAAATTGATTTCGAGTGGGATAAGAATAAAGAAAACATAAACTTACAAAAGCATGGTATTTCATTTGAAGAGGCAAAAACAGTCTTTTATGATGAGTTTGCTGTTCAATACTATGATCCGGACCATTCTGAAACAGAAGACAGATTCCTTATTTTAGGCATGAGTTTTAGACTGAGAACTATTGTTGTTTGTCATTGTTATCGGCAGGAGGAGACTACAATTCGAATTATATCTGCAAGAAAAGCAAATAAATTGGAAGAAAAAGAATACTGGAGAAAAAGAAAATGAGAGACAACTATGACTTTTCTAAAATGAAAGGGCGCAAGAATCCTTACACCAAGTATTTAAAACAGCCTGTTACAATCCGACTTGATCGGGATTCAGTAGAGTACTTCAAATCTTTGACCGAAGAAACAGGCATCCCGTACCAGACTTTAATAAATCTCTATTTACGTGACTGTGCTGTTAACAAGCGTAAACTTCAAATGCAATGGGCAAATCAGTAGGGCGGTCTTACGTGACCGCCTAAAGGCCGCTGCAATGCAAAAAACCTGGAAGATTATGCATAAACGTCATTCATAGATACAAACCCGTTTAAGTAATTTGTTCATTCTCCCAACCCACTCCTCCGGCGGCCACCTATGGCCGCCCTACCATTTGTAGCCTGCTTCAATCAAGGTTCCGGAGAATTGATAGTCTGAACCAAATGACATCAAGCCTACGTGGCCGCCCAAGAAATAGCTTGTTGCAGGGGCGTAGCCATACAAGCACTTGCCGGGGCTTGATTTACAATATCCCCTGGCTGGCGATCATGATGACGCCTGCAACGATGATATA
>JAKSDL010000235.1 GCA_022360105.1 Pseudomonadota bacterium
CGGCTCAGGCTGTTTGGTTCATTATTTGCTGTTTGTTTATCAAAGTATTAAATATCACTATCGAAATCTATCTAAAATGTGCAACCAAAGGAATCTATCATGGACTTTTTATCTCTATGGCTGACCTCTTTTTTGTTTGTAATGGTTTTTCTAACCGCATTGTGGGTGCTGAGCGTTTTCTTAAAAAACGCCAGTATAATAGATCCTTTTTGGGGATTTGGATTTGTGCTAATTGCGCTTTTCTCTATTTACATGACTGGCAACCTTCACGCCAGATCGTTGCTGGTAACAGTATTGGTCTCTGTTTGGGGATTGAGGCTCTCCACATACCTTTTTTTTCGAAACCTGGGGCATGGGGAAGATTACCGGTATCAGCAGTTCAGAAAAGATTTTGGTGAGCAGAGGTATTGGTGGGTTTCATTTTTTCAGGTGTTCTTGCTTCAGGGTGTAATTATGTCAGTCGTTTCCATTCCCTTGCTGACTGTATATGCAAACACCGAACAGTCAGAGCTGGGTGTTGCAGACTTTGCCCTTGCGCTTTTGTGGTTGATCGGATTTATTTTTGAAGCCGGGGGAGACTTTCAATTGTCTCGATTCAAGCGCAAAGCTGAAAACAAAGGCAAAGTTATGAATATTGGGTTCTGGCGATACACCAGGCATCCAAATTATTTTGGTAATTCAGTGATTTGGTGGGCTCTTGGATTGTTAGGAATCATTAATGGCTCAATAATAAGTTTAATCAGTCCGATATTGATGACCTTTTTGCTGGTCAAGGTATCCGGAGTGGGTTTGCTGGAGCGAACATTGAAACAATCCAAACCGCACTATGCAGATTACATCAAAAATACCAGTGCATTCTTTCCCTGGTTACCAAAACAAAACTCCTAAGCGAAGGTGAAAATAATGATTGAGTTTGTCAAAGAATATATCTGGCTGATTTTATTCATTGTGTGGGGGCTGCCATTGGGTATTTATCGCAGCCGGTTTCGCAAAATCGCTTATCAGACCGATAGTTGGGTTATTAATATTAAACCTGTTTTCGTTCAGGAGTTAAAAGCGTTGTTTGGAAATCTTTATCCAAATGATGGCAATTATCTAAAAACAAGAAACTTTTATCGTGCCTACCTGGGAATTTACACAGCATTGTTTGCCTTGTCCCAGATCTTGGGCTAGTCAATTCTGTGTTGGACAGGACTGGGATTTATTCAATGACTGATAAATCAATAGGTGTTTCAAAACAAAGACATTTTTAAGATGAAAGATGTCTTTGAACAAGCTAGCCTTCTTCACTATCGGAGTCTGAAAGAGATTCATCCTTATCGTTAACAACATCATTGTCAACATACAAGACGATCTCATCAGCTCGCATGGTACCGGCGACCTGGTTTGCAGGATTCACAATGCACAATTTTTCGTTGGGAAGGATAAACTCCGAATCCACAGCGAGAGTGAATAGTTGAACGCCACGCAAGGGTATCAGGTTTTCGTTCCCTTCGATTGCATGTCTTTTGACCCCGGAGATTCTTCGTTCGCGCATGGATGGCAGCACGGATTCAGAACCAACGACACATTTATCCAGCCAGCCTTCCACTTCGGAAACACTCATTCCTGGTTGACCACGGACTCCAATAATCAGATTCTGACCTAGCCAGTTTTCTTCCAGCGTGATCTTAAAACTGCATTCATCCGAGTCATAGCTGAATGAGAAACAAGTATATTTCTCTTGGATGCCCTGCTCCGTAATACGAATAATATAATCATGAACTGTGGTGAAAATACCAAGAAGGTTATTATGGTCATAAGGTTCCAGTATGGGTGGAATAAAACTCTGATCCAGGGATGCCAAATACCCGACTGTAAGGGATAGCGCCTGGTATAAGCTGAGCGGATGGAGCTCCGGGGAGCGAAGCACTGTCTCCAGATACGGCAGAGAAGATACGACACTGCGGATGGTATCCTTGGTTTCCAACACCATTGCCATACCTGTGGCTGCTGATGTGGATTGAATTTTCTCTGAAAGAAAATTGGCCTTTTCTCTTAATTGCTGAACAACGCTTTTGCCAAATTCCTCTATTTGAGGCAAGGCTGAAAGGCTCACACCGGGCGGAATGTAGTCGGTAAGTGAAAAATTGGCATCTTTATAAGTAATTCGGGCCAAGGGAAATCCAACATGCTTGGAAGACAGTTCATCCACGACCAGTAATCCAAGAGCCGGTATCAATCTCGGAATCAGCACGGGATTATCACCTGTGTTATAATCGTTTATCAAGTCGCCCTTGATACTTCGAAACCTGCTTAATTCACCTCTGTTGACAGCGTAATCTACTTTTTGAACAGGTACAGCCAGAAAAACGGTCAGGTCTTTTTTTACTATTTCATCTTTGTAATCGGTCAAGTCGATTTCCAATTTGTTTTCATTGCCGGATTCAAAACGAACTTCCAATCCATCCGGCAATACAGCCTGGAGTTTACTCACTTGAAATATCCCACTAACCAGCAGACTTTTGTCTATTTCAAACTCCTGAATTCCCCAATAATAGGGCGCCAGGTTTTTAAGATGGTAGCGCAACAATCCTTCCTGTCTCAAAGATGATTGCTGAAAATGATGTGGTCCGATCAACATACCTTCATGCCATTGAATGGAAGAAGGAATTGTGTTTAAATCAACTGGTTCCATAATTGACTCTCAAAGTTAGTATTAAAAAATGAAAATCCCAAATCATTGGAGATCAAACAGAAGGCAAAGTTTTCTCCACACAGAAAACATAAACTTTAAAATCTAAAATTCCCAAATTAAATCATCAATCTAAAATCCCATATAAAAACACAGATAGCTTTTAGTTGCTTGCAATGAGCCATTAGCAAAAAGCTGGAGTAAAATTTCTAAATCTGAAGTTGAATGCGAAGCATTCACATCCCGTAAATCATCAATCTAAAATCTCAAGTCTAAAATGCCCTAAAAGTCGTCCACCGGATGTTCAGCTATTCTTACTTCAGCAAGTTTTTTAAGATCATGATGTACGAAATGCCAGCGGATCTCAAAATCAAGAGGGGTTGGAAGTACTTCCACGTTAATTGACGCGCTGTTTTTGTATTTCCAGGTAGCTGAAGGCTGCCAGTGTCCCTCGCGGATTTCTAAATCAAAAATCTTAAAATCTTTGAAAAATCTTTCATTAGTGATTTCTTCAAGGTTTTTTATCGATTGAGGTAAAAGAATATTATTGGGCTTTCCATACTTGTCAATTACCGTATTGACCACATCGTACCATTTTTTCGCAATCGATTCCCTAGGTTTCAATTCCGGTATGACGACCATTTCAAAAAATTTATTATCGACATAACCAACCGTGATTGAGTCGGTGGTATAACCTGCAAACGGTTTTCCATAGATCTGGTGGAAAAGAGCGCCGTTGCGAGCAGTTTGTTCCGTTTTAAACTCATAACGTGCAGACAAAACGGGTGTAGCTACCTCTATTGAATCTCCCCATTTTACGCCCGATGGCCCCGGGTAATTGGAGCGGTCACAAAGCGTTCTCAGGTAGCTGAACAGATCATAGATCTCCGTTGCCAAACCCGAATTTTTAATGAACAGGCTTGCGTTGTCGGTATGTGTAGCTTCCATTACGGAACCATCGGGTTTAAGCCAGGTTCTGCTGATGCACTTTTCCTTTCCCATGCAGTTAAAAAAGGCGTCATAGCTTTTTAGCTCCGGTTCTATTTCGACCTTTTCCAAGGGAACATCGATGTTAAATACCGATGTGATGGCTCCGTCTTTTTCTTTGAATTTTTTCTGTTTGGTAAAAAGACACTGGTCTTCCGAAAGCTGAAAAAGCCATTGTTCCTTGGCGAGTTGAGCACTGGTGCCCAATTTATAAAGCAGTTTTTTTCCCGTCGTGAGTTTGGTTTGTGCCAAGCTTTCAAAAGCCGCTAATGCAAGTATGGAAGCTATGAGGAGTTTAATGGTTACACCTGTTTTTTTCATGGTTTAATCCAATTACTAAGTATGAAAAATGAAAACTGATGGTGAAAAATTGTATCATCGGACCCAATTTCCATTTTAAATTTCAATATGAATCCCAGCCAGGCTTAGCTGTATTGATGCAAGGAATTTTCGTTGCTGTTGCATCTATATTAAAAAAGATTTAGCCTACAAAACAATTAATAAATAAATTCGCTGTCTTAAATTATTGATTAAAATAATAGGGAATATCATGTGGGTCAATAAAGAATTCATTTCAAGACTGAATGAAATGCTGATAAGCACTGCTGATGAAAGGTCTCCAATAGATCTATCCGGGTTTGATATCTACAAGGCAAAAAAATACCAGGCCACTATTGAATCACTAAAGAAATTCAATGTTGATCAGCAAGAAATCAGATCAGAAATTAATGATATTTTAGAAGAAAAATATTATGTAGAGTCTGTCGGAAATGATGAAATCGCTCCCGATATTTTCAAGCTCAAAACAATAAATCAAAACCTGAAAAATCTGGTTCATGATCTGCAAAAAACGTCGATAGCGTTGACCTCTCAAGACTATGACATACTCCTTCCATCACGCGGTGATCATCAAGCCTTGAGAGATTCATTCAATAAATCACTCAGGTCAGTTTCGACTCATGTCAGCAACCTGAATCTGGAAATCGATCAAAAAGGAAAGGAATTAAATCAATGTCGGAAAACAATTCAAAACCGGGAACAATATTTAGGAGAGCTGACTAAGGCTGTCAATGATATCTCTGTCGGTAACGACTCGATTGAAGTGCCGTGGTCGGATCAGGATAAGGAATTGTTCAAGGCGATACAGGGGACAAGAGCGGTTATGAGGGGTACTATTCGCTTTTTGGGAGATCTATCACAAGGCATACCCGCTGCGGAGAAGATCCCTTGTTCACCGGATAGCCAGTTGGGAGCCGTTCTCACTGAAGTTGCCGAATCTTGTCAGCTGCTGAGTCGGAAAGCAGCACAAAGTGACCAATTGATTCGTCGACTGGAACAGAAAAACAGCGAACTCAACCAATTTATCGAGCTGGTTACCTATTACATTGAAGGCATTGCCATTGGCGACTATACCCAGCACGTACCTTTCAAAGAGGATCAACCGGTGTTGGTGGCTGCTTTGGAACAAGTCAAAATGAGTTTTGAGGAAATCTCTACTGCTGCAATGGAGGCCGCTAAAGGTGACTTGAACAGAAAAGAAATCCTCCCGGAACATCATGGTCTTGTTCGTTCCGCTTTCCAACAGATGTTGCAATCCTTCAAAACCCGACAAAATCAGCTTATGGAGCTGATTAAAGACAAAACTACCCAGGTGGAGGAGGGGCAAATTCAGCTCAGGGATTTATTGGATTATAATTTGCGATTTGAAAAGCAATACGAGGACCTAAGCACCCAATATGAGCAGACCATCAATGAACAGCTTGAGCAAAATCGCGTAGTGGATCGGCTGCAAAAAAAGAATGACCGACTGGAGGACGAAGTAAAATCGTTAAAACAGAAATTAGCTTCACAAACTAAACTTGTTAAAGGTCTTGAGCAGGGTAAGCATCAACTCCAGGAAAGCAACAAACGGCAGTCGCTTTTTGTGAAAAGTGTGATGGGAGATTTAAACAGACATCTTAATAAAATCAATTCTCTGGCCGAGAGCGAACAGAAAAAGGCAGAAGCATCAAAATCTCCTCTTTCTCCTATTTTCCGCCAACTAGGCAAGAAGACCACGGATGTGCGCGATACCATTTCAAGAACTTTTGAAGAACTGGAAGGCATGAAGCAGGCAGCCTGTGCGGAGGAAATTGAGCTTCAGCTTTTTGTTCGTGAATTACAACTGGATTTACAGGAGATCGAAATTGAATTCGGAAATGAAATACGATTTAACATTGAAGAAACGGCCCCTCGAACTTTTTTCTCGGATGATGTCCGCCTCAAATATATACTTCGGGCACTATCAAAACACGGACTTAAACACTCAAAAACTGCTGAGGTTGTGTGTCGCATTTTTCGCGCTGCTAGTGATACCAAACCCGGTGCTTCCCAACCTATGGTAGGATTTGAAATTCAGGTAAACAGCGCCTTGCCTTTAAGCGGTCAGCAACTGGTTCTTGAAGCATTTGAAGGGTTTTATGATTTGCACCGTGATGATTGGGATGATGTCAATCTTGGACTGGCGTTATTGCGCGAACTGACTGGTGCAATTAATGGAGAGCTTCATCTACATAGCATACAGGGCGGTATTGACACCTATCTGGTGCTGATTCCCCTGAATATCGGCGCATTAAAAGAAGAATCTCCAGCCTTAGTGGCATCTATGCCTGAAAACGGAGATAATGTCATTTTCGTTCTTGAGGATGATACCCGCTTTATGAATTCAGTGGCCTCAGGATTCGAGCCGGGAGGATTCAAGTGCTTGCAACTGGACAGTCTTGAAGAAGCTGTGGAACAAGCCAGACAGAATCTTCCATACTGCGTGTGCCTGGGAATGAAATGGATTGGTTCCCAGGGCAGGGAAAGTATGAAAACCATCTCCAAGATGTCTAACGGCAATAAAGTTCCCTTTGTGGCCTTAACTGAAACAGCTAAGGTCCCTGATGAGTGGAAGGACTGCTGCATAGGGTTTCTGGAAAAAACGGCCGGTACCAATCAGTATCAAACCATGCTTGAGAGGATGAAGGCCTATCGTAAAAACTACCTTCCCAATCTGGCAATTTTAGCCCAACAGGATGAACTAAATGTTCGAATTGACACCTTCATCAATAACTTTTCCCTGGAATCGGAAGTAATTGTGGACCCTGACTCTCCTGCCGATTCAGTCAGAAAGAGCCATCTTCTGGTGATGTCCAACGGAGAAACCCCCAGTGTGGATGTGGCGGAGAAACTTGTTAATCAGTACCGCCGGAAATGCCCTAACCTTTCTGTTATTTCGGGAACAACAGGCGGATCAGCCTACCAGTTCCGCAGTCGTCTGGAACCGGTATCGGATGCATTTGTGGAGATTGACAGGATTGAAGATGATCTCCTTTATGAGCTGATTCGTTTATTGCAGCTTTCCGATGATCAGTCTGTAAAGGACAGACAGCAGAGCATGACTGAGTATCTGAATATCCGAAATGAATTGTTGAAAGACAAAAATGCCTTGATGATTACGGAAAATGCAGCCGGCACCATGGGCCTCAGAAAACAGCTCAATCAATTGGGTCTGGTGATACGGGTCAACACCAAGCTTAACAAGATTATCGAAGGTTTGAGTGCTCAAAGCCGCTGTGATCTGGTGATTATCAATGCGGTGAAATCCGAATATGATAAGGTGCGTATCATTAAGGAAATTCGACAATCCAAAGATTACAGCCATCTTCCCATCCTCCTTATGAGCGATTCAACTCAACTGGGAGATGAAGAATACTGGCGGGAAAAAGGCGTCAGCTATTTCCTTCCCAACTCAGCGGAATTCGACGAGCTCCTCTCCGCCATTCGAGTCTCCATCGGCAGCCAGTTGTTGGTTTAATTTTAGTTACCACTTTGGAATCGACCCCGTTGGTAGGATCGGTAACTCGTTACCCATCCTTTACCAGCAATACCTCGTTCGCATTAAGGACTAGGCGTAGTTAAATCTTTGCTGCTTTTTTTAGAAAAAACCGGGTTCCCCAAAGGCTCAGTTGATCTTGCTTGTCCGGTTTTAAAAATCTGGATATATCCTTGATTGCTTCATCCCAATTTATGTTTTTAATTTTCTTTTGCAGCATTTCCAGGAGCCATTCGCGGTTTACTTTTGGATTCAGGTTTTTCCAAGGACCGGATTGATTCAAGGCACTGGAAAGTAAAATATAATTAGGTTTAGTTTTTTTTGAACAATACCAGGAAAAGTCATACCAGTCTCTACCCTTAGTGTATTCTCTACACAATAGTGCATGGCATTTTCCCGCAAAGAGGGAGGGTTTGTTTTGAACGGCAATACTAAAATCTATTGGAAAATCAAGATATTCCTGGTCATTTGCAGAGCCCAACGGTGGGTTAACATCCAATTCAAATTTAATTTTTATTTTTTTGGCTGAATCTGAGTAGTGTCTAAAATTAAGAATCTTTTTAAGACTGTCGTCTTTTATAAATCGTTTACGAATATGGCTATCAGCTTTGTCTTTTCCTGTAACTTCAATATCATAACCGTAGACATTCATTGTCTGTGAAACCTTTGCCAAGTATGGAGAAAGCTCAAAATTTAAATCCACCTTGTTTAAAACAAAATCCAAATCTTCTGAAAAACGATCCAGTCCATGGACAATGCGCAGACATGACCCGCCCTGGAAAGAGGCTTTGGAGAAAAAATCTGTTCTGGAAAGTGAAAATAGAATCACTTCCTGGGTGATTTCTTTGACAGCATTCTCTTCATCTTCTAACGTCAGGCAGTCGTATTCCTCATTTTTTTTTTGGATGAGATCTTTCATTTCATAGTCCTGATCAAAATGTCGAATAGTCTTCGGATGTTTCTTTTGCGGTATGATTCAGCCAGGATTTCCAATTCCCCGACAGTATACCTATTCACCTGTTCCTGGAGTGCCTCAAGATCAATTCGCAGGTCATATTCCAAACTTTTAAGGGAGTTTAACTGTTTTTTTTTCATATAAAGTAAATCAAATAGAGCTTTAATTGGATTTGCAATAAGAGCCTTATTTTTCCCTCCTAATTGTTTGACACCCATAAAAAACGGTGAGCAAGGAACGAAATCAAAAGTGAACTCTCCGAAAGGAGTGTCGAATTGCTTTTTTTTTCGACGGTGGCAAGCTGAAGTTGTCACATAAACTGCTTCCGGGATCAAACCATGGAACGACAAAGCGGATTCAAATGAAACATAACTGGGATTATACAGGTTGTTGGCAATGACAAACTTGGAAGCACCACTTCTTCGTAGTCTCTTTCCAAACGCATAAAGACCTCTTTTAATTTTCACGATGTCATTGGATTTTAAAGATCGTGAAATACCGCTATGAACGGCCTGCTTACTATGGCTGTTAAAGGTAATCCAGACGTCTTCCTGCGTAAATACTTCTTGCACCAACTTGTCTCTTAATCTATCTGCAAAGTTCATTATTGCTCCAAAAACAATCGAAAATAGATTGTATTTGTTCTTTTTACTTTAATTATTTATTCAAATACAGTCTATTTTCGATTGTATCTGGGCAAAAGTCAATTGGAGGATTTTATTGTTGAATGCACTACTGCAGATGCAAGCATTAATTTTTCTTGAAATCCGTATGACGGGTAACTCGTTACCCATCATTCATTTGTTTCTAACTTCGTAACTATTCACCACAGAGACACAGAGGTCACAGAGAAAAGACTTAGAATAGTAAAAGAATAAATATAGGTAGGATTACCGCCACTGTTACTGATTTCTAAAAACTCAGAGTAAAAGAACATGTTAATCTTTACCGATTTTTTTAAGTTTGTGGTCACTCCAATTAATAAAACTTTGTGTCCTTAGTGTCTTCGTGGTGAAAACAGACAGGGGTAATTATGCTGAACAGATACCTAACTTCTTTCATTTTTGGGTGCAGGCATCTGACCTAATCAAAACGGAAAAATCATTGTTTGAAAAATCAGGATTGTAATTCCAAAACCTGAAAACCTTTTGGCAAATAAAAAATATATTTCGACCTCATCGCCAAGTTTTCCTGCCTAAACCACTCAGTAAAAAATCTGCAAAAAAAATAATCATTGAGTTTCATAAATTGGCATATTACTGTTGCCTTCATTTTTCTGTTCGGCGAGTTGTGGCTGCATGGTTTTACCAAAAGCGATCTGCCTATAGCTTGCAAATTAGAACGTTCACGAAATCGTAAATGAAAAACCAGGCGTTTAATTTACTAATCGGGGGTCTTTTTCTATTCACATTAATTTCCTGCGGGGAAGATGTAGATTCCTACCTGGAACCGGACCAGGCCAAAATAGTCGATAAGATCGAGCTGTCGTCCGAAAAAGCTGATGTAAATGGGTCATTTTTAACATCGGAGATGTCTGATTTAGAATTAACCATTGTCAAAACCTATAGTGATGGTAGTGAGCAGACAATGACGTCCGGTGAAATGAGAAGTCAAATATCCTGGACCCTGTCAAATAACTCCATGGCCGTATCTCAGGATCAGAGCTTGAGTGGCGTACGGTTGCAGGGGATTGGCACAACTGATCTGAAAGCCAACTACCTTCCTAATTCAGAGAATGGAAACAGACAAATTGCTTCAAATTCATTGAGTATAGAAATCATAGATTATCAACTTGCTACTGTAGAGGTAGTACCAGCGGAAAACTATTCCGAAAGCTGCCCTAATTCCAATAATCCTGAGACGCGGGTTGCTGTTGGATGTTTAATGCAGTTTCAAGCATTTGCACACTATGATAATGGACTGACCTCCGACATAACAGAGCTGGTTGATTGGTCTATTGATGATACCGTTGCAGCGAATCTCCTTTCGGATATAACTTCATTTGAGGGTGATCATAGTGGTAAAGATTGGTACCCAGCGAGATCGCAATATATTACAGAAAATGCGCTTGCCAATCAAAAAGGTCTGGTTCTGGCCTACAGTATTGGCTCTTTCAGTATTTCAATTGACTACGACTTAGCAGGGCCGATTAAGAGCCATACATCAGGGACTGTTACTGTGGTAAGTCCGGTTCTATATGCTTTATCCACACAGATTGCCATTCCCAGTGAACCTTCCTGTTCTAATGACTGCATTATTTATAAAAATACCTCATTTAATATTGAGGCTAAAGGGATCTATGACAATGATGCAACTACAGATGATCTAATGAGCAAATCCAGTATTACAATATCTCCTAGTGACCCAAACATCGAACTTGTCACCAATGATGTTGGAGGTTTTACCGGAAAAGTAAATATTAATTACGAAGCTCCTGATAGCGTTTCTTTTATGATAAGCGTAGACGATCTTAATCGCCAAATTGATGCCGAAATCATTAATGAGGCAATAGTTTCCGTGTTTAAGGAAGCACCGCTTGGAGATGAGGTTTATCGGCTTTCCAATACGGATGTCTATTTTCAGTTGGATGCATCATACAACAATGACCAGTTCACGGTTCTCGATCAACAAGATCGGAAAAGTAAATTAAATACGATTATCTTTGATCAATGGGAGATTGATCAAACCAATTATTTAAGTTGGCAAGGCAGCCCATGGGATCCGGATAAAGGATACCATGCCAAAACTTCAGGTGATGAAACAGGAGATACTATAGTCACAGCTAAATCAGCCGAATATGGTGATATTACCTGGAATTTAATATTGGACAACAATAACGCAAACCCTGTTTCACTCTCAATAAGCCCAACTGATAATGACAATGGAACTTCTTATAATATTATTGGAGGATTGACGACTCCGTTTACTGCAACGGCCATTTTCAACAATGAAACTACTGAGGAGTTGGACATTAGCAGAATTGAATGGGACGCTGACCAGCCTTGCATACTGGACCTGGTCAATCCAATCCAGGTGCCTTGTATTACTGCTGATGGCAAAGTAACAACGTATGAAAACATAGATATTTCTGTGACAACCCAGGGAGTTGAGGGAGATATTTCAACCAGTATTCACTTAATCGTCAACAACACGGATCTTGAAGAGTTGTCAATCGAGTCTGTGTCCGAGATATACGGCAAGGAGTCAACTCTGTTTTCCACGACCGGAAAATTTGAAAATAACAGATTCCATGTTTTACCTGATGAATGTGTTTCCTGGAATGCATCCGGCTTCGGAAGTTTTTATGGATCTCTATTTGTTGCAAAAGATGTGTCAGAGGATGTTTCCGTTGAGATTACTGCTGAAACATCAGCAGATTGCGGAAGTACTCCCACGCCAGGACGAAACATGGTGGTAAAGCAAACAACGGATTTTTTGCTAGTGAAGGCACTTCCGGAAATTAGTGTAACCAGCAATATTTCGCCAGTAAATGAAGGAGAGTCTTTTCGGCTGACTTTTTCCAAAAGTATCAGTGGATTTTCTATGGAAATTACAGTCCCTTACAGTGTTTCAGGGACCTCCCAAGCAGGAACTGATCACTCACTTGTTGCAGGGTATGCAACTATACCTGCTGACCAACAGAATGTCACTATTGATGTCGATACTATAGATGATAACCTGTTTGAAACCGATGAAACAGTCATAGTCACTATATTAAAAGATGGTCTCATAAATGGACGATTATCTGATAATGTGAATGACTATCAAAAAACAGTATCCATCCTCAACAATGACTCCAAACCTGAACTGTTGATTGAATTTTCACCTTCCGGTGATGTTAGTGAAGATGCCGGGAACGTTACTGCATCATTCACAATTGTTAATCCTGTATACAGTGGAAGGGATATTCCGATTTCATTTTCTATCAGTGGAGATGTGAGTACGGATGATTATCAAATTCAAGATGTCTCCAGTGATACAATCATTCTGCCTGCAGGTCAGAACTCCATTCAGTTGGAATTTACCATACTTCAGAAAGACACAAAAGAATCTTCTGAACACCTAGTCATCGATTTTAATATCTCTAACGATCTGGTATCTGTTGTTAGTAGTACCAGTGCAGACATCAGAATTGATGATGTGGACTCCCTCAGTTTTAAAAGCCTCACTTTGGAGAATCAAACATGCACAAAAGGTGAAACCTGCAGGTTTGATCTTCCTCCACTAAATGCTGACGGTCCAATTGTCGATGTAACACTGGAAGGGCCCGGTTGGGCTTCTTTGATCGATGGCAATACTCGAATTGAAGTCGATACCTCTATCGAAAATACCGGCGTTTTCTCCGTTTGCGCATCCGACGGAACGGATGATATCTGCCTGCTTCCATTCTCCATAACAATTAGTCCATAAAAATCGATGTTTGCAACAAAAAGGATATTTGTAGAAATGCGTTTATGGATTAAATGTCTATTGCTTTGCTTAATGGTTTTTGGTTTTGGATGCTCTGAGGATAAACTATCTAAAGATCTTGAGCCGGAATTGACGCGTGTTATGAAGGGCATTCGATTCGAATACCCTCAAACTTACATTCCGAGAGGATTGAACGCAGAATTCAAAGTATATGCAATTTACAATGATCTCACAGAAGAGGAGTTATCAAATTCGGACCTAATAGGTAACTATACCTGGTCAATAGAGACGACAGATACCATTACATTGTCAAATTTAGCCACTACACCAAGAGTAGTGAGCTTTATCGGAATCGGTGATGTTGAATTAACACTGGATTATCAAAGAGATGGTGAAACTTTTAGTTTCAATCAGACTTTTGAAATAAGCACACCGGTAATAGCTTCGATAGCAGTGGAGGAAATTCTGGGTAGCTCGGAGTTAATAGATGGACTGTGCTGCTCTCAAATTGCAGATACGGAAAGCAGTATGGTTAAGGGTTGTGTAAGGCGGTTTAAGGCCATTGCAACCTACGATAACGGGGATGAGGAAGATCAAACATCTGATCTTTTGACTTGGGAATCAACCACTAATTTTGCAGAGCCGGTAGAAATTGCCAATCTGGATGGTTATGAGCAAATTAATAGTTGCATAAGCAGTATTTCAGAATCAACCAAAGGAGTCTTTTTCGCCAAAGAAACAGGGTATTTTGCAGTTTCAGCAAGCTACTCAGGAATAACCGGGACTTCCTCCAGCATTGAAGTCATTGAGCCTACAGTTCTCAGTATTGAATTCGACAGCAATAATCCTACCGAAGTGATTGAAGACTCCAAGGCAAGATTCTCGGTTATTGGAACCCTAAACAATGATACAACAGCAGATATTGATGATATAGCCTGGAGCACTTCAAATTCTGAAAAAGGAGTTTTTCTTTCCAGCAATGCTAATGGAACCCTTACTACCCTGGATGATGACGATTTGGTCGATGATCCAATCATAATAACAGCCACTCATTTTACCGTGGGCAGTATCAATAGTCCGGTAACAATCCGTGAAAAAGTGCTGACCTTTGTCAGCATTGAACATAAAGACGAAGAAGTTGACTTAATTTGGAATGAGAAAAAACAGTTTCAATTAAGAGCGTTTTATAACAACGAGAATAACTACTTGCTTACATCTGGAGTGAATTGGACAGTAGATAGACCTGAATTTGCAGAAATCGATTCTGAAGGAATTTTGACTGCAGGCAAAGTAACAGCCAGCTCCGAATGGTTGCGAGTTACAGGCTCTTATCAAGATGCATCCGATGACATGCTTATCAAAGTTTCAAACAGCTCGGGAGAATTGATCAATTTTTATGCAACACCCAATGACCTTAAATTAATAGAAAACTATTTCACACCCGTTTCAATTGTTGGTTATTTTTCCAATCAAACCCAGCAAATCCTGCCTTCCGATCAATTCATAATAACGAACAAATCCGGCAATTTTGATGTAACGCGTGATGGTGATAATTTTCTTATTACCGCTCATCCTGTGGACACTAACCAATCGGTTTCTTATTCAGCAGAATTTCAACTGGAAGGAACAAACCAAACAACACAGTTAACAATATCAGATGTTTATGATGTCCAGGTTGATTCTTTGGAGATCATCAAGGATGCAGACCTTGTGCTGGAAAATACGCAGGTTCAGTTAAGCATAGTTCCCACATTCATCGGAGATGAAACGAACAGCCCATCGGTAAACAAAGATACGGTTAGCTGGTCTTGCTCCCCATCTTGTAGTGTTGAGAATGGTATTTTCACCGCTCCGGCTTTTGATGCAACAAGTGATGCCACCAGTGATACTTTTACGATTACGGCTTTAGTAACAAACTCAGACTTTTCAAACCAAATAAAGGATATTTCTGCAGATACGACTATCAAAGT
Organism: Pseudomonadota bacterium; assembly: GCA_022360105.1. The sequence continues at coordinate 14,853 of JAKSDL010000235.1, forward strand.
GCAAAAAACACCGACGGTATATTTTGAAAAGGCCGCAGAAATTACAAATGAAAGTGATATAACAATAGAGGTCACTATCAAATCTTCGACTACTGCTCTGAAAGATATTGTGGTTCCATTTTTTATCGTCGATGCCTCTTCAGATGCTAGTTTAACAAAGGATTATAGAGTTTTAAGCAGTCCTTATCAGGTGATAATTAATGAAGGAAGTGATTCAGCGGTGTTGGATATTGAGATCATGGATGATAACGATGTTGAGTCGGATGAATCCATTTTTCTGATGATTGGACCCTCTGTGGTTAATGCTGCAATTGGTAGTCAAAACACTTACGATTTAGAAATTACAGCCAATGATGACGCAAAGGTATCTTTTGCTACTGGAAGCCAAAGAAAACGAGAAGACTCCGGAGTCGTTTCTATTAAAATTGAACAGGATGTAATTCACTATGAAGATGTGATTATTGGTTATGAGGTGGATGATTTCCCTGATTGCCAGATTCCAAATGTCAGAACTGCTAAAAAAGACTATGACTACCTAACATCAACATTGACAGGAACTGCAACTATTCCGTCAGGATCTCTTTCAACCACAATTCAGTTTCATATCAGTGATGATAGCTTTCATGAAACAGACGAGTGCCTGGCTTTGAGATTGACAAACGTCGAGCCTCAAAGAGTGGACTTAGGAACAATTGTATCTCATGTTGTTACCATTGAAGATGATGATAACCTTGTTATTACTTCACAACATAACCCAGATAACAGGGAGATAAACAATACGGGGACCTACACATATACGGCCAATATAACTCCCTTTGATGGCACCTCTGATAATTGGAAATTTAATGTTTATAATGAACCGGTTGGATCTGTTGTTTTAACAGACGATGTTAACCAATCTCTTTCTTTGAGCTGGGAGACGGACAAACATGATGTTGGTTTGCTTGACAATAAAATAATAATCTGTATTTCGGATATAGATACAAGTGGTGACTATTCGCTTGCTCCCGGTGCTCAGACAATGTGTCAGCCTTTTAATATTGAAGTGCTTACCTGCAGGTTGAACGGAGCATTTGGTGATATCAATACCGCAAGTGACTTCCTTGGACTCTACTGCGGGGGGCCTGATAATCATATCACTGTTTCTAATGGCAAGTCTCTGAACATGGGTGTTGGTCAAGATTTTGGTGGGATTGTCATTATTGAATCGGGTGGTAAATTTCATGTAACAGATGGCACCATCGATTCTTCTGCTTATGTCATTTTAAGCGGTAAACTGGAATCGACGGGAACAAGTTTAATTAACGGTCTATTGGATACCAGCGGCGATGCGACAATCGGGATAAACTCGAATGGATCACTTACTTACAATCATTCAAGTTTATTATTGGATGGCGTTCAACTCACCCTGGACCTTCAAGGGAATGGGGCTCGTCTAATCAATGAAAATCCAATCGATTTAAATTCTGACAATAGCAGACTATTGATCCAGTCTTCCGGTCTCGGAAACAGTGTCAAGCATATCAAGGTAACCAGTGCCCAGGGTGGTTCAAGTGAGTATATACAAGTTACTGGAGATGTTTCAGTCGATGCATTAACATTTCAAGCAGACAGCTTCCTCAAAATTGAAAGTGGAGAAACTCTGGCAATTACCGGCGATACGGATTTATCTGGTGATGTTGCACTTACGGTAGATTCAGGTGGAAACTTGGTTTTTAACAGCGAATTCAATCATGACTCGAACCGACCAATAACAATCCAAGAAAATTCTACTTTAATTCCTCGTTTCAATTTCACTTTGAGCGGTGACCTCCATCTTTATGGAGGGGGCAAACTGGATCTTTCTACGACCAATTTATTTCTTGACCATAACTTAGAAACCAGCGGTGGAATACTGATAACAACTATAGATCAAACAATTTTAAATTTAAGAAAGCCAGCATCGATCAATGCAAATCAACGTTTAATGCTTAATCAACTGCTTCTTGGTGATCATAAACTAACTTTAGGCTCGGAAACATCTGGCATGGATGTGAATCTGGACGTCGTGATAAATGGCAGTGATGCTGGTATAGATGCTGTTAACGGGCAGGATTTGAATTTTTATGGCAGTTTGACGTTGTCAGGCGGGTCTCATTTGGATTCCTCAGGGGATGGGTCGGTAAAAATTTCAGGGGACCTTGGTATTGACAATAGCAGCTTTTTAAGCGATGGAACTGCTGATATCGGCGGTATGATAACCATGAGCGAAGGGGATTTTAGTGTTAATAATGGAAACGCTTACCTGAATGGAGGAAATATAACATCTGGCAACTTCAATGTCAGTGATTCTGTGGTTTACTTGAAAAACGATCTGGCAATAAATACGGAAAACCTTATCCAGACCGATCTTACTCAGTGGTACTTACAACCTGAGTCTAGCCTTTCCCTGGGAGGATCTTCATTGCTGATTTTTGGTGGATCACTACAAATAGCAACCGGGGCCGGTTTAGTCATTGATAACAGCTCCAATCCATTTTTGACAGGGCCTGTAACGGTTAGTCAAGGAAATATAACATTAAGTGATAATGCTACTTTCACTAACAGTATCACAATCGATGGATCAGCAGACATTTTGATTCCACAAAATAAAGATTTGACCTATCAGCATGCTGATCCAATCATTATTGGTTCTGAAAATCTCCGAATTTACGGTGGGGGAATATTAGATAACGCATCAGGTGGTGCAGTCCTTTTCGGTAGTGGATCTGGGACATTGATCCTGGGTGATGGATCATCCGGCTTAACTGAATTACGCCGGCTGGATGTATCGGCAATTATGATTCCTCCCGCTCGGATTGAATTGAAAAGTGATTTTTTAATCACAGATATAGAGACATCAAGCGATATTGATATTCAAACAAATGGTAGTGATCTAACATTAAAAAATCTGCGTATATGGGAAGACTTTTCAATATCTGGCTTTGATCCGGCTGATTTTTACGTTGAAACCATTGACCTTAATAATAAAACGTTATCATTTGGCGACAATCTCAATGTTAATTCCGGCAATCTTTTTTTGAATGGAGCGGGCAAACTAGATGGAAAATCGCTTAACGTAAACGCTAATTCCGAAATAACTTTCGTTGATATTACCGCAGACGGAATTGATTTTGAAATTGACGAGTCTACTCTTTTCTTTAGTGGTAGAAACAGTTTTGTAAACGGTGCCTTTAGCGTGAATAACAGTAGCATCCATGTTGACGGTGACTTGTTGCTCACACCCGCCAGCTCTTCCAATATGCATGCAGTCTGGGATATTAGCGCTGATAGTATCTTGTCTTGGAATGGTATTGGGACAATGGCGGGCAGCATTATTCTAGGTGCCGACTCGAATCTTAGTCTTCACAACAATAGATCCTCAATCAGTGCTCAGATTTCCTTAAATGGGAATGCTGGTATTCACATAGGGAGTGGTGGGCTTGAGTATTCAGGTGGTCCAATCACCTTGGCTCACCAATTGAGTTTATTTGGAGGAGATTTTGATAACAGTTCCGATCATAAGATAATAGTTGGTGACAATGGAAGTATTTTGCTCAACCAATCTTCAGGCACTATTGATTTTGTAAACTTAAATTCCTCCCAACATTCAAGCAACCATATCGTAGTAAATGCTGATTATGAAGTTCTGGATCTCTCACTAAACAATGATAGCAACATTTATATCGGGTCGGGGAATACATTAACTGTTTCCAATATATTAGACATCCCCACAGGCATTAAATTAACGATAACCGGAGGGGGCAGGCTGATTTTGAATGGAGGCTTAAACCTGGGGGATGGTTCACAACTCAAGGCCGAAGGATCTTCGATTCTACAAATTGAAGGAGAAGTCAACATAGGTGATGGAGCCCAAATCGATTTAAGTGTAGGTGCCCTTGATCTTAAAGATAAATCTGTGCATCTCAAAAGCA
>JAKSDL010000355.1 GCA_022360105.1 Pseudomonadota bacterium
TCATGCACGCCATGATGGAAAACCTGCCCACTGGAATGCGCGTGGTTTTTATAAACGTTGAGGACTTCTCATCACCTGCCGAGTTTGTTACCGCATTGATGTCGGCATTTTATGCGAATCACCGGAATATATTCGTGAAAAAACTGTCCGCCGGATGGGACCTTCTGACAGACCTTCTTGGCAGGGTGGAGTTAAGCTATGAGGAATTCAGGGTAAACTTGCGTGACAGAACAAAGGGAACCGATTTCCGCATTCTTGGGGACCAATTCATCACCAACATTGAAAAATCAGGCACAAACGTATTGTTCCTCATTGATGAACTACCGGATATGATCCACCATCTAAAAGACAGGGACATGGAAATAACGGTCACTTTCCTCCACTGGTTGAGACGCATCATCAACCAACAGGAAATCTACCGGTTCTGGAGGGCACGGCATGCTCCGGATTATTCTGTCTCTCCAAACGATGTCCAGTTAGTGTTTAATGAAACCCTCATGGGAGAACGGGTGCGGGATAAATTTCTATATTTCAGGCACCGGCTGAGAATATACTACCCACAAAATGAACAGGCCATTGCCTGTGAAATTCTGGACAAGCTCTCTGTTTCTCAGAACGGTTTTAACCTGAGCGGCTTATTAGCCATATTCAATTCAGTCACCGCGAAAATGAACATAAACATGACTGATCCAAAAGGGGAACTTTTCCGCCTGCTGCTCAACCTGGAAAATGACTTTTATGTCCGCAGACAGGATGGCAACATCTATGATTTTGAAAACCTTTTATTAAAGAAATGGTGGGCCTACTACTATGGAATGGATGCATAATAAATTTAACGACAAGGTCATAGGACTCTACCGACCGATCATCGCTTCACCGGAGCGCCTCATGGCAACCACGATCGGAAGACAAGAAGAGCTGGATGAACTTCTTGAAAAGCTGGATAGGTTCTATTCAAAGAAAAAAAAGCAGCACTTTGTTTACATCGCTCCCCGGGGTGTTGGTAAAACCCATTTCTTAAGACTCCTTGAGATTCGCATAAGCCGGGATGGTAATCTGACTGAGAAGTTCATTATCCTCCGATTTCCGGAAGAAAATCACCGTCTCTTATCCTTTGCCGACTTTCTTTTGGGCATTGCCGATATTCTTTCCGAAAAAATCAAACATGAGCAATTGAAAAACGCCCACGCAGAACTCGAAGTGGAAACAAATGACCAAAAAATATGCGATACTTTGATTCCGCTTATTAACAGCATTTGTAAAACACAACGGAAGAATCTGATTGTAATTCTTGAAAATATCGATGTGGTGCTTGGCCAACAGATGAAAAACGAACAAAGTATCCACGCCATGCGAAAATATCTCATGGAAACGGAGCACCTCATTTTCATCGGTGCATCCCCATCATATTTTGCAGGGTTTGACGATCTAAAACATCCATTTTTTGGCTTTTTTGACACATTAATATTGCCGGAACTCACACAAAGTCAGACCGTAGAGCTCATCCGGCGAAATCTGGAGTTTGATGAAAAAAAAGAGTTGCTTGCGGACTTCGAAGAACTCATCCCAAAAATACAGGCCCTTTACGAGATGACCGGCGGCAATTGCCGGCTGCTAATGATTCTTTACAATCTGATAGCAGAGGAGAATATTTTAGATGTGATCCGTCAGTTTCAAGAACTGTTGGATCGGATCTCCCCTTTTTACCAGGATCGTATCAAAGACTTAGCTCCACAGGAAAGGGCACTCATTGAAAATATGGCACTGATGCGTTCCGAGTATAAAACACCAAATGCAATAGCTGCCAAGCTCAGGAAAACACCCCAACAAACATCATCGATACTTAAGCGTCTGTTAAAAGTAGGTTATCTTATTCAATCATCCCATCCTAACGATAAACGATCTAAAATATATCGTATAAAGGAAGGCTTTTTTGATCTTTGGTTGGCAATGAGCCAGTCTCGCAATCATAATAAATACATACCTTACTTGGTTGATTTTTTTGCAATCTGGTATGCAAATGAAAAAAGCAGGGAAGAGAAACGACAGAATCTGAAATTTTTTATTCAAAAAGAAAGCACACAATTAGATAATCATAACGACTCCTGCCAGGAAACTATATTGGACTATTTAACAGAAATAGGTGACCCAATAGAGAGAAATGAATCAAAACTGGATCTTACGTCTTTCTATCTGTCGATAGGCCAAATAGACAGAGCAAATACAATTTTTTCGGAGATTACAATTCAAAACGAAATGTTAAAACATCATGTATGGTTGACTAATCAAACAAAAAACTGGCTTTTATCAGGAAAGCCGCCAGAGATTGTAGAACAGATAAAAGATATGATTCAATGCTGGAAAGATTTTAGGACAGGTGATCTTGAGGCGTTTGCTTCTAAAGCCTTTCAGTTGGGAGTGGATCTTACTGAAAAAGGGTTACATGAGGTAAATATAGCTTTCATAAACGAAAAAATTGAAAAAGTATCCATTTCTCAAATGAAAATGCAACTTCTAGAATCTTTAGGCAACAGTCTGGACAAGGTGGGGCAATATGAAAAAGCTTTAGAAGCTTATCGTTCAGCTTTCCAGACTGCAACAGGAATCAATGCGAAACCTAATGTTCTTGTAAGATTGTTGCATTATATTGGAAGTACCTATCTACTATTGAAAGATTATAAATCAGCTCTGAGTAGCTTTGAAAGTAGCTTGGATTTAGACAAACAAAACAAAGATTCATTTTCGGAAGCGTCAACATTGAATAGTATAAGTGCGGTCTATCTGGCTGAAAATCAATATTCTAAAGCTCTCCAATATGCTAATAAAAGTTTGAAGATCCGCCAGGAAATCGGAGATAAAAGTGGATTGAGCGCCACCTTATTTAATCTTGCATTTATCCATGGAAAAAAAGATGAGATTCTGCTTTCTGTTAAAGCATTAGTTCATTCTTATCGGTTTGCAAAGTCCGCTGACATTGATCATTTTTTAAAGATGATGGGCGGTATAAAACATAAATTCGGTAGTCAGTCGGAGTTGTTAAACGAGTTTGAAATGTTGTCTAAAAACATTGGTAAATATGAGAGTGGCGTGGGTTGAATTGGGCTGTGTGTTAGTCTAAGCATCATGAGTCAATTTCTTTGAAAAGCCAATCCTGGAACGCACGGACGCCTGGGGCGCGGCCGTTGAATTGGGGGCGGGAGAAGTAGTAGAATCCGGTTTGGGCGGGCATGTGGCCGAAGGGGGTGACCAGGCGGCCGGCGGTCAGTTCTTCTTTTACCAGGAAGAGATCTCCCAGGGCCACGCCCAGGCCGGCCACGGCGGCCTGGAGGGCGGCGTCATCCACTTCAAATACCTGGCCCCTTTCCAGGGGGAGGTTTTTCACATTCATTTGGTCTGCCCAGGTTTGCCATTCTCTCAGGTCCGGGTTGTTGTGTAGGAGCATGTGGTGTTTGAGGTCTGCGGGGGTTTTCAGGGGGAGGGGGCCTTCCGGGAGTTGGGGGGCGCACACCGGTATGAGCTGTTCTTCCA
>JAKSDL010000829.1 GCA_022360105.1 Pseudomonadota bacterium
ATGATTTGCTGACATATTATCTCCAATATGGGGTTGAGATCAATAATGTATCTATTTGATTTTGCTATCTTATTATACATATTTTTCATACCCAATGCAATTTTAAAGTGGTCCATAAATCGCTTAAGTTAACGACATTAGATAGCCAATAACTGATAACTGTTTTTTACTTCTTTATGATCTCCACCGGTCCAACCAGCGTCATCACCCAGTACCTGGTGTTGCAGGTAAAATTACCAAAACTCCAGCCTTTGGGCACTTTGAACAGGGCAACCTTGTCATTCGCCAAGCCCTTAAAAGTATAGTTTACCGGCTGCACGAGTAGTTTTTCAAACTCTGCCTTGCTGACAGGAAAAACTTCCTCCGGCTCGCTCCATTTGCCGCTTTGGTACTCCTGGATGATGAATTTCCCTCTTAAAAACCTGATTCTAACCAAATCCCTGTAAAACCCCATCTCTTCGATTTGATACACACCAACCAGCGATTTTGGTAACACCACAGCGTTGCTTGTTTGAGTAAACAACACGGCAACAGCTGCAAGTAAAAAACATAACCTGGTCATTTTCAATAATTCATTCATGGCTTCATGTGTTGCGGGTTTCGGGAAAGCAAGGGGTTTCACTATCTTCTTCAATACCGTACTGCATAAAAGTAGTACCGGCAAATTCAACAGCCACCGGTTTATTCTTCGTTATCAACCGAGGAATGGTCCGGGTCACTCGGCCTGCAATGCCGGTCTCTTCCGATCCCGTACCGTTAACCAACAGGAACGCAGGTAACGTTACTTATACCGGTAGTTAAATTGTTTTTTAGAATAGATATGCATAAAAATCGTTAAAATACAGCTACTTGTGAATAAAAATACGACCTGGCACATTTTTCGAAATAAGCCTGTAAATCTCAGTTTGAATACAAGAATGTTTGTGATGCCAGATTAATCCGGAGATATCTAATCTGTCATTTTTTAAAAGCTTTTAGCAGGAGAATAGAATGAACAAGCCAAGTTTTTCCCCATTGAGTTTTCTCGCTTCATTAGGTGCAGGCGGAATCGCAGTCATTCCATTTGCATTTTTCCAATACACCTTTCACACAGGAAAAGGATTGATCACTTTTGGACAAATCGATCACTTCTCCCTTCCTGTCGCCCAACAATTGCTATTTTATCTTTTGGAACTGGTAATGGTCGTCTTTGCCGCAATACATTTCGTGCTGACCTTTCAAAACATCAAAGGATTGATAAGGTGGGTTAAAACCGATGCATACAAGGATTTTATTAATGATCCCCTTAAAAACTCAGCAATCATGGCAGTATTCATTTCTTTTACTATGACCCTGAACGTCTTTATCGGACCGATTCGCTTCTTTGTACCTTACATGTCAGCTAACTTGCAGACTTTTATGTTGCCTGCGCTGATTGTGATGGCTGTTATCTGGTTCTTTATGATGAACATGGAAATTCGCCTGTTGAGGCTTTCTTTTGTCAACAGCTTTGATGTCAGCAAAATCCATTTCGGTTGGTTGCTGCATCCGTTTGCTTTGGGTATGGGAACTGTAACCCTGACAGGAATCGCTGCCATGTCTCAATCACCAGGTATTGCTCACTCCGCTGCCAGTCTTGCAGCTATTAGCGGCACCATGGCCTCTTTCCTGCTGATTGTAAAACTGATCTCAATTTTTAAAAGCCATTTTGCCTCTGAGGGATTGCCCGAGAAACAGTTTTTGCCCAGCATGCTGATTGTGGTTCCCATTATCACTTTGCTGGCCATTTCAGGTTTCCGCCTGGGGCATTATTTCCACAGGCAGTTTGGATTTGAAACGGAATTCCTTGAGCTATTTGTTATTGGATTTTCTTATGCTTTCGAAACCTGGTACCTGTGGTTCGGACTGGTGTTGCTCAAAGACTATTTCAAGAATCATTTTTTCAAAAATGAATTCTATATGAGCCAATGGGGTCTGATCTGTCCTTTCGTTGCTTATGCTGTCCTGGGAAGTTTTGTTTATAAACTGTTTGTACCCAATGTGATTGTGTACGGACTAACCCTGGTGAGTTCTGCTGTTGCCATAGGTCTTTTTGGTCTGGTCTTAAAACGATACCTCAGTTGCCGAATGAATCAAGGCAATCCCAAAACAGCTATCGCCTGTATTTCCTAAAGATCCTCTTCAATGTCCGTCCGGATGCGTTAAACGCAACCCGACGGATAGTCTTCGGTGAAGTAACTACCGGAAGCTTTCTCAAAAAAAAATCACATTGAAAGATACAGAGATACAAAGCAGCCGCTTTTTTTAAGCTATTGGTTGCTTGTTAAATAAAACAAGATCGAAAAGGCGTGGAAGAAAATCGCTTAGGGCAAAAAACAGGGGAATCACAACGGTCGGAAAGAGGATAACTTGTCTGTCTTCAAGTTAAGATTCATCCTGATCTTGTTTCTTTTTTTTCATATCGATGGTCAAACCTGATCTTTTTAACAGGTAATAGCCTGTAGCTAAAGCTAGAATCATAGTTGAAAGGCCGATCAATTCCATGTAGGAAAACTTTGCAAAATCCCAGATGATCACCTTCCGAGCAATGGCAATAATAGCCACAAGAATCACGAATTCCACATGTAAGACATCTTCCTTCAAATAAACCTTTATCGTTTCCAATAGCTCCAGACCAATCAAAATGATGAGAAACAAGCTGAATAACTCCATTAATCGGTCGGCATTAATAATAAAGATCGGTGGTGCTATAATGTCCAATGTAATTTCATAGGCAATATCTATAAAGGACAGCACCAATATGGTGCAAAAAACCAGCAAAATACCGGCAATCAATACCTTTTCGATTTTTTTAATGATTTTTAACATGTCATTCCATCAGATGTTGGTTTTCTATGAATACTTGATTCATGAAAGATGGGATCATAGGGTCCGACCTCCCATGTGTCAAGATATTTTTCAGGACATTAAATGCTTTAAATTAAGTTCTATCCTCTGACCAGTGCCTGAGCGGAAAATAGTTAAACCTGATCCGGCCTTGTTTCAGATACCGGAATTCAGCTTGAAGATTAAAGATGCAAGCCTTGCCCCAAACCTGGGCGTTAATTTTGCAATCTTAATCTTTCTGTTCACAATTTCAGCTTTTTCGCAGAAATTGTGAACAGACGCTGACTTTTAGCATTTTGTCTACATTTTTGAAATGACGGTGCAAGATAGCATCGCAGTATCCGATATGATTGGAGTCTCTTATGGAAAATTCTATTATCCGCCTGAATCCCCCCACCTTGCCGGACGCTACAAAGTCTGGATATTCCCAGATCACCGTGATGGAACCGGGTCGGCTGGCTTTCATTTCAGGGCAGGTTGCTTTGCAGCCTAATGGCGAGCCTGTTCCGGACAAACTGAGCGAGCAGGCGCAGATTGTGGCTGTGAATGCAAAAGCTGCCTTGGATGCGGTTAATGCAACACCCCATGACATTGTTATGGCACGTATCTATATGGTTGATTTGACGCCGGAACGGCTCGAAGAGATGATTCCACACATCCTTGCCGCGTTCGATGGCGCACAGCCAAGCATCACTGGAGTCGGAGTCGCTGCCCTGGCTGCACCCGAGTATCAACTGGAGATGGAACTCATCGTCAGGATACCGTAAAATCAGGGGTCAGGCTTGCGTTATTGCGTTATTGACCTGACCCTCGCTCTCTCCCCCTTAAATAGAGTATTTTATTTCTGCCTGGTAATCGGCCAATCGTGTTCCTTCAACATCGATGTGTGAGACTGCGAAATAAATTTCCAGACCGTTGGTGATCTTGTATTTGAGATAGGCTTTCACTTTGCTTTCTACCGGTTCACTTTCCTCATCCCAGTAACCTGCAAACATCATGTTGAATTTGAGGGCATTTCCTGTCAGAAAATCGATATCAAAAGATCCTGAGACGATGTTCGTTATCTCCCTTCTCTGTCCGTTAAGATAATTGGTTTTTAGATCTAAAGGATTTTCTTCCCGGTAATTCTCAACAGTCTGCCTGCCCGCATAAAGATTAAGTGTTGCAGATCCAAGTTTAAATTCTCCACCCAGTAAATATTGACTCCAGCTGTTTTTAATAAAAGGATCATCACCGTCTTCATCCTTGGTAACATACTGAACTGCAGACAATTTTGGAATCCAGGAGGACAAACCAAGCTGCAGATCCAATCCAACGCTTTTCAAGCGATGATAAACCCTTTTGGCACGGTTGTGCTCATTCATATCGGTGAGAAGCTGAGATAAACTTGAGGAAGGATCGTATTCCATTTCATCGCCGGAACTGTCCAGCAATGCCGTATCTGACTGAGGATCGGTCCCGTCAACATAACTGATAGCAACATCCAGCTTTGAAAGTGATCCCACCAGACGCGTGGCCCACTTGCTGTTTTCTGCTTTTGCTTCCCTGGTTTCGGATCCACCCGGAAACAGGTATTCCGTAAATGTCGGATTTATATTCACTTTACCAACCGGAATAAAGGCGACTTCTATGGCGCTGTCCCCTATCTCTTGTTTGAGGAATATTCCCGAAGAGGCCAGTTTGGTGTCTTCATACTCGGAAGTTACATAGGTATTATCCCTGGCATTCAATCGGTCGGTCGGTACCTCGTACCCTTCCATAAAGCTCCAGGTGACGAGCTGTGTTCCCACTTTCCAGGTACGGCTGCCCTCATAAAGCTCCACGAAAGACTCCACCATGCGAACAGAGGCTGTTTGTGTATCCTGATTCTCTTCAGTCGTCGCTTCGTGATCCTCGCTGGAAATCTGCTCAGCCATGTCGTAATCCAGGTTAATGGCACTGAAAAGGCGGGCACGGTCTCCCAGATAAGCTTCAAGGGAAACCTGGGCCCGGGCTCCCGCATATGTATATCCCGACTCTGTCTGTTCATCCGGAATACTGTGACCATAACCGGCAAGTTGTTGATACTGGACCCACAATTCATCCGAATACGCTGATCTGTTCCAATTTATAATCGGTTTAAGATAACCATTCACAGTGTACGATATTGTGCCTGCGGATGATTCATCCTGATCAGCTTCATCGGTCAGGGATGCCAAGGAGCCATCCAAACCTGACTCAGCTGCACCGGCAAGATCAACATCGTCTTCCGTCTCTTCCAGCCCTTCCAGCAAGGTTTCTTCGGTGGTCTCGCCCAGTTGCCGCAGCAAATCCAGATCGTCCGCATGAACCGGGAGCCCCGGGACAATCAAACAGCAAAGCACAATCCAAGCTATCTTACTAATTTGCATATCACTCCATAATAAAAAATAAAGTGTTCATTCTGTCTCAAATAATACAAAAAACAGTCACTACGAAGACACAAAGATCGCGACGTTTTGTTAATTAGCACATGAGGAAATGAATATGTAAAAAAACACCTGGTCTATCAAAAGTGGGATATACCTTTGCAATCTCCCTGGCATGTTGATTTTACGCCCATTCCTTTTTTTTCGTGATCTCTGTGGTGAATAATTACAAAGCAATTGATTCTGTTTGTTACCACCAGCGTCTTGTCAGGAATGATGTCTTAAAAATATCCGAACGGACGGAGGCGGCCGCCTTACCTGTTTTGATATTGGTCATTTTCATAATGGTTTTAGTGCCCCTGATAACACTCTTCACTTCGGTTCCGGTCAGCATAAAGACCCGTTTGTTATCTTTGTTTTTAAACACCTTGAAAGAAAGCAGCCTGTTGGTTTTAAACAATTGTCCGTTGAGATCGTATTGTTCGCTTTTAAAAATCAAGCCCGATTTTACGTGAATCCACAGGATTGCCCTACTGACACCGTAATCTTTTTGTTGTTGCTTGCTTTTAAAAGCAGCTTCGATTTTTTCGACAGGGATCTTTTTCCCCTTGAATGAAATCGATTCAGTTCCCAGCCAGGTAAAATCACTTTCATCAATATTCCTCGGTGCAAGATCTCCGTTGGACATATCTGATCCCATGAACGACGAACTTTTGTCAGATCCGATAATCCTTTTGGGTTTGCGTAGTCCCTTCAGGTAAATCCATTGGTCATCGTCATCGTCGGCAACTTCTATCGTAAGACTTCCGTTTCCTTTATCGTCAGCTGGTGCAAAAAAGGAAGATATCGTATGAACCAGGCGCTTATCCTTATCCCTGAAATCGCTGTAATAGCGAGCACCTCTTGATTTCTTGGTGAAAACCACTTTGCCCTGTGCGTTGAATATCTGGAGATGCACCTGGTTCAACGATTTTTCAAGCACGGGCAAGGCATCCACTTGCTCCATGATTTTTCGTCCTTTTTCCCGGGGAGTTTCCGCAAAAGCGGTTCCATCACTAAGCAAAATTGCCATTAATAAAGAAAAAGTAATGAAAATGGATTTTTTTATGTGAGTCATGATGTCCTCCTGATATTGGGTGTTTATGTCCGCATATTAGCGATGCTAAAGATAAAATCTGATTAATTCTCCTAACAAACGGTAGGGCGGGGTTACATCCCCGCCGGGGGATTGGATTGAGAGAATGAATAAAAAATTAAATAGGTTTATGGTTTTAGTTCAAATTTATGCAAAAATTCCCGGTTTTTAGTATTACAAAAGCTGATCGGCGGGGTCGTAGCCCCGCCCTACCGTTTGCCATCTGCATCATTCAAGATAGTGAAAAGTTAATGGATTTAACGAAATATACTCGGGTTCTGCTCGCTATGATGCTTAAAATGAGTTAACCAACAGCAGCAATATGGTTATTCTCATTCTGCTTTTTTATAAAGCTGGGATTAATAAGGATGATCAGTACCGGCAAAATAATGAGAGCACCAATCGTACTGAAAACCATGGTTCCGGTCATCAGCACACCCAGGGCAATGACCGGGATAAATTCTGAAAAGACAAGCACCATAAATCCAAGTGCGACCGAAACGGCATTAATGATAATTGCTTTTCCGCTGGTTCGAATGGTATTAAAGTAGGCCTGGTCAAGAGAGTCACCCTGCCGCAGTTGGAGCTTAAACCGCTCAAGAAAATGTATGGTGTAATCCACGCCAATACCGATGGCTATGGACGAAACGATAACGGTTCCCTGGGTGATCGGCCATCCGACCAGGTACATCATGCCGAAATTAAGGATCACCGTAAAACCTAATGGAATGAGAGAAAAGAGACCTCCCATGGCAGAACGGAAGATAAAAAAGGTGATGAGCCAAACCAGCAGGAAACATCCGGCAATACTCTTCAGCTGCGAATCCATCAAGAGGCTGGTCACTTCCTTCAATTGGGGCGCCAAACCACCCACCAGGATTCTTTCAATGTAAGGATCATTCTCGGGAAACAGCTCTGTTGTTTTACCAAATGCCGTCTTTACATATTCTTCAATGATTTTGCTGGAGCCCGACCGAATCATGATTTGCATTTGGAACTCTTTGTGATCTGCTGTAACCAGAGAATCAAAAAGATCCTTGTTTGCGCTTTGGGCCTGGTTCACCGTCACACCGATGATGCTTCGATCAGTCAGGGTGATGTCTTCGATACCGTCTTTTTCCGTATCCGGCAGACGATCAAATGCGTTGTTGTCATCGTGATAAAAGGTTTTATAAACCTTTCTGATCAGGTCTACAGGGGATGAAATCAAACCGGTTGGCAGCAATTCCTGCCCTCCTTTTACCACCACCGGCTGTTGTAATTGATTAAGGAAGGCGTACAACTCCTCAAGTTTGTGAAGAACAATAGGCTGTTTAACGTCCACTACAAACAAGTCGCCTAATTGATTGAAGGCACGTTGCATAATAAGCCCGGAGGGTTCGCCTTTCCGGTCGCGAAGAAGTTTCAGAGCTTCAAACAAGGACGCTCGTTCCGATTCCGGCACCAATAACCTTAAAGCAATCTCCTCCAGCCCGGCTTCAACAACGGAATCCAATCCCTCTGACTCTTCGCCCAGCGTTTCCAAATCATCACCAAGATCCCCCAGGTCGTCTAAATCTCCCATACTATCATTGGTGATCTCCTCAGACTCATCGTTTGAATCTTCACTGTGCAAAGCATCCATATCGGATTCCTGGTAAACCTCACCCGATTCAGGAGCATAATCTTCATTGAGCATGTCAGCAACCAGCGTCAATCGATCCATAATAGCGGACGGATCGGGATTCTCAGCTTTGGCCGTTTGCACCAGGTCATTCCCTAATTTTGCCAAAGGACTGAAGGCACCTCCGGTTGTTTCATCAACAAATCGTTGCCAGTGGAGATTGAACTCGGCTATGCGCTGTCGAAGCTGTTCAATGGCGACCGGATCTTCCAGTTTGATCTGGTCCCTAAATCGAAAAATCAGGCTAATCATGTTGGTACCGGTTAGTTTGCTGTTGATGAACTGATCGGCCTGAGAAAGAGGGTTGTCCTGCTTGAAATTGATGATAGGGTCACCCTCAAAATGATTCCTTAAGGTACCGCCTACAGCCAGAACGGTGACAAGGAGAAACGCTGCCAAAAACATACGGGGGTGTCGGTATGCAACCTTTGCTACGGCTGTGCCGATACCTGTTCGATCTGAAGGTCTTGTATTGGATTGCTTACCTTTATCTTTTCTCCTGATACCGCTTTTGATCAGCATCAGAATAGCAGGCGTCAGGGTAAAAGAGAGCAATAGTGCGATGGCCACACCTGTAGCAGAAAAAACACCGAAATGTCGAATATTAGGCAAGCTGGAGAAATAGAGCGACCCGAATCCCGCCATTGTGGTTACAGCCGCCATAAACACGGCAGGGCCAACCTGTTTGAAACTGTCGGCAATAACGGCCGGTCGATTGTCAACAGATTGGATATCTGAAAAATAGCGGTTGAGAAGATGTATCCCGTAGGCCGTTCCCACAGCCAAGAGGACGATCGGCATTGATGTGGTGCTGATGGAAAGAGGTGTGCCGCTTATTGCCATTATTGCGAGTGTCCAGATAACAGTGATCACAACCGTCAACAACGGAATCATTAATCCCGCAGCATTGCGAAATGAAAGCAACAAAACCAGGAACACCACACCCAGGGCAATGGGAACCATGCGTCTCATGTCGGTTTGCATCATATATGAAATCAACGCTATGGTGACCGGTTGCCCGGCTATGTGAAAATTTAAATCGGGTCGCTCAAAATCTGCAGCCAACTCGGTGATCAATTCGTAGTTGTTCTTAAGGTTGTATATATCCCTGACGTCGTAAAACTTGAATTCGAGGTTTTCCCTGCTGAGCGGATCGATCACATCCAATGTGAACTCATAAAGATTGTTGGTGAACTGCTCCCAACCGCGAATTTCAGGATCAAGAAAAAAATCGCGATCCCTTGTCAGTCTCATAATCTCCTGCAGCACCTTTGGCGATGGTTCACTATCAAGCAAAACCCTCAATTGGGGATAACGGGGAATCACCTCCTCCAGTTCTGATGACAAGAAGGACATCAGCCTGTCACCAACCTTTTTTGAATGTTTGTTAATGAAGGCATCATCAATCGTTAAACCATCATAGGTTTTTCCAATTACCTGAAAAGGAAAGGTGGAATCGTTGCCCTGGAATCTGTTTTTGAGTCTCTGGGGATCTAACGCCGTTTCCAGTTCCAGTTGGGCAAATCGACTCTTGTAATCCCATTTTCGGATCATGGGAACTTGGATAACAGCAGCGTGCAGATCATCCGCAAGAAAATTCCCTCTGAAGATCCGATCATCCATTACCCGTTTTTTGAGACCGGGGATCAGTTTATTCAAATCCTCATCGTTTTCAGGCAAACGTTCCTCCATTCCTTCTGCTGATTGGATTTTAAAGTCATTCTTTAGTTTTTCGATGACGCTGCCCGCTATGACAGACCCTGTTGCCCGATCCAGGATGGTATCTTCCAGGTTGGCGATGCTATTGATATCTTCGGTATCAATACCGATGGGAAGGGAGATCTTTTCCGTTTTTCCTGTCAACTGACTTTCAAAAACCTTGGTTGCTTTCAGCTCCTTTAAAGCCAGGACCATCGCCTCTATGGTCCTCAGGACATCAGGTTCAAGCACGCTGCCGGTTGGATATTCAATACCGATCAGTACCCTTTCCTGATAATTGAAGTTTTTCTGAGAATAGTCGTTCGCTTTCACAGCTTTCAGGTCGCCTGGCAAAAACTTGGTGACATCGCCCTCAAAATAGAGCTTTTCTTTTATCTGCGTAATCGCACCGGCTGTAATTATCAGAATAACCAACACAACAAACCAGGGGTGTCGAACACAAAACTCTCTTACAGCTCTCAGCATCTCAAATCCTCCGTTATTGTTAAATTTAAAGGGAGACAGCGTTCTGTCCTTTTGCTAGCGGACATTACTCTGCTTCATTCCCGAGCACACATTTTCTTATCAAGGCCATATGATTCACCAATCCGTATGGACGCAGGGCTTCGATGATCATTAAACCCAAACGGGACTTTCCAGGCTCCGTTGCCTCATCACTGTGTCGTAGCACAAACATCCAATCGGAATCGATGGTTGCATTCTTGTAACAATCATATTTAGCAGATGCAGGCATGGTTTCCGCGATTTGGCGCAGTATGGACAGCAAATCCTCTGCATCTTCCTGGTTTGAAAGACGAATGCTGATAACTTCGAGCCAGGCCATCGACACCCCATGAAGTGTTTAGAAATAAGGTAGATCAAATCTACAGGGAGCAGATCACAAACCCATCAAATCACTTGGATTTGATGACCGCAGAATCGATTTGTTTCCAAGTCTGCGATTGCCATGCCAGATTAAAAATGATCATATTTTCAAATAGTTAGGAATTTAACGATCAAATACCTACCAAATAACATAGATTGTTACTATGAAATATGGTAGAAAATAAAAAAACTACTTAATAAGGTAGATTTTTGAATCAGGATTTAACAGACCGTACCACAATTCTCAATGGTAGATCCGTTGCGCTCGATCTACCCTACAACCTGTACAGTATTTTACATAAAATCAAATAGTTAGGATTTTAGTGCAGGGTAGATTATGAGAAGCGAAACTTGCAGCTTTGAACGAACCGACGAATCCACCTCTAAAGCTAAGGAAGAAGATGCCTATCAGCGACTTGGATTTTTTTCATCAGGCCACCCTGAGAATCTGCAGCAGTCTGGACATTGCGAAAGTAATCACAGCCTGTCTTGACTATCTCAAGGACCATATCCCCCTGGACCTTGCTATGATAAATATTTTTGATGAAGACACCAATAACATCAAAAACATCACCACTGCCCCACCAATAGATATTGCCGGCAACGTCCCACCGATCGAAGTTCAAAAGGAAATGGCCCGGGTCATAGCGAATACAAA
>JAKSDL010000804.1 GCA_022360105.1 Pseudomonadota bacterium
AAAAAAGCGACCAGACCAGGAACGGGCTGTCCCAGGATTGGTTTTGATAAATCTGTCTTTTCTTCGAATTGGTGGTAAAACAGATCCCGATAAAGAACAGATGACTCGTATATGGATGTAATAGTAACCTGCTTACCGGTAGCTTTCTCCATAACATCATTCACCAGCTGATTTCTCAGTGGAGCGCCGGTAACTGTAATTTGAAGATCATGTTCCCAGAGTTTGTTTTTTGCAGTTTGAGCTTGTGAAACAAAGCGTTTTAACTCACTAGTTGTCAGGCACAGCTCAACAGCTGAATTTTCCAGTTTCGGTGTTAACTCTTTATCGGTCTCAAAATATTCAGGATCAAGAAGTATCACGGTCATACCACTGCAGAGCCCTCCAAACACTTCTCTCAGCCAGCGCGTATCGGCATGCCTGGCTGTTGTGACAAGCTGATTGCCTTCCGAGCGATTCGGCAATTCCCGCTGCCAAGCCAATCTTTCCCTTACTATTGTTTCATGATTAAGCGTCAGGATCTGGTTGGCAGGATTGAGCAGTAATGCCGGTTTCTGATTGGAAATCTTCAAATTGAGATTGTCTTCATCAAACGCCATTAAATTGCCTTCAATTCCCTCCAAACTGATCAGACTGATCTGTTCGGTTTCCGGTAAACTGGAGGCTGATGAACCGTGTAGAATATGATAAACACGGTGATCTTTGCACAATCTGGCAATGTACTCCGATGATTCCGTTTCGGAAATTGGCAGGACACTGCAACCCAGTTTAAAAGTCGCCAATACCGCTGCTACAAGCTCAATCGAACGATCACAGCATATTCCTACTCTTTGACCTTCCGATATTCCGGATTCTTCAAAAAAGCGACTCATTTGGTTAGCCTGTTCATTCAACTCCCGATAAGTCGCAGATTGATCATCCATCCTCACTGCAGTAGATTCGGAACTCAATTCTGTTTGCCACTCAACGAGTTGATGCAAACAAAGATCATTATAAAAATGAGTCAAAAACAACTGTGGTTTTAATTCAACCAGACGGCTTTTTAATTCATCGCTAAACGCACCTGGAGGAGCCTGATATTGTAATTGGCCTTCTTCAATCCACAGCTTGATATCAAGCGCCTTTAGTTCGTTGAGTAAATCGTTAACCATGGGAATCTCCTTTTTAAATTGTTCCTCGTTCAAATTCGATCGATTCGGATGGTGTGGATGCAACTTCTGCAACAGGGTCTCTTTTTATCTGATCAATCTTGATTGCAGATTGTTCCTGCTCCTCTTTACCCAAAAACCGGAGTTTGATAAGGGGAGTATTCGTATCCGCCAGGATTGCGTCCAACAGGTTTCCGTAATGTTCCATCAATCGCTCGATTCGCTCCTTTTCAAATAAACTGGTTCGATAATTAAAAAATCCCTCAATGGCACCATCTGTTTCGAAAAGATTGACTTCCAGATCAAAGCGAACTTTTGGTGCCTGATCATCCAATCGATTCACAGTCAACTCATGCATCTCAAGCTCCTGAAATGGCGCATTTTGCAATACAAATGCTATCTGAAAGAAGGGATTAAAATTGATGTTTCGTTCCGGTTTGAGTTCCGCCACCAAGGCTTCAAAAGGAACGTCCTTGTGCTCATATGCCTCTTTCACCATCTTTCTGGTCTCGTCTAAAAGATCAGTAAAAGACATGTAGTCCAGCAATTGCCCTCGCATCACCAAACTGTTGGCAAAAAAGCCTATCATGCGCTCCAAATCGGTTGTCAGACGATTAGCGATAGGAGAACCGATAACGATATCGTTATCCCCTGTATACCGGAACAATAGGGTTTGAAATGCGGCCAGCAAAGTCATGAAGAGAGAGGCACTGTTTTCGGAACCCAGTTTTCTGAGTCGTTCCACTTTTTCTTTTTCCAGGGTGAAAACCAGGGTGCCCCCTTCAAATCCAACATTTCCTTCCCTTTCACGATCGGCAGGTAACAAAGTGCCATTGGTAACTGATTTGAGTTTCTCTTTCCAAAATTCCAGGTGTTGAGGATAATCCCGAGCAGTCAACAACGTTTCCTGTTGATAAACTGCGTAATCCGGATATTGAACCGGTAGTGGTGAAAGTGGTGATGGACGGCCATTGGCAAAAGCATTGTACAATGCACCAAATTCATAGGAGAACACTCCCATGGACCAGCCATCAAAAACAATGTGGTGAGAGGTAAGCCTTAGATAGTGTTCGTTGCTTCCGGTTCGGATCAATAACGCTCGAATCGGTAGCTCTTTTTCCAGATCAAAGGCCTGCAGCGATTCATCATACAATTCCTGGTCCAGTCGTTGTTTGCGTTCTGATTCAGCCAGATCATGCAGATCCACCTGCTTAATTTCCAATTGGTTTTCTTCCGGAACTGTCTGAAAAGCCTCTCCTTTCACCAGAACAAATTTCGTT
Source organism: Pseudomonadota bacterium (assembly GCA_022360105.1). The sequence continues at coordinate 2,426 of JAKSDL010000804.1, forward strand.
TTCAAAGCATCGTGTCTATCGATGATCTCCTCTAACGTCTGCTTGAGGGCAAGTTCATTCAATTCACCAGTGAGCTGGTAAGTCACCGACATATTATAAAAAGGCTCTTTGGGAGCTGAAAGATAGAGGAAATACAGACTCTTCTGCGTAGATGACAGTGGATAATGTTCGCGAGTCACTTTTGGAATAGAACCGGAGTGGGAAGCACTTTTCCGAGGAGCCAAATCTTTGACTTCCTGGACTGTTTCGGTAGGCCCTACGGTCTTCAAACTCAGATCACCCGCCTTTTTCTCTAATTCTTGGAATATCTGTTCGATGGACCATTTCTCGTCCCACTCGGTCATAGTGAAGGTAGTATCGAAGTTTTCTTCAAAAAAGTTGTTTAACTTCATGAAGATAATCGAATCCACTCCGTATTCGTATAATGCTTTATTGTACAGCACCTGTTCCGGTTTTAATTTGATGGTTGAAGCCACAATCTCCCGGATATGGGCTTTTGTATCCACCTTTTCGATTCCCTTGGTTTGTGCTGCCAGTCCCCCCGATTGTGTATTGTTTGTCTCTGCTGCTTTCTTGTTGGCACGCCCGAGAGAAGCGACGTTGTTATTGTTTTTTGAACTATTGGTTCGGCCGGCCTCCATCGATTCCGGCAAGCGGACTTCAATTTTTACATCTTTTGTCTCCGGATCCACCTGCACTGCAGGTCTGTTTACATCCACATTCACCCAGTAACGTTCCCTGGTAAATGGGTAGGTGGGCAGGCTCATGCGCAAAGGTCGCTCCTCTTCATATAATAACTCCCACTCCATTTCACATCCTTGAACCCAAAGCTCGGCGACCTTATTCAGTTTTCCCTTTAACAGCCATTGCTCAACAGCATCTTTTAGATCCCCATCCGACTGAAAAAAACGCAGCAGGGTATTTTCTGAATTGATATTGCCACACCAAATACCGCTAGCCTGCTCCGGTTTTTTTACAAACTCCTTTAGTTTTTCTATGACCTCATCAATGCTGCCCGCCAGCACGACAAAACGTTCATCCATGTCTTGCCTGCCTGTTTGAAGGGTGTATGCCATTGACGGCAGGTCGATCTCATGCTGATTCATTTGAATAAAATCCAGCAGTTTTAAAACATAAGCCTGTAAACGTTCCTGAGTCTTCGCTGACAAAGGCAACAACACAGGCGTCTCCAGTTCTTTCCGGATTGTCTCTTCCTGATGAAATTCCTCCAGGATGACATGGGCATTGGAGCCGGTAGCTCCAAATGAGCTGATTCCTGCCCTGCGCACACCCTGTTCCGGATTCCATTCTTCATTTTCTTTTTGAACATAGAAAGGTGAGGTCTCCAGGTTCAAATGGGGGTTAATAGGATCGCAATGGATAGATGGTACCAGTTGTTTATGATGCAATTGCAAAATAGCCTTGGTCATACCGCTGATACCTGCAGCAGACTCAGCATGACCAATATTGGATTTCACCGACCCCAGGGCACAGAACTGTTTCTTGGCAGTGTTTTTACCAAAAGCCTTGATCAATCCTTGGATTTCAATA
>JAKSDL010000938.1 GCA_022360105.1 Pseudomonadota bacterium
GCCACGAAATACCATGCCAACCCCCAGTATGCCAGCCGGCTGGTCACACTGACGACACTGATCTCTATGGCGCTCATCCCGGTGTGGATGTGGATAATCAGCGGGTCGTTTGGACCATAAGAAAAGCCGGCATCGATGGTGCTTGTAAATTGTTTTTTATCATGTATAATGTTTTCGTACGGTTAAATTTCGTAGACCGGCAGCATGGAGAAAAATGAGTAATCGTACATAGTGGAGCCCGTCACCACCCAGTGAGGAAGGCGTTTCTATGTTTTGGAATCAAGAGATCGAGACAGCATCGCGAAAGCAGATAGAAAAACTACAATTTGAGAGACTACAAAGCACAGTTTCGCATCTTTATCATCATGTCAAAATGGTTCGTGAACGCTTTGATCAATTAAAGCTAAAACCCAGTGACATAGACAGTATCGATGATTTGAGTAAAATACCATTTACCATAAAAGATGACTTGAGGGATAACTATCCCTTTGGGCTCTTTGCAGTACCGCAAAAGGATGTCGTCAGGGTGCATGCATCGTCGGGTACCACCGGCAAACCAACGGTCGTGGGCTATACCCAAAACGATCTCAATATGTGGACGGATGTCATGGCTCGACTGGTCTGTGCAGCCGGTGTCACATCCGATGATGTGGCCCAGGTGGCATTTGGCTATGGACTCTTTACCGGAGCATTTGGCCTGCACTATGCCCTGGAGCGGATGGGGTGCACAGTGGTGCCTGCTTCATCGGGTAATACGGAAAAGCAGATCATGCTGATGAAGGACTTCGGCACGACGGTGCTCATCTCCACACCGTCCTATGCGCTCTACATATCGGAAGTCATCCAGAGCATGGGTATCGACCCAAGAAAAGAGCTGAAGCTCCGTGTGGGTCTCTTTGGCGCTGAAGCCTGCAGCGAAGCCATGCGAAAGACCATAGAGGACCGGCTGGGGATACTGGCAACAGAGAACTATGGCCTGTCTGAGATCATCGGTCCCGGTGTATCCGGTGAATGCATCCATCAATGCGGTCTACATATCAATGAAGATCACTTCATCCCGGAGATCATCGATCCGGAAACCGGCGAGGTGCTGCC
>JAKSDL010000707.1 GCA_022360105.1 Pseudomonadota bacterium
GCTTTACCTCTTTTCTTGTTGAATTTTTTTATAATTAAAGCCTTAATTTTTTTTATACTAAACAGTCGAATTAGGTGTTTTTGAATACTGAAAATTAAGGAATGTTTTTCATTACTTAATTTACCGATATATAGATTGTTTGATGGGCTTTTGATGCAACAATAAAAGAGTGAGTAAAAGTTGTATTTGTTTTATTGTTGTTTATTTCAGCATCAGCTCCCATGAAACACATATTTTAAATGACGGTATATTCGCCTTAACCATGATCTCTAATCCGAACACAGCTACATTTATTGGCAAAAATACCAGAGTGGGGAGAGGGATTCTTTTAGTAAATATTCAAATTGCGAACAATCAATAAAAACATATAAAAAAAGGTATCTCAATCATACTAATATACTGATATATTTTCTAAAAATCTGAATTTGTGGCTCAAACATAATCCTGAATATTTTCGATTCGTTTTACAATTAATCCAAACTTGTTAAATCCGTAATTCTATATCCATGTATGACCGCCTTTACAATAGAAATATTTTATTGTGTTAAAACGATTATTATGTTTGCTGATTATATTTTTTACTAATTATTTTTATATTTCATAGTTTTAAAAGCTATGGAATATTTTTGATCAATATCATATTATTGACGCCTATTTGAATATGTGCTTGACAAGCTAAATAATTTTTAAATAGCTTTTGCCCTTTTGTATCGTTTAGGATCGAAAAAACTTGGGTTCAGGTTTTTTATTTTGAGTTTTTGTAATGAAAAAACATAAAAAATTTAAAAGTATCTGATTATAAATCATTCGCAGCCAGTTCTATAAATCAGACCGATTAATAGCTCCTAAGGAGCTTGATCCCATTGGTAAGAATATCAATAAGCAAACAGCAACAGTGATTGTTCACAAAACAAAATCGATATCTCTGCCGATAGTGACTTTGAGGCAATCCTGTGGAAAAAAGGGATTTGTCTAAAAAGCGGAAAAAACGTAGGCTGGTATGGCATAATGCTTCTAAAACAGTGGCATTGCTTGCTCGATTTGAGAAAGAGAACAGTGAAACAATTGTTTTAAAACGACCGGGGAATCAAATGAAAGTAGGTGATCAATGTATTTTAGGTATTGATGGGTCCGGGTTTGCCATTTCAGTCGGTGTCTTGGAAAACCGCGTACCGAAGGGAATGATTTATCTAAACGACGGGTCTCCGGGGTCAGAAGTATTGCTAGCCACGATTGATCAACTGCTGACCACACTTAAAATGGAACAATCAGATCTGGATGGTATCTGCGTTACCCTGGGACCGGGCTCTTTTACTTCCTTAAGGATCAGCCTGGCGGTGGCAGAATCTATCGGACTAGGACTAAATCTCCCAGTTTATGGTGTGGATACCTTGCAGATTATTGCGGGCAGTTTGCCGTTTTACCCCGGGCAAATCAAAGTTATTCAAAACGCTTATAAAGGCGAGTTTTACACGGCTACATACAAAACTGATAATGGGAAACCAGTCTTGCAGGATTCTCTTCAGCTGATTAAACCGGATGCATTTTATGAAGGATTAATAGCCGGTGATATGATCCTGGGGACCGGGCTGGCAACAATGTTTAAAAAGGGATTTGATCTGGCTGCGAAAAACGTTAACTGGAATCAGGACTTTCATCGGAATGTTTCAGGAATTTCTGTCATCGAGCATTTTTTAGAGCATGAGGTTCAAGAACCGTCGGTTAAACCGTTGGAGCCCATCTATATCAGATTGTCTGAAGCTGAAATCAATTACGAAAAACAATTTGGTATCAAGAAGTGATTGTCCAGGATTGGCAAACTATGATCCCCAATTTTCCCTTGGTTCAAGCATTGGAGAAGGATTGCTTTGGTGATTCTGCCTGGGATGAGAAAACGTGGGAAAAGCTGTTTAAAAACCGGGATTTGTTTGCTAGGTTGGAGTTCCGGGAAGCAACATTGACTGGCTTTTGTGTAGTTGAAACGATCAGTGATGAGGCGGAATTGCTGAGAATTGCCGTCAGAAGGGACTACCGCCGCCAAGGCAATGCCAGGAAAATGTTGGACCAGGTATCTTTGGAAGTACAGGCTAAGGGAGGCCGGCATTTGTTTCTTGAGGTTCGAGAAGACAATACTGAAGCGGTTCAATTTTATGAAAACTACGGATTTCAACGAATAGGACATCGAAATCGTTATTATCACCATCCTGAATGTGACGCGTTACTTTATTCAAAAAACCTAAGGCAACCATAACCTACAACCACAAGGCTGATTATGCAAACTGTTGTTGTTTTATGCGGCGGAGAAAGCGGAGAACACGAAGTTTCATTGCAATCCGCAAAATCGATAATCCAATATATTCCAAAAGATCGCTACAGGGTGATACCAGTGGGTATCAGTAAGGGTGGACAATGGCTGAGTGGTGACCCACTTTTTGCCAATGAAGATGATCCCTCCAACATCTGCCTGGCCGAGGGACTAAAAGAAGTTCGATTGGAAAGAGGGAAACTGGAAGGTGAGCATATCGATGCCATTTTCCCCATCATTCATGGCACCTATGGAGAAGACGGCTGTTTGCAGGGACTCTTGCAGATGCAACACGTTCCATACGTTGGCTCCGGGGTGTTGGGATCGGCCGTGGGAATGGATAAGGATATCATGAAACGATTGCTGATCCATGACGGCATTCGCTGTGCCCGACACAAAGTAATTTACTATTGGCAGGAAAACCGACCTCAGTATGAGGACTTGGCAGATGAGCTGGGTTCTACCTTGTTTGTAAAACCTGCGAACCTGGGTTCTTCTATTGGAATTTCCAAATGTCGCAATCGAGAAGAGTATGACAAAGCTGTGGATTACGCTTTTCAGTTTGACAAGAAAATCATCGTTGAGGAATTCATTGAGGGGCAGGAGGTTGAATTATCCATTCTTGGGAATGAGAATGTGGAAGTGTCGATTGCAGGAGAAATTATCCCGACAGAAGAATTTTATTCCTATGATGCCAAGTATATTGAAAGCGATACCACAGAATTGAAAATACCGGCTGAACTTGCTGAGGGAGTATTAGACGAGCTTCAACTGGCAGCAGAAAAAGCGTACCGGTTGCTGGAATTGGAAGGGTTAACAAGGGCTGACTTTTTTGTAAAGAAAAACGGAGAGGTTTGGTTGAATGAAGTAAACACACTGCCTGGTTTTACCAACATCAGTATGTATCCAAAACTGTGGGAAGCCAGCGGAATCCCTTATCCTGAACTCATTCATCGCCTGGTGCAACTGGCAATCGATCGTTTCAATGCGGAAAAAAACCTGAAGAGAAACAAGTACTAGTATGCTGTGCCTGATTTCAGCTATTGAAACAGAGCTTCGCTGGCTAATAGAAAAATTGGGAGCAAGGCAGGAGACTGGCAATAAAATCTGGTTTGCTTCCCAACCCGACGTTATAATAGCTCCGGTAGGTGTAGGCTTTTTAGAAAGTGCTATTAACGTTAACAAACTGCTGGACATATACCCTCAGATTAATAAACTCCTCTTTACCGGATCTGCGGGGGTTTACCCCAATATCTCCAGTATTAAACCCGGTGATATTTGCAGTTGTCTTGAGACTGTACTGGCAGATGGAGCGGCTGAGCATGGGTTCAGTCTCTACGCTGAACCACTGCCCAGGACGGCAATTCCGGCTACCTTCCAGCTCGGTAATGATCTGTATCCCTCCAAAATAGCTACTTTGCTGACATTAACCCAATCAGACGCTCTGGCAGAAACCATTCAAAAAAAACTGAACGTAGAACTTGAAACCATGGAGCTTTATGGAATCGCTCAGGTTTGCCGGAAACGCTCACTACCCTGGAATGCCATCATCGGAATCACCAATCAGGTTGGTAGTTCCGGGCATTTGCAGTGGCGGAAGTCTTTCAGGGAAGTAGCAGCGAAGACAGGAGAGATTTTACTGGATCAGTTAAAGGATATTTAACTAAAGGTTGTCAGTTATCGGTTATCCGTTATCAGTCTGAAGTGAAAGCTCTGCTTTCTGTTTTTCAAAGATTATTGATGAAAAGATCATAGAGTTATGAGTCAACAGATAAAGATGTAAGCCCGACCGCAGAGATGGGGTTTCAAGTTGTTGTCCAGCTATGAATTCTTGGACTACAAACTGATGACTAATAGCCGATAACTGACAACCGTGTTTCTTACCTTCGGCTTTGGAGAGCATGGTTGAGAAGGTCAGGACCTTTTTCGAAGTACCTAAAATGTGTGTTTAAATGTTGACTAATATCTATCTTTTGGGGATTGCGGGCTTATATTAGTCAATTTATTTTATCTATTATGGTTGGCAACAGACCATACGATCTGGTTTTTTTGTAGACCGAGAGTTTTAAACATCAACTTTTTTTGTCAATTCAGAGGTATTATGGCTAGAGAGATATATATAGATAGAGATGAATGTACAAGCTGCGCACAATGTGTAGATGATTTACCAGAAGTATTTGCAATGGACGATGAAGACCTGGCTATCGTTATTAATCATGAAGGCGCAAGTGAAGATGAGATCCAGGAGGAAATCGATGCTTGCCCAGGTGAATGTATTCATTGGAAAGACTAATTGATACATTGCTTCAGACTGGCGGTAAACCAATCGAAACGAATCCTATTCTCGATTAGCCGTAAGTCTCTATTTGATGGAAGAGCTCCTTCCGATGCTCGGAACGGAGCTTTTTTTATTGGATCTTCTGATAGGTGAAATCCCTGCGGACCGGCTTGAATCCGGCGGCTGAAATCAACGCTTTGGATTCTTCCTCGTTTCTCACTCCAAAAGACCTCAATACCTTCTCTTCCAGCACAGGTGAGCTGATATCATTTGCCCCCATTCGCAAGGCCAATTGACCGATCTCTTTGCCCAGAACCATCACCGACACTTCAAGGTTATCGATATTGTCCAGAAACAAGCGACAAAGGGCTAGCACTTTTAGGTATTCATGATGTTTTACAGCTCTGCGGTGGAAGTCCTTTGTCTGGGATTGGAAGGTCCAGGGGATGAAACTGTTAAATCCTCCTGTTTCATCTTGAATGTTTCGTACCACGTCAAGATGTTCTATAATCTCTTCATTGCTTTCAACCGAACCAAAAACGATGTTTGCCGAGCCATATAACCCGTGCTGGTGGCAGCACTTCATGATCTCAACCCATTCATCTGTTGTACATTTTTGAGGAGCAAGAATCTTTCTAACCCTTTCTACCAGTATTTCGGCTCCAGCACCCGGCACCGAGCCCAAACCGGCATCTTTTAGTTCAGAGATTAAATCCTTTATATCCAGATTGTACAACTCAGCCATGTGTTTTAATTCCACCGGTGAAAATCCACGGATATGAAACCCGTACCTGCTTTTGATACCCGATAATACTTCCAGATAGTAATCAAGCGGCAAAGAAGGATTTACACCACCCTGGAAAAATACCTGGTCTGAGCCCTTTTCACGGGCTTGCTCAATCAGCTCAAACACCTGCTGCTGTGACAGGACATACGCTTTATCATCTTCTTCACTGCATTTAAAGCTGCAAAATGAACACTGAATTGAACAAACATTGGTATAGTTAATGATTCGAAATACCGTATAGCTGGCGGTTTCCGAACCAATTATTTCCATGCGTCTCTCCCAGGCAAGTTGAGCGATCTCCAGCCAGGGTGCATCGTTCAGTAAAACGAGTGCTTCAGCAGGTGAGATTCTCTTATCCTGCCGAATTTTTGAGTAAATTGTTTGAATTGTTTGGGATGTTGTCATTTTTGATAGAACGGGAACCTGGGATCCAGGTGATATGATTTGGAATCCAGTTCAAACGGTAGGGCGGCGCTACGTCCCAGCCGACAAACTCTTGTTATGCAAAAACTTGGGAAATTTTGCATAAGCTTAATTTATAAAATTGACCTAATTAATGTTTTTTGTTCATTCTCCCGATCAAATCCTTCGGAGGTCACGTAAGGCCGCCCTACCCTTCGCTAACAGAAATAGGCAGCATTTTGCAGTACTTCTCTGTTGTGCTGCCTGATTCGAAGTATAGGATCTTACCATGTGAATTTGGGTTAGGTCCGTGAAAACAAAAAACTTTTTCCTTTTACAGAGACTTTGGTACTGAAACCGAAGGTTGCTTCTTGTGCATCTTTTGAATAGCCACCATTAAAATGGTGATGGCCGCGGGAGTGATGCCACTGATCTTGCTTGCTTGTCCCAGGGTTTGGGGACGGTGGGAAAGTAACTTCTGCCGTACTTCAGTGGAAAGCCCGCCAACCGTATCGTAATCAAGACGTTCAGGAATTTGGATCGATTCGATTTTCAGGTATTTTTGAACCTGGGATTCCTGCCTTTGAATGTAGCCGTCATACTTGATTTCTGTCTCCACATACTTCTTGACTGTATCATTCCATTGGGAAAGCTTTGCCAGTTCAGCCGCCGGATCAAGTTGAGAGACCACATCCATGGTGACGTTTGGTTTTTTTAACAGTTCTCCCACTTTGATGCGATGATTCAAAGGATTGATTCCGTTGTCTTTCAGCACCTGCTTGGTTTGGTCTGTAGGTTTGACGTTGATCGAAGCAATAACAGATTTGACTTCGGATATCTCTTTTTGTTTGGTCCAAAAAACCTTGTATTTTTCCTCCTCCAACAGACCTATTTGATAACCTTTGTCGGTCAGACGCTGGTCTGCATTGTCTTCCCTCAGTAGCAACCGATATTCGGCCCTGGAAGTAAACATGCGATATGGTTCTTCAGTTCCCTTTGAAATTAGATCATCGATCAGAACGCCAATATAAGCCTCATTACGCAAAAGAATAAACGGATCCTTTTCCCGGATTTTTA
>JAKSDL010000053.1 GCA_022360105.1 Pseudomonadota bacterium
CTGAATTTCGGCTTCTGTCTTCTCTTTCACTGGTTGTATGGTTTATGAAATCTGCAATACAACAGAAGATAAATGAACAGTAAGGTGCGAAATTTGAGTTATAATTTGTACCGGGGAAAGACGAAAACGATAAAGATAAGAATGATGCTGGTCAAAATACGCATTAATGATAAGGGAAAAAGTCGATTTGAATGATTGAAGATAATTACAAGACTGAAGGTGAGCCAACTGAGAAGATTGAAATATGTCATGTTTAAAAACAGCTTGGCAAAGGACAGACTGGGCTAAAGATCTATATCAATAATTCTTTTTGCCCGGTAAAATCAGTGCGGCATTAGTTTGACAAACGCCATAAAAATCTTTATTTTTGAAGATTATTTATAAATACGATTTTTACTGATGAGGGATCATGAAAAGAACATTTCAGCCAAATAACAGGCGCAGGAAAATGAAGCACGGCTTTCGCAAGAGAATGTCTAGCAAGGCTGGCAGGAACATCATCAACGCCAGGCGACGCAGAGGAAGAAAAAAGCTGAGTGCATAGGACTATTGGGAAGAAACACGGTTTTTCAAAGAATTACAGGCTAAGCAAGCGGAATGATATTGACCGGTTGTTCAAGGTTGGTAAATATCAAGCCAGTGGTTTTTTGAAATTTCGTTATCTTCCGCAAACCCAGGGGTACATCAGGGTTGTGATTTCAGTTTCCAAGCGTGTTGGGAATGCGCCTAAACGGAATCGCTTAAAAAGACTGATACGGGAGTCTCTTCGTACATCAGCATATCTCCGGACAAGGTCTATGGATTGTGCAATCTATATCACCAAACCCCTGCAAAAAGAACCCACCCTTGAGGTCGTACAACGATACTTATCACGCTTTCTGGGCAACCTTCCTGATGAATATAAAACGCAGGTTTAACATAGTTATCAGCAGCCCTTTTCTGGCTTTAATCTGGATTTACCAGAAATTCATTTCGGTTTTGATACCACCTTCCTGTATCTACTGGCCAAGCTGCTCTGAGTATTCGAAACAGGCATTTAAAAAACATGGATTAATCGGGGGACTTTATTTATCCACTGGCAGGTTGTTGCGCTGCCATCCTTTCCATGAGGGAGGGATTGATGAGGTTCCTGAAACGCTGCATATCTTTACTTCGACAAAAAATGGATAGAAATTTCTTACTGGCTTTCTTGCTTTCAATGCTGATGATAATTGGCTATTACATGATCTACCCGCCAGAACAACAGGCTCCGCAACCCCAGGTTGAGGAAAATGCAGAAGAATCCAAAGAATCTGCCAAATCTTCAGAGGCCATTACCGAGATTGCAGTGACAGAAGACCAGCAACCGGCCATCGAAGAGATAGAAGCTCTATCTAGAAAGTCAGTCAAGGTGGAATCCGATCTCTATTCCATTGAAATTGATTCTCAGGATGGATCACTCACTAAAATGCTGTTGAAAGATTACAAATACAATCTGGAACCTCATTTTCAGATCACCAAATTTGTCGTGGGATTGTTCACCGGGGGTAATGATGAAGAAGAGCCTTGGGATCCAAACAGGTTGGTGAACCTGGCAGGTGATATCTCTGATACCAATAAAATCTGGAAGGTTGAAACGGGTCCGGACAAACAATCAATCAACTACTCTGTATCTGCTGATCAACTTGATGTCAGCTCTCAGGCTCAATCCCTTGAATTGAAGGCCGTTCTGCCGAATGGATTGGTAGAAACCAAGCAGTTCACTTTCTATCCCGATACCTATGAGATTGACTTCGTTGTAAAGCTGTTGAATCGCACTGGCGCATCTCAAATGATTCACCCAAAAGTGAATTTCGGTGCCGGCGGGGAAGCAATTTCACGGGAACCTCTGCCTCAACCTAAAGTTGCTGTAACCTATTTTGATGAGGATTTCGAAAAGTATGACGGTGGAGATGTAGAAGAAACACTGACAATAGATAAAACACATTACGCCGGTTTAATGGACAAGTATTTTGTTACGGCCATTAAAACTGTGGATGGTAGCGATTTCAAAGCTGAATTAACTCCGGTTAATTCAAAGTTGGATGGCAAAGACGTGGTTGTCCCCCAGCTAACTTATGTCGATAGATCAACGAGTTTGGGTAATAACCAGGAATACAGCAGAAGCTTCAGAATATATGCCGGACCCAAAGTGCATTCCAAATTGGAGCAGTATGACGAGCACTTGCCCAAGGCCATCGATATGTGGCTGGAAGTAATAGCCGAACCGTTAATGGTTATTCTACGGTGGTTGCAGGGGTATGTGGTAAACTGGGGAGTAGCAATCATTCTGCTGACAATCATTGTTAGAACGGCCATGTTCCCGCTGGCTTATAAAGGGATGACCTCCATGCGAAAGATGCAGGCATTGGGACCCAAAATTACAGCCTTAAGGGAGAAATACAAAAATAACAAGGAACGGATGAATCAGGAGATCATGAAGTTTTATGGTCAACACAAGGTGAATCCGATGGGTGGATGTCTCCCTATGTTGTTGCAGATTCCTATTTTTATTGCCTTGTACCAGGCTCTGCTTCCGGCCATTGAACTCCGGCACACTCCCTTTTTTATTTGGTGGTCTGATTTATCCGCTGCCGACTATACCCTCATTCTGCCAATCTTGATGGGGGTGTCGATGTACGTGCAACAGAGTCTGACGCCGACTCCAACCATGGACCCAACCCAGGCAAAAATCATGAAATGGATGCCAGTCATGATGGTCATGTTTTTCTTGAATATGCCTTCCGGTCTGGTACTTTACTGGGTAGTAAGTAACATCATCTCTGTGGGACAGCAACTGGTCTTCAATAAAGTGTCCCCACCAGCACCTGTTGAGGCTCCGGAAAAAGGAAAGGCAAAAACGACAACCAACAAGAAAAAAGGAAAGGCTAAAAAGTAGGATGTGGTGTAGTCAGTTAGATTGCGTCTGGAATACAAAAGCCCGGGATGAAAGATTCCCGGGTTTTTTTTATGGCTATAGCTAAAGGTTCTTTGGATTTCTTTTGATCAAAAATGTAGCTCTCGATCCAAACAACGATAGTTCACTGCTTCAGATAAATGCCAGGTCCGGATGGCGGGCGATTTTTCCAGATCGGCAATGGTTCTGGCCACTTTGAGTATACTGTCATGAGCTCGTCCGCTAAGCCGGTGTTTTTGTAGTACACCTGCCAGTAATTCATGCCCCTCC
>JAKSDL010000393.1 GCA_022360105.1 Pseudomonadota bacterium
GCCGGTGACGGCCTCCCTTTTGTCGACAGCAGCTTTCAAGTCATCAACGCTAATCTCTCTCTTCACTATTTTAAAAGAGTGGAAACTGAAAAAATAGTTAATGATATTAAACGCTGTTTGGCATCAGGGGGGATTTTTTTTTTTTTTTTTAATTCAACCAGCGACACGAATTACGGTTCTGTCGGTTATGATACGATTGAGAACAATGTCTTTCGAGTAAACGGATTACAAAAAAGTTTTTTTGATCAACAATCGGTAAACGAGCTTTTTAATACCGCTTGGAAAATACATTCCGTTGAAGAGCTGTGCACAGAAAGATACTCCAAACCCAAAATTGTTTGGGAAGTAGTCGCAGAAAAATTCTGAAAATGACAATCAGAAAGAGCAGTCAAAGGTAATGGAATTAAGCAACAAAGGATAATTAAATTCTAAGGAGCGACACTTCGCTCCGATAACTGTTAACTGATAACCGATTTATTATGAACAATGAACTAAGCACCAGCGCCAAACGTGTCCAGGACTTCCTAAGTGAAAAAGGATTCTCTTTCAACGTCAAAGAGTTTCCCGCTTCAACCCGCACGTCCCAAGACGCTGCCAACGCCATTGGCTGTGAGGTAGGTCAAATCGCAAAATCCCTGGTTTTTAAAGACACAAACTCCAACCAGCCAATCCTGATAATAGCATCCGGCTCCAACAGGGTTGACGTAGACAAAGTTCAGCAATCGGAAAACATGATTCTGGGCAAAGCAAACGGAAAATTTGTCAAAGAAAAGGTTGGCTTTGCCATTGGCGGTATTCCTCCTGTTGCTCACAACCAGCCTCTTCAAACCCTGCTGGATGAGGACCTGAAAAATACGACAGTATCTGGGCCGCCGCCGGGACTCCAAACGCGGTTTTCGAATTAAATCCCATGGATCTGGAATCAATGACTAAAGGAAAATGGATCGACCTTGCAGAGTGATTTCCTAAAAGAAACGATATGGAACCCATTTGTTTAGTTATCTGCATACCCCTGTGCCCAGCCACGGTCCGGATCATGGTTTCTCAAATCCACCGAGTGGTCAACCCAGGCTTTCATGGCCATCAACACGGAGACCCATCCCGCGACCATTTCAATTCGATAAGACTCATCCACCCGGGTTGCTTCCAGGGTTAGATCGGTTCCTCCTTTCTTATCCGATTCCAACTTGAATTCGGTAACAGTCCCGAAATACTCCAGTTTAAACAACGAAGGGCGGACTTTTTCAAGCACTTTGCCGGAGTATGGGTCGTAATTCAAGATATGGAAAGTAATCTCGCCATCCCTTTCAGGAGCCGATTCCGCCCAGTACCCTGCCCTGCCGGAATCCGTTGCCAGGGCATCATAAACCTTTTCAGGTGGTGAATTGAAATGCATTTTCCAGCGAATGGTATTTTTCTCTGCTTGAAACGACATCATTCCCTCCTTTTTGAATCAAAATAGCATGAATTGAACACCCGGGCTTATGACTTACACATAATGTCTATTTTAAATTTAACCCTTGAGGAAGTACATATTGAATTGTTCTCAAATCAAGAGTGGTAAGTGGTATGGATATTGTAGAGATAAAACAGATGAGAATCGAAGCAAAGCAACACCTTGGTTATTCTGTCTTCCAATAAAAATGAACTTAAGAAAACATTATCAACCATTGCAACCTATCCTGGAACCAGGCTCTCCGATGACCTATCAGGAATATGTGCCTTCTGAAGGTTTGCAACCATTGATTCATTGTTTTTGGACACTCAAATCTGAAAGTGACTCAAGCTCGACAGCCCATTATAGAATTGTATCAGATGGTTGTATCGATCTCTTTATCGATTGCAATGACTTTCAACCAATCCTGATAGCCGGAACAGCCAACACTTCACAGGAAGCCCTGTTCCCCGGAAAGACCCAATATTTCGGTATTCGTTTTTATCCCGGTTGTTTGCAATATTTTTTCAACATGCCTATCAGGGAAATCACAAACAACATGATTCCCTTTCAGGATGTCTGGAACAGCCGTCTCCACAGTATTGAAGAAAAACTGTTTGAGGCTGGATCAACTGCATACAGAATTCAACTGGCTGAAGAGTTCTTACTGGAACAATTGGCAAACCGGGAAAAAGCACCTGACGAAAGATTTCTTGGCGTCCTGCAACAGATCTTAAAAAAGAATGGCACATTGCAGATTGAAAAAGACCTGCATCCGGGAGTCAGTCCCCGTCAATTAAGACGGTATTTCGACTACTATATCGGTTTTAATCCCAAGACTTTCTCCAGAATCATCCGCTTTCAGAAAACTTTAAAGGCCATGATGTCCCAACCTAAAGAACAGTGGGGGAAGCTCTGTTATGATTTCGGTTACTACGACCAGGCCCATTACATACACGAATTCAAAGAACTATCCGGTCTGTCTCCTTCCTCTGTCGCTTTTTCAATGACATTTAACCCGAAAGAAAACGCTTACAATAATCACTAATTTCCCTTTGTTTGCCCGATGACTGATAGCTGATTAATGTCATTAACGTAAGAAAAGTTGGTCAAGATGTCATCCTGAATAACAAGGTAGATCTGTTTGTAAGATCAACAGTGACAAAAAGATAGGTTATTTCCCTCCACCAAACACTTTGTCCGATTTTTACAATTGTGCTTACACTTCGATTGTTATCCTGAAAGTGATAGTTGAGACAAAAATTCAAAACACTATTCAGGAGAACATCATGAAATTCAACGCCGGCATCATCACTTCAAACTTTCAGGAAACTAAGGAGTTCTATACCAAAACATTGGGATTGAGAGTTGATTTTGAGAACGATTTTTATCTGCTTTTGGGCTCTGAAGCTGGGGATCAAATATCATTTCTGCTTCCAAACCATCCCTCCCAGAAACCTATTTTCCAATCAGCATTTGAGGGTCAGGGTGTTTACATAACCGTGGAAGTACCTGACGTAGACAAAGAGTACGAACGGATCAAAGCTCTTGAGGTCGACATAGCCATTGAACTCCGCAACGAAGAATGGGGAGACAGACACTTCGCAATCGTCGACCCCAACGGCATCGGCATAGACATCGTTACCTACACGGCCCCTGAAGAATAAAAGGCAATAAAAAGGCGGGTCACGCCCGCCACAAATCCAACCTTGTACCTTTGCTCCTAGTGCCTACAATACCAATAACTTCGCGACTTCCCGGTGGATAAAGAAAAAGCATTTCTGCCAATCTACCTTCGGGCTAGCCACACTTCTACCTCAAGTGATATCACTTAAACTATCAATAAACGAGATCAAAAAAAATCAGGACGAAAAGCTGAATAAGTTTGCAGAAGGCGGGAGCAAGAATTAACAGCATTCAATCAAATGATCTTATCTTAACTAACAAATCTTACGAGGTTGTCATTGAAAAAGCCCATCCGGACTTTGTTTCTTATATTGTTTCATACATTTGCTTTTACTGAACATATCTTTGGAATACAGCATACAGCCGAAAGAAGCATCATAGATTTGGGTACAGACAGCTTGTTGTTGATGATTTATATACTGTTGGCACTGATTTTTTCATTTCTTTGTTCAATAGCAGAATCAGTGCTCTTAAGCATTACTCCCTCATACATCGAAGGACAAAAGGAAAGGCGACCCGGGCATGCTGCTCTTTTGAAAAAGTTGAGACAAGATAATGTAGATCAATCCCTTGCAGCTATTTTGACCCTAAATACTATTGCGCATACAGTCGGGGCAATTGGTGCCGGCGCCAAGGCTACAATTGTATTTGGCAGCGCTTGGTTTGGTCTGTTTTCAGCCGTGATGACACTTTTAATCCTTTTTCTTTCCGAAATTGTCCCCAAGACTCTAGGTGCCGTCTATTGGTCAAAACTTGTGAGTCCTGTTTCGTATTTTGTAAATTTGCTGATTGTGTCTCTT
Organism: Pseudomonadota bacterium; assembly: GCA_022360105.1. The sequence continues at coordinate 3,922 of JAKSDL010000393.1, forward strand.
TTTCCAATTGTCTGGGTTTCGGAGAAATTAACAAAGTTAATATCACGGGGAAAAGATATTCATATTTTCAGTAGAGACGAGTTTATCGCCATGGCTCAGGTCGGAGCGGAAACAGGTCATCTTCGCGACAAGGAATCCAAGATCATCCGCAATATCTTCCGTTTCGATTCACTTAAAGTGGATGATATCATGACACCGCGTGCTGTCATTTCCGCATTGCCCGAGGAGATGAAAATTATCGATTCCGTTAACAAAGTCACTCAGCTTCCTTTTTCACGCCTACCTGTCTATGCAGGTCAAATGGACGACATAACCGGGTTTGTTCTCAAAGAGGATGTTCTGATTAATGCCAACCGGAAGGGAAGAGATGAAACGCTTAATGCACTGAAACGCGAAATACTTGCCGTTCCGGAGTCGGTATCTTTGATAGTAATGCTGGAACGCTTCCTGAAAGACCGTCAACACATTGCCATAGTAGTTAATGAGCATGGAGGAACTGGCGGGCTGGTAACATTGGAGGATATCATCGAAACCCTTATGGGCATGGAAATTGTGGATGAAAAAGACAATGTTGAAGATATGCGTGCTCTGGCAAGATCAAAGTGGAAAGAGCGCGCCAAAACTATGGATATAGATACCAAAGGCTTTGAGAAACAGAAGGACGAGCAGATCAACTCAAGCGACATGGAAATTCGACCTGGCAAAGATTAGTCTTTGAGAAAAAAGAGACGTCAAATCTTTAACTCAATTCAGAACTAGCGCCATTGCAAAGAAAAATGGAAATCAAATATCCTTTAATTCATTACCTGCAGAATCACAGGTCACTGTTAAGTACATTTATCTTGGAGGAAGAGTATGCCGATTATTAGAGTTGAAATGTTTGAAGGAAGGTCAATTGAGCAGAAAAAGGAACTGGTTGCATCATTGATAAGAGAGACCGCCAGAATCACAAAATGCGGAGTCGATTCGATCGATAACCAAAAATCTTAAAATACTGAACTTAAGCTTATCGGATAAAATTATGGATAAATATACCTGCCTGTCATGTGACTACGTTTATGATCCTGAAATCGGAGATCCGGATGGGGGCATAGCTCCCGGAACTCCATTTGAAGACATTCCGGATGATTGGGAATGTCCTGTCTGCGGAGTTAGCAAAGATGAATTTGATTTGGAGTTGAACTGGCACTGACAGTTCCCAGTGATAAAGCTTCTTGTTTCGACTTTCAGCAAACAACGACATTGTTTCACTGGCAGGGCGAGACAATCGAAAGACGAGATTCTTCCGGTCAACAGGGATGCCTATCTGACCGTTAACAGTCTGATGGGAGACACTCTTATACTTTGACAAACCATTATTGAAATGAACAAGCTTTTGAACTTAATAAAGATCTATTGGCTCGTACTCACGGTCATCATCCTAGTTGGAATTACCCTGCTTTCCCTGTGGCCTCTTGAAGAGTTGCCTTCTGTTCCGGGAACGGACAAAACCCACCATTTGATAGCCTACGCCTTGCTAATATTCCCTGTCGCTTTAGGAAAACCTAACAAGTGGTTTCTGGCAGGATTTCTGTTCGTTTGCTACAGCGGTGCCATTGAGTTATTGCAACCCTTTGTAAACAGGTATGGAGAATGGCTTGACATGGCTGCTAATTCGGCTGGTCTTGTATGCGGTATCCTTGTTGCCAAATGTGCGAATCATTTCTATCCCGGTCCGCTGGATCGTGTCCCATAGGTGAGCAACAAGAAGGAGTTTATGCTCTCCAGTTGAAAGAATAAACTGACAACAGCCAGCTTATGCTAAGAGGCAATAGACTTTTGTTTTGACTCATATCGGTTGATGATTTCACCATGGTGAAACAGGACTCCGGTATTTGGAACCAGCTTTTCCCACTTTTCATCGGTAGTCAGGGGATTTGACGCAATCACCGTCACGACATCTTCCTCAACGGTTTTTTCGGCAAAATCAATCGAAATATCAGCGTCTTTCAGGGTTGCCAAGCCAAATGGAGCTTTTCTGGTGATCCAATAAAGATTTTTACTGCAATAGGAAAAGAGGTTCATTCCATTGGAAAGCAATATGTTAAATACACCTTTATCTGATAAGTCATGGCAAAAGTCCGCAATATATTCCCACAACCTGCTTTGGTTTCTCGGTTCCTTGCCAAATTCCTTATTCAAACGATTCAGCAAATAACAAAAGGCGGCTTTACTGTCTGTTGTTCCTACCGGTTGGAAACCAAAACCATAGCTTTCTTTCCATTTTTTTAGATCCTTTTTAATCCCTTTGAGTTGTCCGTTGTGGGCAAAAGTCCAGTATCTTCCCCAAAGCTCGCGGATAAACGGGTGGGTGTTTTCAAGACAGACCTTTCCCCGGTTTGCCCTGCGGATATGGCTGATCACCACATGACTCTTAATGGAGTACGACTTAACCAGCCCGGCAACCACCGATTCATAACTGGCATTTGAATCTTTAAACGTCCGGCATCCCTTACCATCATAAAAGGTTATCCCCCAACCATCCCTGTGGGGACCTGTCTTGCCACCCCTGTGCATCAGACCGGAAAAGCTGAAACAGATATCAGTGGGCAACTTGGCGCTCATTCCCAATAGTTCGCACATAAAGAATCAATATGTTTAAAATATTATTGGTTTACCTTCGCTATGGAATAATTGAGTTGTTGTTGATTATATATTAACTCTTCCGCAAAGTTTCAACAAGCAAGGTCGTGCTATCTGGAATAACAGGTTATCGATAGTTCCTGGCCAGAAACCTGTCTCTTTTTGAGCGCAAAAGCATCATGATCAGATTTGGAAGCTTTGCCTTTTCCCTGATTTTTAAGGTTTTAATTGAGGCATCAACAATATCATTAGGAATCTTTGATTGGAGGCTTGAGGGCTTTCGAACCAGTTTGAGTGATTCGGTTTTACAGCTGGTAACGCACAAACCACAGCCGATGCAGCGATCCTTGTCAAAAACAACTTTTTTCTCGGGGACTGACAAGGCATCCATTTGACAGCGTTTAATGCACAATTTGCATCCATCACATTCATCAAGGTTTACGGCAAGCGTAAATGGGGACGAAGTAAGCTCGGACGGGTTGGGGAAATTCTTTATGGTCCTTAACACGCCGCAACAACACCCGCAGCAACAGCAAATCCATGTTATTTCTTTGCCGTTGTTGGGCTGAATAACCAGTCCCTTTTTGTCAGCCAGATCCAGGATTTTCAGAACTTCTTCCTTGCTGGCCTTGCGCCCAAATCCACTGGTGACAAAATAATCGTCCCGGGTTCCAAAAGTAATGCAGGTCTCTTCCGGTTTTTTACACTGTTCTCCTGCAATCTCCTTCTCTTTTCTGCATATGCAAGGGGTGACAACAAAGTCTGTCTTTTTGTTAACCAGCTCCCTGGCATTTTCGTAGGGAAGCACTTTCAGCTCGTTTTCGATGCTGTGTTCAACCGGAATGGTTCGAAGTTGAGGGATGGTTTTCCAGGCTTCTTTATCAAATAAAACAGGAATGTACTCTTCGAACAGTTCGACCAGCTCTGTATCCAGATAACCGACTTGCATCTCCCAGATGCCGACCACAAACTGGGCAGCCATGTACATATCCGAACCATGGTCAACTGGCGTGTAGAAGATCAAACCTTTCCTGGCCATGCCTTCAAGCAGACTTTCGGCTTTTGTAGTAGATATACCAGCCCTGTAGGCGACTACTTTTGGATTTTCATCAAGCAGGGTTAAATGGCAGGCAAGAGCAGCTTCTTCTTTGGAAAATAGTTTTTTTAGAATGCGAAGTTCCACTCCCGATTCGGTTTCCGGGAAACCTCCCGGCAACGAATCCAGGTGAGTTGCCAGTTGTCTGTATATTCCTTCATCTCGGTTCATGAGTTACTGAACGCTCCGAATGGTTATGTCAATTCTCCCTTCACCTCCTGAGAAATCTACTTGTCGACTGGTTTTCACGCAAGGATTTTTAAAAGACAATACGCAAATAAGTTCCTAAAAGGGGACGGCAACGGCAAAAGTAGTGCCTTCCCCGACTTTGGTCCGGATTTCGATATCGCCGCCCAATTCGGCCACGACAACCTTGATGGCATCCATCCCGACACCACGGCCTGAAACATCGGAAACCTGTTTGGCGGTGGAAAAGCCTGCGTGGAAAATCAAAGATAAACTCTCCTGCTCGCCCAGGGAACTGGCTTCTACTTCCGAGATAATACCTTTTGCAATAGCGGCTTTCCGAATCTGGCCTGCATCGATCCCTTTTCCATCATCACTGATTTTAATTTGCAGTCTGTCGGCTTCATTGTGTACATTGATATCTATCTGTCCCGATGAGGGCTTGCCTACAACGGATCGAACACCAGGTTCCTCCAATCCGTGATCAACGCAATTTCTAACCAGATGAATTAAGGTTCCGAATAAACGATCAAATTTCGTCATGGAAATTTCCGTATCCAATCCCGAAAGGTTAATCTGAACCGACTTGCTTAGCCGCACCGCCAAATCTTCAGCAGTGCGTTTGTAACGCCGTAAAATTGGTGCAACAGGTTGTCTGTTAAAAACTTCAAACTCATTTTCCAGATTAACCTGTTGATTGCTGGGAACGACATCCTTTAGAAATGCTTGCAAGCGTTCCAGCTTTGAGTTTGTAACTTGAAAAATCCGGTCTTTGGACTTTAATTCATCGGTGGAGATAACATCGCTATAACTTTCCAATATGTTACGAAACCTGGTTTCAAGGTCGTTTGTTTCTGTTTTAAGGGTTTCCTGTGAGCTGTTATCCAGTTGTTTAGCTCCCGAGCGATAGTCATCCAGTATCGATTCAATATAATGAGCCTTTTCTGTAACCGGTTTCAATGCATAACTGCCAGATCCACCCTTGATGGTGTGGATAATTCTGAACAAGGCGTTTGGATCGACTTTTTGTGCCGGTAAGGACACAGCCTCGGCAAGTTCATCAAATTGCCCGTTCATCTCATTCACAAACTCGATAAATCCCTGTTTGTCGATGGCAATTTTTACGATTACTTCCTTGCGTTCTTCATCCTGCCTTAATTGTTCCGAGAGTTCCCTTTCCCGGGTAATATCGGTCAGGATGACCATCACACGATATTGCGTCTCAGTTCCAACTGGAGGGATCATACGGTATTCGGTTTTCAGGATTTTACCATCCACCTTTAATTCCTCGGGAAGAATATCGGTGAACAACTCAATGGAGGTTGCGCCGTCAAAAACCATGTCCAGCATTTCCCTGATACCTTGCTCATCGGTAATTTCGGAGCCTGACGTTAGTAGCTCCAGGGCATTTTTTTCTTCAAGAGGATCTGAGAAAAAGACCTGGCAGGCTTTGGAATAAAGGGGATCTATTTGATAATTATCCCTGAAGGTTAAAAAGCCTTGTCCGGTATTATCCAGTAGAACTTTTATCGATTCAGTACGTTCCTCAACCTTTTGTTCCAGGGTATCCTTATGCTGCTGCAGTTCGACATTCTTTTTGGACAATTCTTCCGATTTTTCCCCCAACTCTTCAGATAAGACCTCTACTCTTTGAAAAGCCTTGGAAAACCTCACGGATAAAAGAAATGCCTGGGAGAATATAAAAATGAAGACACCAAACGGAACCCAGAATCCGGTATTCAAGACTTTCAGATCATACAAAATGTCATTGACTGTTGTCAGGAACAAGGCAAAGAATCCCAGGGCAAAAATAATCGCACCTTCCTGCCCTTTGCGAATGGAAAGAACTATTACATAGATCACATAAAAGATAACCAGCAGGGTAAATCCTTGAAATACCGGGAGTGTCCAGGTTCCGTACTTAAGGGGAGCAATAACAACTGCAATTGAAAAAAGGTAACTGACGAACTGAACCCCCCGGATAACCTTCCTGGAGAACACCCATGAAAAGACTGTTTTAACAAACATGGAAAAGGCAGGAATTGCCAGGTAAAAACAGAGAATTTCGACTTTAACGGCAAAATGCCAGTTCAAATCCGGAAACATGGTCATTAAATACCGCTCCCCGGTTAAAATAATTCTCAGGGCGATGAGAAAACAAAATAAACTGAAATATAAAGCTGATATTCCTTTGCGTCTCAGGATGTATAACCCCAAGTGGTAGAGTGCCATGATCAATATACTGCCAAAAAGCAAAAACTCAAACGCCAGGGATTTGTTTTTTAATGCAACCACCTGGGTACCTGATCCTAATAAAATTGGCAGACGCACACCTCCTATCCGATCGTGATAATTGGAAACATGCAGGACAAGCTCAAGAATCTCACTCTCGCTTTTAAATTCGACCGTCCGGGGTTTTAAAAACGGCCTGGTCGACTCGCTATCTGTGCCTGCAATGCCGCTTTCTACCGCCAGTTTCCCATTAATAAACAAGCGACCCGCAGTGTTTAAATCCAGTATCTTTAAGCCCAGAATTTCTTCTGTACCTGATAATTTAATTTTAAGTTTGAAGGTAGCAAATCCGGAACCTCCCAGCTTTGTTCCCTGGTAATCAAGACCGTTCCACAATCTTGGCAATTCGATATAAAACGATGGTTGGGTTATTTCCTTCAGCTCCTCAGGGCTCAATTGTTTTTTCCAATAGAATTCCCATTCTCCGACCAGGGGAACAGGTTCCCGATTGTCGAAATTCCATCCACTTAAGTCGAGAAATCCTTTTTCAGCTTTGGGCGGTTGGTCCTGTACTGCATGAACGGTGTAGACCAGTACAATGGCGTTCAAAATCACCGCACAGAACAAAGTTATCCATAATCGATTGATTAACGTTGTAAAATTTTCATTGTGACGTTTTTTCATTGCAGAGTTCCCTGTGGATCCAATTAATTTATAAAACCTGGAAAATGACAGCTTTCAGCTCCATTTGGATCGGTTGCTCTCCCCGGGTTACAACCGTCGCCTGAATCAGCTGATCACTATCTTATCATTTTTTTTAGGTCTATCTCAATCACCGCTTCAGGTTTCCCGCGGACTTCCTGATTAACGTCCGGCATCCAGGATGTAGCAGGTGATTGTTGATGAGCAATCCTCATTATATCAGGATATTAATTAATTTCCGGAATTTTTCCCGCAAGAAAATGAGATCATCCACGTTACAATTAGTAGGGATAAAAAAACTAGTTTTAGAGGGCGGACCATGAAAAAGCATTATTCCGAAAAGCAGCTCATGGCGTTTGTTGATGATGCGTTAGGTGAAACAGAATATAATTTAATAAAGTCTCACCTGAAAACGTGCAGTCAATGCGCCGGACATGTTGAAAGCCTGCAGTCGATTTTTAAGGCTCTGGATCGTTGGGAATCTCCCCCGGTTGAGAATGAACTGGCCGGGAATACTATGAAGCTTTGGAAACTGATCCAACAAAACAACGATCAACAGAAAGAAAATTACCTGAATTCCGGATTGAAAAAGACTCAACGGTACCTGGCTATTGCCGCAATGGCCGCAGGACTTGCTATTGGAATTCTATTTGGGGATATCGCTCGTCGGGGAATCATTGGAATTGAATCCTCGGATCATTTTTACCCGGTTGTCCTGCAGGAAAATGGGGAATCTATCAACGATAATTACGTTTCCCTGATAATCAGCGAAGGAAGAGACGATTTATGAATGAAAGAGTAAAAAGATTGCTATTCATTTTTTCAATTTGCCTGAATATCGGTTTTATCGTCATTGCCGCGTTCGCCATGTATCAAAAGGAAAATCGTAAGTCGAAATTTCGATATTTTGGTCGACACAGTACATCCGCCGTTTTTGAGGTGGTGGATTTAACCCGGCAACAACACCAAGAAGTGGATCAACTGATCCAGCTTTTCCGCGCTAATATGCTCTCCGTAAGCAAGGCTGTGGCACCACTGAAAGCAGATCTTTTTATAGGAATGGCCGGAGACAAACCGCTAAGCGAAGAAGAAGCTAAAGCCATCATCAGTAAAATGAACGCAATGCAAAATCAACGGGGAGAACTGATTCACCAACATTTGAAAGCACTCCGTCAGGTTTTGACAGAAGAACAAACACAAGAAGTGTTTACACGATTTGCAGAAATACAAAACAGATGGTCAAAAAAGGTCAAGCCAACGTGGTGAAGGCAGACTTCGGTCACCCGGGTCACAACGAAGATGACCTGAATGTAGATAAGATTCTGATCCAGGCAATTAAGAATAGCGATGAAACAGCATTCGAGCTGCTGCTGGAACGATATCAAAAAAAGATACACCGATTTGCTTATCGACTGCTTGGGGATGTTGACGCGGCAAATGATGTTGCCCAGGAAACGTTTTTAAAGTTTTACAAGTTGCTGCAGGGCAAATCGGAAATCAAGTATCTTGCCGCGCTGTTGTACAGAATCGCAAAAAACTGCTGTATCGATATCAAAAGAAAACAGCGAATTCGGACCATTACACCTGAAGAAATGCCTGTGGAGTATCGAACTGCTTTTCAAGTACTCGATGAAAAAGAGAGACAGGTAAGGATTGAAAAGGCCCTGCGGAAGCTGCCGGAAAACCAGCAGTTGGCTATTGTGCTGAGGCACACGGAATCACTTTCTTACCAGGACATCGGCGAGGTAATGTCGATATCTGTTTCGGCTGTGGAATCTTTGTTGTTCAGGGCTCGCAGCAAGCTGAAAAAACTGTTGGAGCAGCAGGAGTTGTTGGATTCTGTTTCAGGAAACTGATTTCGGATAACGGTAAGGCGACCGTGCTTTAACATTATTACATTAAGGAGATTAAGATTATCTGTCATCAACTACCTAATATTTCCCTTTACGTGGCCGCCGACAGGCTCTTGCTCTGATTGATGGGCAACGAGTTGCTTATTTTACAAGTGTTTCAGTATATATTTTTTCAAGTTGGTGGGTTCGTCGCTCCGCTCCTTAACCCACCCTACATTCTGTAAAAACTTTGACAATGGTGTAGGGTGGATCAAGGAACGTAGGGACGGGTCCACCAATGTGCAACAAAAACTATACATCTAATTAGACTTTACTCACTAACAATGACTTCAATTTTCAGTCATTCCGGGCTCGACCCGGAATCTAAACAGGTTCCATCGGACAGATGGCCTTGGATCGCGGATCAAGTCCGGGATAACAAGGCGGCTAGTCTTTTTAGAATATTGAAAAAACGAAAACTGCACGGTCGACTTCAATTGTTTGGCGCTATTATATCTTTTCTGATACTTCCCCTGCTCCTCACCTCCTGCAGCATTTACGAACCGGAAAAAAGGAACCTGAAGCCGGATCAGCTCACCGAATCATATAGTTTATTCCGGGAAAGCTCTTCAAAAACCACGGACAAGTGGTGGGAGAGTTTTAACAGTGAGGAGCTGAATCTGTTAATTGAAAAGGGATTAAAGAACAACCTGGATATTCACCAGGCCAGAGCTCGCATGAGGCAGGCTAAGGCAGCTTTGGAGAAAGCAGGCGGCTCTGCGGTGCCTTCTCTCACAGGTACTCTTCAATCCACCCGCAGTCGCATGCCTGATGTGGAGGACACGGATACCTACTCATTTGATCTTTCCGCGAGTTATGAACTTGATATGTGGGGTCGGGTAGACGCCCTGATAAAAGCAGAAAATTTCGATTTTCAGGCGTCTAAAGCTGACCTTGAAACTTCCGCTATGACAGTAGCGGCCAGTATTGCAGAAACCTGGTTGGACGTTCTTTCTATCAGACAGGAAATCGCCATTATCCGTTCGCAACTGCAAAGCAACAGCGCCCTGCTTGAGCTTTTGAACTTGCGCTTTGAAAACGCCATGGCAGACGTGCTGGATGTATTGCAGCAACAGGAAGTCCTGGCAAGCTCTAAATCCCAAATTCCTTTGCTGGAAGCCAGGGAAAAAGTTTTGATTAATAACCTGGCCTTGTTGTTGGGGCAACCCAGTAACGAAGGCATAACCCTTCAACAGAATCAGCTGCCGGACATGCCTGGTTTCCCGGTTCTTGGTATACCCGCCGACTTGCTTGAAAATCGGCCGGACATTCGATCAGCAGGTCTAAATATCAAGTCCTCCGATTGGGATATTGCAGCTGCCAGGGCAAACCGCCTGCCGGCAATGACTCTTACCGGCTCATATGTGTATTCATCAAACGAGTTTTCCACTTTGTTTGACAATTGGGTATTTAGTTTAGGGGCCTCTCTTGTAGCCAATTTATACGATGGCGGCACTAAATCTGCAGAAGTTTTACGATTGGAAGCCGGAGTTGAAGAAGAACTTGCGAGTTATAAGCAGACGGTATTTGAGGCAATTATTGAAGTCGAAAACAGTATTATCAATGAAAAAAAGCAGATTGAATACCTTAACTTACTGGAACAGCAACTTTTAATAGCCAGACAGGCCTTAACCGAAGCAGAAAGACAATACACCAAAGGCTTGCAAAGCTTTATTCCGGTGATTACTGAAATTCCCAAAGTACAAAGCCTGGAAAAGCAGGTTGTCACTGAAAAAGTAGATTTATTGAAGTATCGAATAGCCCTGTACCGCTCTTTAGGCGGAAGTTGGACCGGGGAGTGGTTGGCTGTTGAGAACAGCTATTAGCTTTGGCGGTTGTCATTTAGCATATAGTTGGATGGGTAACTTGTTAGCCGTCAACCGGTTGTAAATGACTTTTGATCACATTCCGCCCGATGGGTAACAGAGTTACCCATCCTGCGGTTTATCTTAATTCAAAAGCTCTATCGCGGGCGTTATGAATCTTGGATTACAACTGCTTTAATAATCAACGGTTAATAGCTGATGTTTCACGATGCTTTGCTTCATGCGACTAAAGCAC
>JAKSDL010000391.1 GCA_022360105.1 Pseudomonadota bacterium
GTCTCCCTTTACCAGTGCACCAGTAATTCCCACAGCCTGATCACTTGATGGAAATAACGCCATTTCGTGCCCGTCAATCAAAGTTCGCTCCAACTGGTATCCAAACACAATCTCATAGAATGCTACTGCGCGATCAAGGTCATTTACAGGAATTTCGAAATATCCAACAGGGTTCTTCATTTCTCACTCTTCTTTCTGATTTGCAAACCATTGTTATGTATTTGAATTTCTATAATTGTTTTTATTCTCAGATTAGCAAACACTCTCAATCCGATTGATAGATATTCTAGTCAATATGGAGTTTTTGAATTCAGCTATAATAGTTGTACAAACGTCAAAGTAAGGTTTTTCACCTTTTGGGAAGCATCCCTCCTGCTTTAATAAAACGCTATACAGTGCATGATTTTCAGGAACTTTCTTTTGTATGCATTTGGAATATCTAGATGAATTATCTGTTGTTTTTTCGGGTTTGCCGAGAATTGCTCTGAGCTCATGTCTAGATATACCCAGCCTTAAACCACTTTTAGTCATCGCCTTAATTTTAGAACCATTTAAAGGGGAACATCGCGTATGGTACGATAAAGTTTCTTGACCAGAGCGAAGAGAAAACGAAGTCAGAATAAAATTAGGCACACCTGCCATCTCTCCATGCGAACCGAATTCAAGATAAATTGTTTCGTCACCTTGGCTAACTTTATAGCACACTTTATATTCCGATGTTCCTGCCTCGCCCGTGTGAAAGCGATCTGAATTACCGAGCTTACTGGCTACATCAAACAAAGTGTTTATCCCAAGTCTTAAACCTAGAATTTCAAATGATTTAGAATAGTCTCTACCTTGGTCAGCATGCAGATGTTGAAATGTTAAGAGCGATATAAAAATTGTAAGCAGTTTTTTCATGATTAGGTTTATTGAAACATAACGCATTCATCAGGGGCCGCTGCGGAGGACTTTGTGCAACGCAGCACCCACCATAACCACCGTACTAGCCTATACCTGGGGCGTGTACAGTCCCCTGAATGAATTTGTTATCCTTTGTCATCAAAGTTTATAATTTTTGCTTTGCAAATTCGTTCGGTTGCATCCAAAAGCCTCTTTACAAGCATCGCGAGTTGATTTAAGTCCTTTTTTGTGATTCGAAAATCGGGGTCGTATCGGGCTCCGATGTATGCATAATCAAGCAATCTGAAACGCTCACGATCTTCTTTTGTTTTTAGGGGAAAAATATCGTTTAGAGATGAATCTTCGCTTGACGCTAACTCTCCCAGCAACTTCAAATAATGCTCGTTGGGATTGTAGTTCGTAAAAACTAACAAAACAGTTTTGTAGGAAGCTTCAGCGGACTGATGAAGTTGAAAAGCCGCCCCTTTGTAATCATTTTCCTCAATGTCTATCTTGAAGTGTCTGTAAAACCTTCTTGCTCTCTCAAACCAGTGATCAAAATGGTCTTGTGCAATTCTACTGCGTTCTTCAGATGTAAGTTCACGCTCTCTGGCCAATTTAAAATTCCCTGAGTCAAAGAGTAAACAGCCTTCTTGTTTGATATCGGTTAAAAAATATTGTCCTTCAGCCAGTCTAATATTCACATTTTCAATATCTTGCGAAATAATTCGTACGTGAGTGCTATGATTAAGCTCATTGCACACTTTTGTAATTTCATGCCAAACATCTACGTCCTGAGCAATCTGTTTTTCTCTAGTTATAACAAGGATATCATAATCCGATTTGTGACCGGTTTTGCTGTCTGATTTATAATTTGATTCTTCTTTCCAATCACCCCTAGCATATGAACCAAACAGTACAATCATCTCTACATCATCACAGCCGTCTTGGATTGCAGAAACAATTTGGTATAGTTCTTTTTGTTTAGATTTGGGTAAATGATTAATAGTTCGTTTCATCTATATAATAATAGGCCTTATTTGAGCGGATCAAAACAAGTTTTATTCACAATCATTTTAAATCAGGTGACAGTATACCTATTTACAAAAATAAGTATACTGTCACCTGATTTCAATTTACAAAAATAAGTATACTGTCTCCTGATTTCATACGTTAGAATTCTTTTTCGATTGTTTTCATTATGATGTAGTTGACAGCATCAGTCCTATTGCCTGATACATGGGTATTGGAGCGAAACCATTCATCGGCTATTTCCTGTAATTTTTCGTTTGATTCACTATCAATGGTCAAATTTCTAGCTTTTTTGGGTATATTCTCAGGAGCTTTAAATTCTGCAATTTTTTCCCGCAATAGCGCTGATACAGAAACTCCCTTTGCATCCGCCAACTTCTTGAATCTTTCGTAATTTTCTGTCCAGACAAAAAACCTTTCACGTTTTTTCGTCTTTGCCATCCTTGTCTACCGAGTCCTTAGTAGCAGGCATGGTAGTAATTGTTAAGGATTGAAAAAAGCTTTTAACTGTCTTTAATAATTGCTGGTAATCTTCTACTAGTGAACACAAAACTGATGAAACACCTTCTGTTACATAAAGTTCATTAATATTTCCATCTTGTATCATGCTCCTAATTGCCGATTCCATAAAAATCAAAGTGAAATTGCTTTCGTCAAACTTATCCAACCATTCCGCTACGTAAATTTCTTCTTAATTCATGATGCACTCGTATTTAGAGGTTACCGGTTTTCTTTTTATTGAGAAGAATAACTCGATAGGAAATATACATAAATATTTTAGTACATGCAATGCAGAAAATTATTGTTTCCCATTAACTCATGTGACTGACCTTTTGCACAAAGAATTAATTCTAACGCCTCTGGTCACCGGTTGCCATCAAGCGTCAGCGGAATGGCAATCCGGTGCACTGGTATATTATAATCCTCTCCTAGAATCAGGTGACAGTATACCTATTTACTAAATAAGTATACTGTCACGCGATGGCATTGTAAGCAAAACAGAAATAAGGCTTTCTTCACGCGAAGAGAGCGCTCTATAAAGGATTTGAGTCAGTTTGCAAACTTAAGGAATGCGACACCAGAAATAATTAGTAGTAGCCCAACAAATCTCAGGAAACTTGTAGAATCACCGTAAATAAATATACCTACTAGAAAAGTTCCAGAGGCCCCTATCCCGGTCCAAACCGCATATGATGTACCGATAGAAATTTGTTTTTGGGCTAGCCATAGTAATAAACCACTCAAAGACATAAAAAAGACTGCAGTAACAATACCAATAATTCTTGTTTCAGCTTGTTGTGCCATCTTTAAACCAACCGGCCAACCAATTTCAAATAGACCTGCACTAACTAAATATATCCATGCCATTTATATCCCTTTTGATTAATGTTCAAAGTGCTAACATTAGCATAAGTAAATCAGGTGACAGTATACCTATTTACAAAAATAAGTATACTGTCACCTGATTTCAAAATATGACAAGTGATCCAAATTATATTCTTGCGACAATTACATTTCTTTTCATGCTTGCCGTTTCAAAGGTAGTAAGAATCAACTATAGAGCCAATTATTTTGGCAAAGAAAAGAAATACAAAACTTTTTGGCCAAGAGTTTGGGCTAATTTCGTGGATATGACCATTCTCTATCCAATTTTGTATATTATTTTGTTTGTATTTTTAATCAAAGGTTTAGATTTAACGTTTTTAATTTTTCTTTGGATTTCGTATCATTTGTTCCCATTTACTTACTCTATTGCAGGGCACTACAAATTCGGATTTACCTTTGGAAAATATGCAAGTCAGGTCAAAGTTGTCGATAACAAATCAGAAAAACCAATTTCACTAAAACAAGCGCTGATACGAGATGCAGTACCCATTTTCATCACTCTTTTAACACTTTGGATTTGGTGGCAAGGCTATCCCTCTAGCGGATTTGATTTTCAGACATATACTGGAATCAAAGTGCATGGAGGATGGCAAGAATTTATTGGTTATCTCGCATTGCTTTGGTCGTTTGCAGAAATCATCACAATGCTATCAAATAAAAAGCGAAGAGCGATACATGACTTTTTGGCAGGTACAGTAGTGGTGAGAGTTAAGGTAAACGAATCAAAGCTTTAACTGTGCTACAAATCAGACAGTATACCTATTTACAAAAATAAGTATACTGTCACCTGATTTCAGGTGTTGTAACTTTTGAAAGAACTTAGGAGATGTGCCGATAAATGTCTTTGCGATGGCCGATTTTAAGTACCAGTATTACAAGAATATCATTTTGGATTTCAAAGATTATCCGGAAATCACCAACTCGAACACGATGAAAGGGATTGTTTCCTTTCATCTTGGTTTCTTCAGCAGGGGGAAGTGAAGTTTCAAACTCAGTCAGTTTTGCAACGATGCGTTTTTGAGCAGCCTTGGGAAGCTTGCGCAAAGCTTTGGCAGCTGATTTCTTTAATTCAATAATGTATGTCAAAGCTCAAGTTCCTCTTTCAGATCAGAAAACTTAACAGTTTCACCTGGTTCTTTTTTTGCTTTCCAAGCATCCTTGATATCTTGCTCATCTTCCAATTGTTTTAATAGCTTTAAATCTTCAATTGAGATTAATGCAACAAGCTCTTTGCCTCGCCTTGTAAGCACAACGATATCTTTACCGTAGGCAACACTATTGACAATATCAGCAAGGTTTTTCCTTGCTTCTGCTGTGGTAACTTTGGTAGCCATAATCATCTCCTTGATGTACTTTTTGTACAAATTGTACATTGGCCCAATTAATTATACAAGAAGTAATTAAAATTGACGTTATAACAAGGGTTTGGAGTGGACTGCCATACCGCTTTCGATGAGGTCAAATTTCCAAATTCCTGGCAAATCCTTCCTAAGCACCAAAATCTTGCTTGCGGCCACTGAACCCGGTTTGAATCTGTAGAATAAGTACAAGTGAAAACTTTGAGGCTAAAAAATGCTGCCCGTATTCACCTAGTTTTGTTTTTATAGATTCTAATTGATAAAAATTCATATCATACTAGAAGCGCCATTTTTCGGCAATTATTTGAGGCTAGTTAGGTCTTGGGGCTTATTCTACAGCCTCGTTATCTGCAAAAAAATCTTTGAAAATTTAAAAGTGATAGAATAGTGTCACTATTATGAAAACTGAATTAGTTACTACATTGAAAAGGCAAGCAACCAAGATTCTTGCTGACTTGCATAAGACCAAAGAGCCCGTATTAATTACAGAGCATGGACAACCTTCTGCCTATTTAGTTGATGTCGATGACTATGAGCAAATGCAAAGTAGAATGAATATTCTAGAGGGCATTGCTAGAGGTGAGAAAGCAGTTTTTGAAGGTCGAGTTTTATCTGAAGCTGAAGCAGAGGTAAGGATGAATAAATGGCTCGACTAATTTGGACTGAGCCCGCTTTTACTGATCTTGAGGAAACTGCAGAATACATGGCTCTTGATAAATCTAGTACAGCAAAAAAACTGGTTAAGAACGTTTTTGTATCTGTAAAGCGCCTGAAGCAATTTCCAAAATCAGGCAAAACCCCTCCTGAATTGCGGAATACTGATTATCTCGAAGTCGTTGTTGGTCCCTGTCGCATATTTTATCGCATTGATAAGAATACACTATATATTCTTTATGTCATGCGGAGTGAGCGTAAGCTGAGGCTCTACATTTTGGAAGACCGTTGCATTATGAA
>JAKSDL010000005.1 GCA_022360105.1 Pseudomonadota bacterium
AATTCCATATCCTTAACAGTTAGTGAATGATCGTAGGACATGGCAAAAGTGCTTGTGACAAAAATGCAAGATATCAAGACAGCCAGCAATGCCAGAAAAGTTTTAAATTTCATGCGCACTCCATTCAGAAAAAGTTGTGTAATAAAATAATCTCAAATATATAATATACAAACAAACCATTTGTGACCGCAACAATGCATATGATTTCGTGACCTGGCATCTAACCGAAGATCAAATCTCCTCCCCGGTATCCCAAGATGCAGGCAGAAACAATAATCGGGGAATAGACCAACAAAAGCCAGGCAGGGCCTTTTCAGTTTTTTTTACAGTCGCCACACTTAGCAATTCAGCCCTTTCCGTCCTATTTTTAGACAAAAACGCGCTTAGATTACAAGTGATAACCATTCGCAAACAGACGATAAAAAACCAATAATGTCAACAGATAACATCAATTTTATGAGAAATAAGAAACTTGTTTGTTAAAATTTTTCATGATAGCGTTATGTTGATTTTTATTGGTATTTAATAAAACTCTTTTGCGATATCAGTGTGGTTTGCCTTGACAAAAGACGTATCTAAATCATACGGGATGGCCCGTTTAAAAAATAACCAATTTTTTTAGGGATGCTTATGATTCAATTATTGCAAAAAACTTTATTAATCAGTGCATTGACATTAGTATCTTTTTTCTTGATTTTTCCTGCACAGGTAGCGGCAGAATCGCACAAAATGAAAGCTAACATAAACTGCGATATCCAACATCATGCCTGCACGCAAACTGTTTCCAACATGACGGTTACCCTTGATGTACAACCAAAACCTGTTAAAGCCATGGAAAATCTGACGTTCCAGGTTTCACTAAACAATTATACCAGTACAAAGGTTCCATTCATCGACCTGGGTATGCCTGGAATGAATATGGGTAGAAATCATGTAGATTTAAAAAAAACCGGCCCAAACCAATTCCAGGGTCAGGGTGTCATAGTGCGCTGCCCCAGTGGCAAGACTATCTGGCGTGCCACCGTCACCATTCCTCAAACCGGTAAAGTGGATTTTATTTTTGATGTCATCTATTAGCGGATTGGCAGGCATTTTCCTGTTGACCGGATTTACCGTGGGCTTTGGGCATTGCATTGGTATGTGCGGCCCCCTGGTAATCTCCTATACCTTAAAAATCAAATCAGAGAGGTCCAACTGGCCTCACTTTTTTTACAATACAGGCCGGGTAACCACCTACTCCATTTTAGGCGGTATCATGGGGTTGACCGGCTCGTTCACCATGGTCACTTCCAGAATTGCCGGTATACAGAAAGGGGTTCTGATGTTTTCCGGTATCCTGATCATCATTATGGGACTAATGATGACCGGCTGGTTAGCCAAAGTATCATGGTTTAAAAGCAGTCCAGGTTTCCAATCGTTTCTGACCAGGAAATTCGGAGTTTTAATCCAGGCAAAATCCGTATTAGCTTATTATCCCATGGGGTTGTTGCTGGGCCTTTTACCATGTGGTCCCGTATATACAGCCTTGCTCGCCGCCGCCAGGGCAGGTATGGATGCTGAAAATATGTGGGCAGGCATTATCAAAGGAATGATATTGATGGCGTCTTTCGGATTGGGGACCATACCGGCACTTGTGCTTGTGGGAAAACTCGCCGGTTTCAACTGGCTTAAAAAAAGAGATCTGATTTATAAAACCAGTGGCATCATTATGATTGGCGTTGGCGTCTATTTCCTAAGCAAAGGCATTCGTTATTGATCAAAACCTTTACCTGGAAACATGCTCTCTTTTTAACAGGAAAAGTGTGTTGAAAGTCACCGAAAGGCTACTAAATAACATTGCCGTCACGGCAATAATTGGATTCAGCAAGCCGCTGGCTGCTACCGGAATGCCGATTAAATTATAAAGGAGAGCAAATACCAGGTTCTGTTTGACGGTTCGGTTGACCTTACCTGCCAGGAATAGAAAATCCAGTAATTGAGCAGGATTTTCTTTCATCAAGGTAATTGAAGCCACATTGTCCCCCGGATTCAATCCGGAATGAACCGCCACGGCCAGATCGGATTCAGCCATCGCCGGTGCATCATTAACCCCGTCTCCAACCATCACCACTTTATTGTTATTGGATTTTTGCTTTCTGATGAATTCAGCTTTTTGATGGGGCAATAGGTCTCCGTAAGCGTTCGCATCAGTAATTCCCGTCGAATGGGCAACTTCTTTTGTGGGCATTGATGCATCACCTGAGATCAGAAAAACGTCAAAATCTTTGTTATTAAGGTCTGTTATCAGCCCTTTTACGTCTCCCCTGACTGAATCCCCAAGATAAATGACTGCTTCGATAACATTATCCCAGGACAGATAGATCCTTGAAACGACCTGCGCTGAATCGGGCAGGTGTTCCTCAAATCTTTCCGTTTGTGCTGCATCTTCCATAAATTCCCAATTTCCAAGCCGGACCTGTTTGTTTTTATAGAGACCACTAATCCCGTTTTCATAATGCTTTATATTGCTAATAGACAGCAGCTCAAGGTTTTGTTGTTCGAATTGGTTTTTTATGGCCAGGGCTATATAGTGTCCTGATTCTTGTTCTAAAGTCGCAGCTATGCTTAAGATGTCATTTGGGGTCAGGGTTGAAACAGCTTGTATCTCCAGACACTCCAGCTTGCCTGTGGTGAGTGTGCCTGTTTTGTCAAACACCACCTTATCCAAATCGACAACTCTTTCAAACGCCTCCAAATCTTTGACCAGGACTCCCTGTTTCCCGGCAATGGAAACGCCGGCTACTAATGCCAAGGGGATGGCGACACCCAACGCACAGGGGCAGGATATCACCATGACAGATAGTGCCCGGTCAATAGATTCATAAGAGGTTAATCCCCTTAACAAGCTATAAATATAAGTCATTACGGAAAGACTCAGCACCACTGGGACGAATAATTTCAACAATCTTTCAAACCGGGCTGTTTGTCTGGTTTTTCCGGAGAGAGAGTTTTCCATAATTATTTTCATCTTCCCAAATACAGATTCTTCTCCCACATGATCCGCTTTCACAGTGATTGAACCAGAGATAATCCGCGTTCCGCTTTTCACAGAATCCCTGATTTTAGCATTAAACGGTTTTGGTTCTCCGGTAATTGAAGATTCGTCTATTACCGCTTCACCCTTAGTAACGGTTCCATCCCCTGCAACGATCTCACCCTCGGAAACCAGAAAAATACTTCCCTCGGTCAATTGCTTTACAGAAACATAGCGCCCTTTTGGAGACTGGTCAGAACAGATCCTTACTTTTTCAGGCACCAGGGAAAAAAAATCGGTTAATCCCATGGCGATTTTTGATTTAGCGGAATGCTCCAGTCGTTTTCCGATTAAAACCAGCAAAATCAACATGGAAGAAGCGTCAAAGTAAAGATGCAGACTGCTTTGTATGACATTCAAAAGACTATAAAGGAACGCAGTAATCGACCCAATCGAAATCAACACTTCCATTCCCGGAATTCCGGTGCGGATTGCCGCCAGAGCTTTTTTGTGAATAGGATATCCGCCGTAAACCAGGGCGACGGTAGCCATTAAAAGCAGCGGCCATGAAAGCAGTTGCACGGATACTTTGGGTAGCTGCCAGATAAAACCCGAATAGATTGACCAACTGAACATCATTATATTCATGGTCAGGAAAAAGGTTACTGCCAAACGCACAAACTCCGGGGTTTGTGATTGTTGCCCTTCATCCAGGGCATGGAGACCATATCCGAGACTCTTCACCAGTTTTTTAATTTTCTCGGGAGACGTTAAAACAGGATCGTAAACCACCTTGCCCCTGTCACTGGAAAAAGTGCAAACCGCCTGCCGGACTCCTTTTGACTTTTTCAGAGCATCCTCCACAATCCAGGCGCAGGCCGGGCACCACATATTTGAAAGAGAGAAAGCCCAGGTCAAGGTTTCAGTGGATGAATCGCTTTGATTTTGAAATTCTCTAGCTTTGTCCGATGGATATGATTTGGCTGGATCAGCATCTTCAGAAGCCCCGGGAATAACACCCGCGGCAACACAGGTTTTGTAGATTTCGGTTTGCTTGAAATCGCCGACATTACGGTATTCCTCCGATTCCATGATCATGGAGTAGACCATTTTACAGCCGTTGCAACAGAAATGCTTTTCTACTTCTTCTTCAATAGAATACTTGGCTGTAGTGACCGGAAGACCACAAAGCGTGCAGGAAAGTGGATGATTCATATAAAGCTTCCCAAATACATTGCGACCTTGGGAGTATTAGATGTGGCAACAGGCGGGCGTTGCCGGAAATTAGTTCCCCGCCTGCTTATGACGCAGGTATTGAATAACAGCCCAACGACTCTCGACTGACATTGTTGAGGCCAAAGCAGGTGCTCGTTTACCTCCGTAACTGATATGCTGAAACAACTCGACATCAGAAAGTTGTTTGGCCTGGGTACCGGCCAAGTCAGTTGGCAGTGGGGTAAAACTTTGGCCAACCGTTCCCTGTCCATCCAGGTTAGGTCCGTGACAGTGGGAACAGAAAACCTGGTAAGCGACTTTTCCGTCTTCAACAGTACTACTTGTTGGTACTTGGATCGTATTGTCCGCCAGTGACGCCCTTATTTGTTCTTCACCCCCATGAAAGGGGACAGTTCCCTCCTCCATAATCAGCATCGGTTCTTCATGTGGGCGCACAGCAGGAGTTTCCTGCATCCTGCTCCACCTCATATTGTCATCATAAAGATTTACTATATTGTAAAGTCCATATACTGCGGCTAGTACAAAGACACCAAGAAACAAAGCCTGCTTCATCTATTGCCCTCCTTTGCCTCTGATATGTTGAGGGAATGGCAGCTTTTCATATTCTGCATGGGGTGATTCTGAAGGTAAGCTTTTTACCGGTCGATAGTCCCATGAGGGCATGCCTTTATCAGAAACCACATAAAATGTGAACCCACCTGCAACCAAAATGAATCCAACAATCAGGAAAATCCAGATCCAGGTAACTACCGCCGTATTTTTTAGATTGAATCCAGCCATTTTATATTGTCACCTCCGAAAAGCCGTAATAAAGAATGTAAAAAAGTGCCCACACAACCGTACCTATAATGATTAACGCCATCACCATGGGAAAAGGATTGTCGCCTTCGCTAATATCATCGTTAAACTGATGCAGTTCCTTGGATGGTTTTTTGTCTTTTGAATTCACCAAAGGCATCAGAGAAAGCCCTACACCAAACAAAACCATAAATATCAATGGAACCAGCAATGAACCTAATGCGTGTTGCAGATTTACAATCTCAAAAAACCTCATGTTGCTCCCCTTATTCTTGAATCAACTCTTTATAGATATAGATAGCATTCACTTAGTGAGAAACCAATGCATACACAATAATTGCAGCACTGCTGGCAATACCAGCTACAATCAGAAACAGGATCACATAAACTTCGTATTTTCTTTTACTATTGGTTACCACTGCCTGATTGTCCTCTTCCAGGGCCAGGAATCGAGCTCTCTGCTGATCGGAAAACTGGCCGTTCTTCAATGCCCAGAAAAAAACCAGCAACCCAATAATCAACCCGGTAAGTATGTATGTCAGAAAAAATGGATAGTACATGTTTTTTTAGGTGTTTAGGGTTTTAGGCTGAAGCTTCTAAGACGGAAGGATACTTCCATTCAAGTTTTCCTTTAACCTCTAGCCCTTTACTTTTAGTCAAATTAGGTGTTTAGGTTATAAGGCTGAAGACTGAAGGATCTTGCATTCAAGGTTTGCTGCAACCTTAAGTCTTTTGCCATCGGTCTAGTTAGATGTTTAGGGTTTTAGTTAATTAGGTTGAAGGTTATTCCTTCAGTCTAAACAGGTGTTTAAGTTTAAGACTGATTAGGAGTTCCATTAAAGCCTTCATTTAGCTATCAGCCTATTACTTTCGTTTAAATTTGGTGTTCAGGGATTTAGGTGTAAGGCCGCGGAGTTTTTTCAATCGGTTTTTTCCTTCAGTCTTCAGCCTAAACCCCTCGATTGACCTTTAGTCTAATTTCCTTCGTTTTATTTCACTTAAAACTTAAACACGTCAATGTCTACTCGTAAGAAGCATCAATGCCCTTGGGTTCATCGTTTGCGTCGATATCGTTAATAAAGTATTTAGCTATGTAATTGCCTACATCCCAGATCTTTTCCGACTCCAGCTCTCTTTTGAAATATGGCATTGCCGTGCCAGTTATGCCGTTCATGATCTGGTAATAGATGATGCCTCCGCTGATACCTCTTCCATTCAGAATCGTAAAATTCAAAGGAGGTGGATAAATGTACGGCTGGGCAGGTCCCATACCGTCACCCACCGGTCCGTGGCATCCCAGGCAAAAATCCTGGTAAATCTTTTCTCCCCTGGCCAGGCTCGCTTCCGTTGCGGCGTAGGGTGTCGGTAAATCCTGCCAGCCCTGGGGAACGTGTTTGTGTAACCAGGCCACATTTTCCTCTACTCCAGCTTCATAAGCTTTGATTGCTTCCAGTTTCCATTTTTTTTGCCTGGCCATTCTTTGGTCCGCATGTTTCAATCCCAGGCTTTGTACGTAGTTTGTTAAAGACTCGATTTCCGCATCCGTGAGAAACCTGAATGGTGGCATTACAGAAAGGGGTCTGGTAAACCTTGGATTGACAAAGTGAGCAATATGCCAGTCATCCGGATGTTCCCCGCCTTGCTGAGAAAGATCTGGACCTGTCCGTTGAGATCCCAGGAAAATAGGCTGGTCTTGAAGATAATCGCCGGCCTCGGCTATTCTTTCTGCACCCATTCCCCAATCTATTGCCCTGATCGACTGTGTATGGCAGTAAACACAGCCATTTCTAAGATAAAGGTCTCTTCCCTGATTCTCAAGAGCGGTTCTGGTTCTGTACAGATCCGAAGGGATGGTTTTATTGGTATCCGCGTATGGTAGTATTACCACCACCAGCGTAACTGCGATCAGTATCAGGAGGCTTCCGGCAACTATCGCCAAAGGTGTCATTTTCATGTGGTTCCCCCGCGATTAAAAAAGAATGATCTGGTAATATTATAAAACCCTAACAAAGAAGAGACAAAGATAAGCATACCCAGCGAAGCTCGAATAATATTGTAAATATGTATCTCCGGCAGAATCCTGTAAATAGTCTCACCATTCAGCCAAGCATTCCCCTGGATCAGACCCGAAATTGTCAGCACTACCGCAAATCCACCGACGCCAATCAACACCATCCAAAATTGAAAATTAGCCAGGAACGGACTGAATAATGGCTTGCCGGTTATTCTGGGGATAATAAAGTAAAGCCCGCCCAGGGCGATCATACCGGCAAAACCCAACACGCCGACATGAGCATGTCCCACCACCCAGTGACTGAAATGAGTGACTCGCTGCACATCCGGAAGAGACATCATGGAACCACGGATACTGACCAGAAAGTACATGATGGTGCCAATCAGAATAAACTTCGCTCCGATATTCGCCTGCACCTTAGCCAGATGCCCACGAACGGTGTACCAGATATTAATCAGAAAAGCCATTACGGGAATAACCATGGCTACACTATCCACAATAGCAACCACTTTAAGCCAGGTTGGTACGGGAACTTGAAGCAGGTGATGCGTTCCGATATGTGTGTATATCACCAGGATCGACCAGAATCCTAACAGGGACAAAGTATGATTAAACAACGGAGCTCTGCAGACCTGAGGTATCACATAATATGCTATGGCAACTGACAACGGAGTCAGGAACAGTCCAAAAATATTATGCCCGTAAAACCAGAGCATGATCGCATCAGGAATACCCACCAGGGCTCCGGAATTGGGACGCCAGATGACATTCCCTAAACAATAGGTACAGGCAGTCAGAATCACGGCAGCAAGAATATACCAGATAGAAACATAGAGAATTTGTTCCTTGCGGTTACGGACCGTCATCATGAAATTTATAAAAATCAAAAACAAGGCAACCACAATAGCAATATCTATCGGCCAGATAAGTTCAGCATACTCTCTGCCCTGGGTCATTCCCAGTGCCAGTGTTATCACGAGTGAAACCAGTACCACATTCCAGGCTGCCACGGTTGTTAAACCCAGCTTTTCGCTGAAGATGGGAGTTCTGAGCAGTCTTGGAAGAATGTAAAAAGCACAGGCAAATAACCCCGGGGAAACGAATCCGAAGATTACAAGATTGACATGCATCGGTCTGAGCCTGGAAAACAGAAGCCAGGAGATATTACCCAGTAAATCAGGTGCCACCAGCTCTATGGCAGCTACCAATCCCGCAAGGGTTGCCACGATCATCCAGACGGCGGATGTCATACAAAATGCTTTTGCTGTTAAATGGGTGGCTTTGTCAATATCAGTTACGTTTTCGGTCAAGGCTTAGACTCCTTTATTAATTATGACAGGATAGCCAGCAATCTACATTGGCGTTTTCTTGACGGTGGCATTCCACACAAAAACCCATTTGGAACTCTTTATGGATCAATCTATCTGTCGCTTGCACAGCGCCATGACAAGTCTCACAGGCAACTTCCTTCTTTATATGACGTTCGTGGTTAAACACGACATGCTCAGACAAGATAAATACTTTCTGCCATGGAGTAGGAATGCCATTATCGAAATAATAATGCTCTTTTCTGATTTCCGGATGATTGGGAATTATGTAGTTGTGACAGTGCAGGCATTTCTCCACTGGTGGTATGCCCGGATGAATCGATTTTTCAGCATAAGGATGACAGTACGCACAATCGATATTTTTCGCGCCCGCATGTAAGCGATGACTGAATGCAATTGGCTGTACAGGTCCGGCACCGGCTTCAGGATATATGAAGAAGAGATAAATGACTGAAGCGGAAAGCACGGTAATCAGACTAAAAACAACAATCTGCACCCGGTTTTCGACAACCCCGTTGATAAACGCCCCAAACTGGGATATGAGTATCATTGGTTTTCCCTTCGTACCGATCAGAACAATCAAAGTAATGATGGCCAGCAATGTGACCATGGCAAGCAATATTTCCATTAAACCACCTCCCCGGTTTCACTATCCAGGAGCTCCGGAAATTGTTTAAAATAAGTGATAATTGAAACAGCAAATAGACTCAGAAATCCCAGGCTGATAATCACATCGTTGATGCCGATTGGGAACGACTCCACGTGATGCAGATAGACAGGCGCAAGTAAGAGGAAATGCTCCATCCAAAACCCGATAATGACAAGTGAGCAAACGACTATCATTAATTGCGGCGTCTCTTTTACTTTGCGATTCAAGAGTATGAGAAACGGCATAATAAAACAGATAATGAACACTGCCCAGGCTATGTAATTCCAGGGCTGGGTCATGGTTCTCTCGATGATATATGTGGTCTCTTCGGGAATGTTTCCATACCAGATCACCAGAAACTGGGCATAGAAAAAATCTCCCCAGACGATACTGAATCCGAAAAAGAGAGTGGCAAGATCACGAAATTGTTTACTGGTCTGTTCGAATGATCTGCTGGAAGACAGGTGAAGAATGGCTGTAACGATAATAAGGGCACCAAAACCGGAGAATGTGGCTTTGACAAATGTGTACGCTCCAAAAAGAGTAGAATACCAATGGGCATCCATACTCATCACCAGGTCAAACCCCACCAGCGATAGTACCATGGTAAAGGCAAACATATACCAGCCCGCAAAGTAGGTCATTCGTCGCCTGATCTTATCCATATCCCCAGGATCTTCCCCCCAGAGATTGTTTAGTAATCTTTTCAGAAATGAATCGGCATTGGAGCGATTCAGTCGAAATCGCAGACTGTGATAAAGGTATCCGAATCCCAGGGCATACAGAATAAAAAAACCAATCAAATCCCTGGTAAATAAAAAGGGGACGTTCAGCCAGATTTCTTTCCCATGGAGATCTTCGCCCACCCAGGTGAATAAGTAGTCTTTACCTAACAAAAGGCCGATGAATAGTATAAAAGACACTGGGAAAAAAGCTGAAAACGATTCGGCGACTCCTGACATGCTACGGCACCACTTAGCTTTGGTGAAGTGCATCAGTGTTGAGAAGAGGAGACCTCCCAGGGAAATCAATGTGAAAAGCAGGAAGTTCACCAGGTATACCAGCCAGGCTTTTTCAGGATGACTTCCGGCGGCCAGGAATGCGAAATAAGCTATTCCCAGGATTCCCAGGACAGTAAATATCAACATCAAAGGTTTTTTTCCGGTTGCCGGATTTTCTGCTATTGCCGAATTCATATTGTACTTCCCTTGATTAGTAAGAGTTTGTCCAGAATTATAATATCAACCAAGACCGGGTTATTGTATTTCAGCCCCTTTTTCCTGCATCAATACCTTGATTTTTTCGGTATCACCCGAAGCACTTATGCCGTAAACGGAACCTGAACAGGCCGGATTATACCTTGCATCCATCTTTGTGGGCAGGCCAACCTGGGTTAACAATCCTAATACGTTACCAAAGACCGCAAACAGAATAGTGAATTCAAAGGCAACGATGAAGAAAGGAAACCAGGAAACAATAGGTTTTCCGCTGACAACCAGGTTCCATTGTGTGGCAGTAAAAGTGGTCAGTGCAAATCCGGAAAGAAAGCCGGTTATACCTCCCGCCAAAGTGAACCAGCCAACCTTGCTCTTTTTCTTTCCCAAAGACTCAAAGATCTTTTCGCTGGGAATAGGACTAAACACCTCCTCGACCTGCCAACCTCTGTCTTTAATTTCCTTGATAGCAGTAAGAGTTGCTTCCTCTGTTTGAAATAAGCCCATTATTGATGATGAATCAGCACTCATGAATGACTCCCTCTATGATGGATATGCTCCTTCATTTCCGTCATGGAAACAGATGGAAGATGCTTGGCAAAAAGTAAAAATAGAAAAAAGAACAGACAGAATCCAAAACCCATTAAGACAAACTCGAACCATGGTGGACTGTATAATCCCCAGGCGTTTGGCAGAAAATCGTGGGCCACACTACCGATGATGATTACAAAACGTTCCATCCACATACCGATATTAACAAAGATAGAGATGATAAACAGCGGTACGATCGAGGTTCTGATTCGCTTAATAAAGAATAACAATGGAACAACCGTGTTGCAGATTACCATGATCCAGTATTGAGGTGCATAATCACCAAAAGCGCGCCACCAGAATGATTCCTGTTCGATAATATTTCCACTGTACCAGGCGATGAATAGCTCCGTTGCATAGGCAAAACCCACGATCAAGCCGGTAAATATTATGGTTTTAGCAACAGCCGACAGGACATCGATCGTAATGATTTCTTCGTACTTAAATATCTTCCTGAGCGGTATCATCAGAGTCAGCACCATAGCCAGCCCGGAGTGGATAGCGCCTGCCACAAAATAAGGTGCAAAAATTGTTGTATGCCAGCCGGGAATCACGCCCAGGGCAAAATCCCAGGAAACCACACTATGAACCGAAATGACCAGCGGAGTCGCCAGTGCTGCGAAAAACAAGTAGCCTCTTGAGTAATTGAGCCATTGGCTTGATTTTCCTGTCCAACCCAATGAAAGGACCGTGAATATTTTCTTTTTCACTCCTTCCGAACGGTCTCGCACAATTGCAAAATCTGGTATCAGGCCGGTAAACCAGAAAAGACTGCTCACAGTAAAATAGGTGCTGATCGCAACAATGTCGAACATCAGTGGAGACTGAAAATTTGGCCACAAGAGACGTTGATTGGGTAGGGGAAGCATGTAGAATATTACCCAGACCCTTCCGATATGGATGAGAGGATACATCCCCGCAATCATCACCGCGAACACTGTCATGGTTTCGGCTGCCCTGGCAATAGGGTTCCGCCATCCGGCACGAAACAAAAACAGAATTGCGGAAATCAATGTCCCGGAATGAGCGATTCCGACCCAGAACACAAAATTGATCAGATAGGTTCCCCAATGCACCGGCGTATTCATGCCTGCCACACCTAATCCGAAAACGATCTGGTAAGCCCAAAATCCGAGGCCAATCATTATCCCCAGGAACAGAACACCAACAATCCGCCAATACGCCGGATTTGGTTTTTCCAAAGTATTCAACACCGTGGTGTTGATCTGTTCAAAACTCAGTTGAGACATATTGATATTTTATATTTATGATTTATGAATTATGATCTATTTGGAATCTTATGATTTTATATATTTCAGATGGTTACCTGTTTATATATCTAAAATCATCATTCTAAAATCTTAAATCTCCTACAAACAATTATGATTTACTTCGAAATCTTTGATCATATATTTTATAAATATTTCAAATGTTTACACATTATAAAAATCTAAAATCTACATTCTAAAATCTTAAATCTCCTGTGTGATTTTCTTCAAATAGATTACGGCAGATTTGGTGTTGAGATAGCCTAGCACCTGGTATGCCCTGGGATCTTTAGCCAGTTTATAAACCTTGCTGGTCTTGTCCTCAAAATTACCAAAAGTAATGGCATTGGTCGGGCAGGTTTGCAGACAGGCTGGTTTTATCTCTCCATCACGGATTTTTCGGTTGTCATTTTTAGCATAACCGTGAACCTCTTTGATTCGTTGCACACAGAATGAGCATTTTTCCATGACTCCCTTGCTTCTCACCGTGACATTGGGATTCAACTGTAAATTCAGAGGTTCATCAAACTTCCAATCAAACCAGTTGAAACGTCTCACTTTGTAAGGGCAGTTCTGGGCACAAAACCGTGTTCCCACACAACGGTTATAGATCTGGTTATTTAGTCCCTCTGGTCCATGATAAGGAGCATAAACAGGACAAACAGCCTCACACGGGGCGTTATCGCAATGCTGACAAAGCATGGGAAGAAATATCAATTTCTCTTTATCGTGTTTGTCTTCATAACGCTCGATTCTCAACCAGGTCATTTCCCTGCCGTTGGCCACTTGTTCTTTGCCTACCACCGCCACGTTGTTTTCGGCATAACAAGCCGCCACGCAAGCGCTGCAGCCTATACAGCGATCCAGGTCTATAACCATGCCCCAGCGATACTCGTCATGGGGGTGGAATTTGTAAACATCCCGCTTTTTATTGTCGTATCCCTCTTCAATTGGCAGAGTCAGAGGGAAATCATTCATGGTCAGACCCTCTTTTTTATGGTGGGTGTCTTCTGTATGATCCGCTGATAAGGAAACTGCAATTTTCCTTTTGTATTGTGACCTGCTGCCATCGGTCTTGGGAAGTTTTCTGACTCGACCTGCTTTTTTCACTCCCGTAAGGGGAACAGCATAAGATAAAGAACCATTTTCCGCAGTACCATTAAAACGAAGCAGCTCCAAAGGATTACCACCATTCCCTTCAGCAAATCTTCCATAAGCATTGTGCCCCAGCCCAATCTGCATCACTACCAGATTCTGGTTTACGCCAGTGAAAGAATAAACCGGAGCCTGTATGCTGGAGTTTCCTGCCTGCATCTCTAAAATGTCTCCCTGTCTTAACCCATTTTTCTTCAACGTCTCCGGATGAACCATTGCCATAGACTCCCAGGCAATATTAGTAACAGGATCGGGAATTTCATTCAGCCAAGGTTTGTTGGCACCTCGTCCATCAAAATACTTGAGAGAAGGGACTGCCAAAAAGTTTAATGCATCTTTTTTCGGTTTCAAGGCAGTTACAGCTTTGGTCAAATCATCAGCGGCTGCAGGATTTATAGCAAATGGTGTACGATTCGTATTGGACTGGCTGGAAAAGTCACCCCCGGTTTGAATCATTTTCAACCACACTTTAAGGCCAGTTTTTTCCTTCCTGGGGACCAAAGTGTCCATTAAATAATGTTGATAATTTTCAAATGAATGCAGGGCTTCTACCAGCTCAATAAAAATATCCCCGATCTGCGGAGCTTTGGTTAATTTACCCATGGCAGGCTGGGAAGTGGATATTAATCCCGTTTTTCCCGCATATGAATCCCAGGTCTCAAGAGGCAGGCGAACAGGAAAAATCAGATCGGATTTTTGCGAACTTTCATCCAGCGTTGAGGAGAAACTAACTTTAAAAACTTGTTTGTCTGCAAAGATGTTTTTTAACTGCTCGTTTCCGGGAAGGGAGTACAGGGGATTTGTCTGGTAAAGCAACAGTAAGTCTGTACTGCCCTGAATGTTGTTGAAAAAGGCGTTCAACTCCATTTCCGTTGCTACTTTTTCTATACCGTGTCTCTCAGCAAAGTCATATAACGAGAGATCTTTATCCAGCAACAGGTTGATCAGAGCGGATGAAAGCTCCAGGGCAAATGAAGATTCTGTCGGAGAAGATCCTCCCAGTATTAACGGTTTTTTAGCCTGTTGCAGTTTTTTTGTAATCGACTGCAGTTTAGCCGTCGGCACTCCCGTCTGCTCTTCAACGCTTGAAGGTGTATACCTGCCTGATAATGATTTCAGGCTGTTAACCATTCCCCGGGGTAGATGAGCCGTATTGACATCTTGCAGCAATGCCCGCATGATGCCCAGTGCAACCGTCACTTCCTTTCCCGGAGCGACTGATACAAAGGAATCAGCATTTGCAGCAGTAAGTGACATAAAAGGACCAATATGAACAAACGCACCTTTGTGATGGTCACCCGCTCCATGCATCGCTTTGAATTTACCCGCGTATTCAACCGGAGACAGCCAGGTCTCCAGAAAATCTGCCCCAAACCCCACTATAAAATCCGCCTCATCCATTTTATATGAGGGCAGGATCTTCTCGTTAAACAAGGTTTGATGTGCTGCTCTTAGTGAATCGTAAGAGAAAGGTTCGTATTGTACAGGCGGTTCCGATTTCCACTCCCTTAGGCTTGTTTCAAATAGTCTGGAAAGCTGATCACCAACAACACCGGTTAACATTTTAATGCGATTCGAACCATTTGCTGTTGCCGCATCTATTTTCGCACTTAAGAGTTCAAACGCATCGTCGTAACTGATATCTTTAAACGTTCCGCCTTCCTTTAATTTTGGAGTGCTAAGTCTGTCCGGATCGTAAATATCCTGCAAAGCCGCTTGCCCTCGAATGCAAAGCTTTCCTTTGTTGACAGGGTGCAAGGGATTACCTTCGAGCTTGATGACTCTTCCTTCGCGGTTTTTAGCTAATACGCCGCAACCAGCCGGGCATTCCACACAAGTGGTGGCATACCAGGCTGCTTTGCCGGTCACCATATCTTCAGGGGCGACGACGAGTGAGAAGAGGTTTTTGTCTTGAGTTCGATTGCAGCCATAGGCAAAAGTGACACTGCCCAATCCAGCGGCTTTTAGGAAAGTACGCCGATCCATTAGAGTTTCCTATGTAATTATTAGACTGGTATCCTTATAGAATGATCAATTGTAAAAACAATAAAGCCCACCTACTTAACCTCTGTTACTCGAGGTGTATATCACACGAGATGTGACTTACAAGATATAGGACGAATGTATTTTAGTTGCCAGCATATGCAAACTATACAAAAGCACCCGATTTGTCAATTTTTTTTTAGCCTTTTTTTTTAATGCGTTAGCAAGATCGATAACATTCGATAACGATTAAATTGTTGCAGAGCACACAGATCTGGCATGAGTGCAACAAAAACTGAAATGGTTTTTCACAAGGTAGAGCGTCAAGCGTTTTAATTAAAGGAATGGCAATTTGTTGCGATAAAATTCGGATTGTCTGATCGTTTTGGTTTGGATCTTCTTGACTTTTGAGAGTGTTTTTCAATTCTTCTTTTGTGATCAGCTTTTGTTCGATCAGAATTTGACCCAGTTGCTTTTTGGGTTTCTGTGCTTTGTGAATGGTAAAAGTCAATGCGGCCCCCGCCTTTATTGAAAAAGTCAATAATCCAAGAAAGATAAAAAGTTTTATCTGTCAGTTATGCGCTAATCGATGTTTTTTTTGTATTGAATTTGACAGATGGATTTTTTCAAAATAAAAAGTATGCTTCATTGCTGCACCACCAATCCTTAAGCAGGTATCACTGAATATTTTCGTTAACCGTATTGTAATGTTTGAGATTTCATCGCAAAAACCCGCTCAAAGGCTTGAAAAAGCCAGGGAAATAAATGATGTGTTGCACGACATTTCCCAGGCAATCAATGAATCTATTGAGCTCGATGATCTTTTCGGGAAGATACACAATGCACTGGGCAAAATTATTGACGTCACCAACTTTTTCATCGCCTTGTTTCAATCCGATAAAAACACTGTTACCTTTCCTTTCTTCATTGATTCAGTAGTCAAAAATGATAGTTCCAAGGTCTATCCGTTGGAACAGATGAAGGGATCATTGACGGCAAAAGTCATCTCCACAGGAGAACCGCTTTTTATTACCTGGCCGGATATCCAAAAAATGCTCGACGAACTGGGTCATCCTCTTTTTGGCAAACCCTGCGCGGTTTGGCTGGGGGTTCCTTTGCGTATACAGGGGAAGGTGACAGGAGTTATCGCAGTGCAAAATTATGAGGACAAAACAGCCTATACCTATGATGATATCAGACTGCTCAGTATGGTATCCGATCAGGTGGCAATTGCCATTGAGTTAAAACTGAAAGAAAAGTCTGTCAAGGAAAGTGAAAGCAGATATCGCAACCTGGTGGAAA
The DNA here is from genome assembly GCA_022360105.1 of Pseudomonadota bacterium. The sequence continues at coordinate 16,552 of JAKSDL010000005.1, forward strand.
AAATCAGGGAAATCATCTACCTGACAGACTCTGATGGTAACATTGTTTATGTAAGCCCCATAGCGGAAAACCTGCTGGGAATGTCCATAGAACAATTGACCGGGGACCGGGGATATTATCGATACAGGTACGCAGATGAATCAGGTGAAAGAAAAAATTTTGATAAGTTTATTTATCAGGAAGATCTCGATCAGGCTAATGAGTTATTTCAAAAGGCATTGACCAATAGAAAATCCTTTCAACTGGAATATCGAATCAAAACAAAAAAAGGGAAGTTAAATTGGGTCATTGAAAAAGGTCAGTTTTTTAAGGATGAAGACGGCAGGAACAGGCTTGAGGGCATCATTCTTAATCATCAGGAGCAAAAGCGAGCTGAAATGATTAACAAAGCTTTGTTCAATATATCCAATGCAGTCAACGCAACTGATGACCTGGATGATCTTTATCGATCCATTCATAAATCCTTGCAGCTCGTTCTCAACGCAGACATTTTTTTTATTGCTCTTTACGACGCTGAAGAAGATGTTATTACTTTTCCTTACAAAAAAGACCTGGTCGATCCTCATGAAATAGAAAAAATAACTGATGTCAGTAATTCGACTTCCCTAACCGGAGTTGTCATCAGAAAACGCAAACCGTTATTGCTCACAAAGCAGCAATCATTCCAATTGGTTGAGAATATGGGCGGTAAACACATTGGCAAGCCTCCGGAGATCTGGCTTGGTGTTCCGCTGATGATCCGGTCAGAAGTTATTGGAGCCATGGTTTTGCAAAGTTACGAAGATCCGAACCTTTATAGTGAGGAAGATTCGGAAATTCTGATTTCGGTATCGGAGCAGGTGGCGACTGCCATTGAGAGAAAAAGAGCTGAAGCAGCTTTAAAAGACACCCAGGAAATGCTGATCGAAAGTGCACACAAAGCAGGAATGGCTGAAATTGCCAGTGGTACGCTTCACAACGTCGGCAATATTCTCAATACAGTGAAGGTATCCACCGATGTGATCAGCAGCATTAACAGGGAATCTTCCTATTTCCTCTTCAAACAGGCAAACAAATTATTAAAAGAGAATTTTGACAATCTGGATGATTTCTTTCTGAACAATCCCAAGGGAAAACAATTACTTGAATACTATCTCCGTCTGGAATCCACCTTTGAATCGGAAAACCGCCAGATTCAAGAACAGATCTATCGTTTACACGACAAGATCCAGCTCATGACCGATGTCATCTTTGATCAGCAAGCCTATGCAGGAGGGGGACTACTGGTCTCCGAGCATCCGGCGGATGAAATTATCAACACGGTTTTGAAAATGCAGGCGGAAATGCTTTCCAAGCATCATATTCACGTGGTGAAACGATTTAATCCCGCCTATAAAATTAAAATCCACAAGACAAAGTTTATCCATGTCCTTATCAACCTGGTGAAAAACGCCAAAGATTCCATGTTGAATCAACCGGAGGATAATCGGAAACTTATTGTTGGAGTGGATCAGGTGGACGATCAGGTTCTAATTTCAGTTGAAGATAACGGTGAAGGGATAGCCGAAGCTATCAAAGTCCAACTGTTTCATCATGGGTTTACCACCAAAAAAGATGGTCATGGATTCGGACTTCACAACAGTGCCAACTACATGCAGGAAATGCAGGGAGAAATCCGGGTAGAAAGCAAAGGCCCCAAGCAAGGCGCCATTTTTACCCTGGTTGTGCCCTGTGTTCGTTAGAAAAAGAACACAGCGCTTACACTTTAAATCACCTGATACCCTCCAATCCAGAACTCCATTTCCTTGCCTTCCCTATCCACCGTGGAAAATCTGTAGCTCGACCAAAAATCGTCTTTTACTTCAGCCGTGGCGCTCAACTTATCGGAGAGCAATTCGATGTTTGTGTCAATCTCCTGTTTTGGATTGTTAACAAAAAGCATCATTAATTTATTTTCGGCAGTCTCAGCTCTCAATTTTTCAATATCTTCCTTTAAACCTGAGACAGCAGATGCTTCCCTTGTCTTTATCCAGTGCTTCATTTCGACCACTGCAAACGGATGTTGCGATTCTCCCGGATGGTTCAGAACCAGGTCTTGTGTGTTTTGCTTTGTAAAAACGGCAAAAGGACAATGTCGGAAAAGTGACCTCAAAATAATATAATGATAAAAACTTTCGTTCTCAATCCTAAGTATGCCGCCATCTTCATTTTCATAAGCTTTTTTATTGCTATTTACCGCTGCTCGAATGTTTTTATCCTCGTTTTCCAAGGCTGTACCTGCCATTTGAACCAACGTCGCTAGTTCCTTTTTCATTTTATTTGTTCCCTCCCTCAGACAGTCGGTTGTCTTCGATCACCAGTCATACTTCGTCCTGTGCGATCGTTCCCAAAAAATATCACTGCGAATCAACAGGATGATACAGCCTAATGTCTTTAATCTCAAGCTTTATTTAAATTCATCTGAATTTTGCGATTGAACAATAAGTCATGCTGATAGTCAAAACAGGGCTTGCGTATTGGTCAGTTGCTTTTCTATTAGGAAGATTAATTTCATCCGTTTGAAAAGCAGGCCGTTAATCTTTTTAATCCGGATGCAGTTGATGAATGCGGACTCTTTTGATACTTTTAGCGATTAAAGGTTTTCACTTGAAGAGGAGATTTAAAGGCAGGATATCTGTATAACAAACTCATCACTCAACATCATTATGAAATCAATTCTTGTAATCGGCGGGGCCGGCTATATCGGTAGTCATGTCGTACTTTCCTTTCTCAATGCCGGATTTGATGTCACTGTTCTGGATAACTTAAGCTCGGGTAGGCAGATCAATCTTTTTGATGAAGCAAAATTTATCCATGCGGATCTTCAGGATCGTGTTGCACTTAACGAGGTTTTCAAAAAACCATACGACGGTGTCATCCATTTAGCTGCATTAAAGGCCGCCGGTGAATCCATGATTGTACCCGAACAATATGCTTATCAAAATATCAACGGTACCATGAACCTGCTGGAAGCACTTTCCAATTCGAAAACAAAAGTTTTGATATTCTCATCTTCAGCCGCTGTTTACGGCCTGCCCAGATACCTGCCCCTTGATGAAAAACATCCCCTGGAACCTGTCAATTTCTATGGCTTTACCAAATTGGAGATAGAAAGATTTTTAGATTGGTTTTTTCGGCTAAAAGGAATTCACTATGCCAGCCTGCGTTATTTCAATGCGGCTGGTTATGATACCGAAGGACGGATCAAGGGCCTGGAACAAAAGCCGGCTAATCTGATTCCCATTGTCATGGAAGCAGCCATTGGCTTGAGAGAAAAAGTGGATGTCTACGGCAATGACTATCCTACCTCGGATGGAACCGGTATTAGGGATTATATTCATGTAACGGATCTTGCGGATGCCCACCTCAAAGCTTTCAACCTTGTGCACAAGAAAGGAGAGTCATTGGCGGTAAACCTGGGGACAGGCACTGGGCACTCAGTACTCGATGTCATCAAAATGGCTGAGAAGATTTCAGGTAAAGCGATTAAGCATGAATTCGCAGAGAGAAGACCTGGTGATCCTGCAGAGCTTTATTCCACAGCAGATAAAGCCGAGAAATTGTTAAAATGGAAGCCCAAGTTCAGCGACCTGAAAACCATCGTCTCCTCTACTTGGGAGGTATACAAACCTGCTTGATGATACTCTTGAAAATGGAACCTTCAAACGGGCAGGCGGATCACAAAGACTGCTCCCTGGCCTGGTTTGGAGGCCACAGAAATAGTTCCCCCGTGATTCTCTGTAATGATGAAATAGGAAACCGCCAGACCTAAACCTGTTCCCACCCCCAATTCCTTGGTGGTAAAAAAAGGTTCAAAAATCCTCTTTTGGGTCTGTTCATCCATACCAGGCCCGTTATCCTCAATCTCCACACGAACAAAATCCTGATCCGGTATGACTTTTAAAAGAAAACTGGGATTGGGATTATTACCAAGGTTTTCCGCCATAGCCTGGGCGCCGTTTTTCAGGATATTGAAGAAAACCTGCTGAATGGTGTTCGCCTCACAAGGGACCTTTGAGACCTCAGTGTTGTACTCCCTCACAATTTTTATCTTTTTAAAATCGAATCGTTGTTTCAGATCATATTCGTTGTATGCCAACTCAATGGTTTTATCCAGCAAATCCGCCAGGTCATGTTTGGAATACAGCGTACCGGCCTTGTAACTGAAATTCAGCATATTCTCTACTATTTTCGCTGCCCTGTGCCCGGCTTCCAGAACTTTTTCGATGGTGTTATCAAGTTTACGCTGCTTAAAATACTCTTCGATTTTTTCGATTGTCGTACCTGCTTTTTCGGCAATTGCCGCATTTTTAGGCAAGTCGACGGATAATCTGTTACGAATGACTTGAAGATTTTGAATAATCCCTGCCAGAGGGTTGTTAATTTCATGGGCCATACCGGCAGCCAAACCCCCCACCGTAAACATTTTCTCGGTCTGCAGCATGATCTCTTCCATGCGGACCCGCTCCGTCACGTCTTCCACTAAAATAACAGCGCCTTCCACTTCATCGTTAATCAGCGGATAAACAGTAATATTGAAAAGATGGTTCAAGCCGCCCCATTTTACCTGTACTTTGGATTCCACCAGGGTCTCGCTTTTTCGGATTGCTTGTTGCGCCATATCAGCAACAATCGACAACTCCGAAAAAACTTCGCTCAGTGGATTCCCCAGGGCTTTTAAGGGTGATGTTTCGGTAAACACCTGCGCGGTCTTGTTCCATTGGGTGATCCTGCCCTCTATATCCACTCCGATTAGAATTGAAGGCATGGAATTGATGATATTGCTAAGCAGGTTTCGCAGGCTTTTTAATTCATTTTCAAAAAGTTTACGTCGCGTAACATCCTGGGCAGTCCCGATTATTTTGATCTTCTTACCTGCTTCATTGCAGTAGACCTTACCCCGTTCCCTGATATATTTAATTTCCCCATCGCCCATGATCAATCGATGGGTGAAATCAAAAGTTCCGTTTTTTTCCACTGCTTGAGTTACAGCCACCAGTAGCTCATCCAAATCTTCGGGATGAATTCTTTGTTGAATCATATCAAGATCAGGTGGCTGGGGTTGTGGTTCGGAACCAAACAACCGAAAGCTTTCGTCCGACCAGTGTAACACCTCACCATTAAGCCCCAGTTCCCAACTACCGAGATTGGCAATTTCCTGGGCCATCGCCAGGTGGGCCTTGTTCGCTGTCAATTCATCTGTTATCTGCTGCCATTGAGACACATCCTTTGCAGTTAACAGAAAAAAACCCTTGTTATCTATATATTTCAACGTACCGGACACTTCCACGGGATATGATGACCCATCTTTCCTGACGTGCCTTCCCTGTGCCACAAGAAATTTATCCGGGTTTTTGCGCACTTGTTCCATACGAGCACTGAATATCTCTTCGGTGACAAACGATTCCTCAATATCGATAATCCTTAAATTAAGTAATTCGTCATACTCGTATCCCAACTGCTCACACGCCCGTTTGTTAACCTGCAAAAACTTGCCTGTGTCAGGGTCAACAATAAAGACACATTCACTTGATAAATCCATTGCGAGCCGAAGTCTTTTCAAGTCATCCTCAATCGATCTTCTCTCTTCGGCATCTGACTTAAGCTCTTGGCTCAACTGCTCCAGTTCACGACCGCGAAGCTCCACCTTCTGTTCCAACTCCTCTTTGATCGATTTCAATTCCTTTTCTGTCTTCCATTTATCAGCAAGTGTAACGGAGAAGTGAAAGATCTCCTGCGGATAAATTGGTTTGCGAACAAAGAGAATTTTATGTGACGGTCGGATTGTACTGAGGGTTCCTTCCGTATCTACGTCAGGATACCCGGTAATCATAACGATTTCTATTTCTTCATCCAGCTTCCTGATCTCACGGGCTACCCAGATTCCGTCTTTGTCGCTTCCCATGTTGATATCCAAAAAGGCAACAGCAAACGGATTTCCTTCCGACAAAGAATCCCGAACCAACTGAACGGCTGTGGTTGGCTGCCGACTGGTAACAACGGCAAACCGATGCTTTGATGATCCCACTGGGTGCTGACTATCGGAGTAGTCGTCTCGATCGGCTTGTGCCGGGCTCAAGACTTCGGTGAATACTTCCAAAATGGTCTGTTCATTGTCCACTACGAGTATTCGTAGTGGTCTCCGGGAATGACTATCCATTTACTTTTTCATTTACCAGGTAAGCGATCTATTCCAAAAAAGCGAGCAGGTTGGTTCATGGCGTGCCACCGACTCCGGTATCGATTTTGCCGGGCACACCACCCTGTTTTCGAATCAGAAGGCAATTGAATTTTTATATTACGGAGGAAATTCATGCGATACAACTCACTTTGAGTATACTTCATTAACTGGAAATAACAATTCTTAACTATGATCACAAATTTTTATTATGCCAACGAAATAGTCGGCGATCCCCCCACAAAAGCCAAAAACCGGCATTGCCCAGAGATTTGATTGACAGATTATGTTGACTACGAACAAATAAATGAAATGACCGGATGTAGAACACCCATTTTATTTTTTGATTAACAGGGGCTTGAATCAGTTGAGAAACAACAATTTGAAACTAACAGACAACCGCCTGCGCATATCTGTTCGTGAATTGGTTGAGCAGGTTATGCAACAGGGAGACCGAAAGGGATCTTTTATAAGTCCAAAAAGAGCGATTGAGGGAACTCTTGGTCATCAAGCCCTACAAAATAGAAGAGGTGATGGATATCGCAGGGAGGTCAGGGTATCTCATAAAATTGATGATCATTCATCAGGTCTTACCCTGGAGGTTCACGGCAGAATTGACGGTGTTTACAAGCAGAAAAGTACCTTTACGGTGGAGGAGATAAAAACGACCCATAAATCGTTGGAGGAAATGGAATTAAGGGAGGACGGTCTACATTTTGCTCAGGCCAAAATCTATGGTTTTCTATTTGCGCATACCTTCAAACTGAATACTATCATCGTCGATCTAACCTATTACCAGCTTAAATCCACCAAAACCAAAACCTTTTCCGTCACATTTAAAATAAAAGAACTGGAGGAGTATTTTTATGATTCGGTTGACGCTTATCTGGACAGCATTCGTGAGCTTTATGACTGGCAGAAAATTAGAAATGCCTCCATCGAGTCCATGACATTTCCTTTTCAATCATATCGACAAGGACAGGACATATTCATTGAAGAAGTAAACCAGGCTGTTTCAGGTCATTACAATTTGTTTGTCCAGGCTCCGACGGGACTTGGAAAAACCATCTCTGTTCTTTTCCCATCTATTCAAGCCATAGGCGCAGGAGTCTGTTCCAAGGTTTTTTATCTTACCGCTCGAACAACCACCAGGGAGGCACCGGAATTGGTGTTAGACCTGCTTCGAAAAAACGGACTGCGCTTAAAATCCATTGTAATTACCGCCAAAGAAAAAACTTGCCTGCAGGATGAAATGGTCTGCAATCCGGAATATTGTGAATATCTTTTCAATTACTTTGGAAAAATAAATGCAGCAGTACGGGATCTGTTTCAGGAAGATCATTTTAACAAAATGAACATTGAAGCCTGTGCGCGCAAGCACAAAGTCTGTCCTTTTGAACTCTCACTGGATCTTTCAGTTATCTCCGATTGTGTAATTTGCGATTACAACTATTTCTTTGATCCCAGAATTCAGCTGGCAAGGTACGATTCCGACTCAAAAATGCCGTTTGTCTACCTGGTAGATGAAGCACACAACCTGGTGGAACGCTCCAGAGACATGTATTCTGCTTCATTGGAAAAAAAAGATTTCCTGGTTTGCAAACGGCTGGTGGATAAAAAGAACTATGGTGAACTGCACCAATGCCTTGCCACCTTGGATAGTTGCCTGCTTTCCATCAGAAAAAACGGTTTTGCTGACCATTCAAATGAAATAGCGACCAGGGAAATTTCTGACGATTTAATTGATTATCTGATCGATTTTCTGGAACCCGCAGAATCCCTGCTGACCACCAAGAATTTCCTACCTTTTCGAGATCATCTGCTGGAGTTGTATTACCAGGTATCTTTCTTTTTAAAGATCAATCAGATTCGCAAGGAATCAGACTCGTTCGCTGTGGTCATGTATCGCAAGCAAAGCGACCTTACCGTGAAATTACACTGTCTGGATGCTGCCCAAATGATCAGTCAAAAACTAACCAAAGGCCTTGCAACTGTTTTCTTTTCAGCCACTCTTACACCTGCTGATTACTTCACAAACCTGTTGGGAGGATCACAGGATGACAGATCCATCCGACTGCCATCTCCTTTTCCGCCGTCACACAGGTGCCTTTGCCTTGTTGACAATATCTCCACCCGGTATCGAGATCGGGACGTGACTTATGATCCCATTGCGGAGTACCTTTCTATCTATCTTCAGCAAAAGCATGGGAATTACCTGGTGTTTTTTCCCTCTTACAAATATCTGGAAGAAGTATTTCATCGCTGTCTGGACTTGATTGATAATATGACACTGATTCGGCAGCAGACCTATATGCGGGAGGAAGAGCGGGAAGCCTTTATTAAAGAATTCAAGGATGATCGCGAAGACCCACTGGCTGGATTTGTAGTAATGGGTGGGATCTTTGGAGAAAGTATTGATCTTCCCGGAGAAAAGTTGACAGGCACCGCCATTGTTGGTGTCGGGTTGCCCCAGGTTAACCTGGAAAGAAACCTGATTCGGCATTACCATGATCAACATTCCACAAACGGATTTCACTACGCTTATACCTACCCTGGCATGAACAAAGTTCTGCAGGCGGCCGGCAGACTGATTCGCACCGAAACAGATAAAGGAAGCTTATTGTTAATTGATGACAGGTTCGGAAACAGATTGTATAGAAAACTGTTTCCACCTGAGTGGAATCAGCAACATATCATCAGAAACAGCGAATCGCTCAGGGTTGTTTTAAACGATTTTTGGAATCGGCAACCAGGGTCATTCAAAAACCGATGATCGACTGCAACATCCTCTCTTCATTTTGAGATTGTTTGAGACCTCTTGATGCTTTCCAACATGTCGAATTCATAGACCATCCAAAGCTTTTTTAGTGCACCCTATTCTTAGGTGAGGATGACGGACACTTGTTTATTTGGTAGGTTTTTACTCACGTTTCACCTCGATGATTTGAATTGCCTAATTTCTTGTTTAACCCCGGCAACAGCAAGAATTTGGAGACACCAAACTTAGAGGAAACAGCTTCAGCGTCTATCTGTCGACCCATCAACAGGTTAATGATTCATAAGGAGAATTCATGGCTAAAAAAGTAGAGTTCTTTTTCGATTATATCAGCCCGGCAACCTATTTTGCTCATATGATCCTTCCAGATATTGTTGAACGAACAGGGGCGGAGATTGTTTACCGGCCCTTTCTGCTCGGAGGTGTATTCCATGCAACAGGAAACAGCTCCCCGATTTCCATTCCAGCCAAAGGCAAATGGCTGATTGATGATTTGAACCGCTTTGCCAAAAGATACAACCTTTCTTTTGCCCTTAATCCGAATTTTCCGTTTAAAACAGTCGATCTGATGCGCGGTGCCATCTGGCTCCAAAAGCACGGAGACCTGAGACCGTATTCTGATGCCATGTTCAAAGCAGTCTGGGCTGAAAAGAAAAATCTGGCCGATGAAAAGGAAGTTGATAAGCTTTTAAGTGAGCTTTCCATAAATCCCGATGAATTCAGAGAGGCAGTTTCCCGCCAGGAAATCAAGGACGAATTGCGTTCAAATACTGAGGAGGCGGTTCAAAGAGGGGCATTTGGGGCACCAACTATGTTTGTCGGTGAGGAGATGTTTTGGGGGCAGGATCGTCTGGATTTCGTTGAAGAAGCTTTGAGCTAGGTAAACCATGGCCCTGATACCCAATCTGTATAACGAAACTCTTGCCTCTCTTTCCTTTAAGGATCTGGCAGAAAGGCTCCAACAGGATCTGTCCGATGTAGAAAGGATGGAAACGGAGTTAATGCGTCAGATTAAATACAATGGGCTAAAAGCTGACTTATGGAAAATTGCCGCTGGTGAAAAAGGCTCCGAATTGGATCTGATCAATCATTTGCTGGATATGACTGGAAAGGTGGTAGATGTTTCCAAAGTCACTTATAACGAACTTCTGCCATCCGAAGATATATTCAGGCAAGTAGTATGCTGGGTTAAACCGGGCATCATGTCCATCGAATCGATCCTGATTTCGACCGATTTTGCTAAACTTTGTTTTCAGCAGGAAAAAATAGAAATTCCAAGCGATCTGACACCTGAATACAAACTGCAAATTCAGCAAAACATGGAGCAGACAGGAGACAAGTCTATCCTCATGGTTCCCTTCAGAGATGAAATTGGTGAACCCACCCGGTTTGTCTCCTTTTGCGATCAGGAATCGATAAGGGAATGGAACGAATTTGATGTGTCCATTTTACAGGAACTTATTCAGATCATTTCTCGGCAGATCAGGGAACATAGAAGAAATCTGGCACTGGAAACCAATATTAAAAAATATCAAGCCTATGTGGAGCAATCCAACAATATCATCTACACCATTTCACCGGACGGTATTGTCACTTACGTTTCCCCCACCTGGACCGAAGCACTTGGGCATGACCCCGAGGAAATAATCGGACAACCTTTCACCTTGTTTTTACATGAGGATGATATCAAAGGTTCATGGGAAACTCTTCAGTCGACTCTAAACTCCAATGTGAAACAGACGGAGAGCACTTTTCGAATCAAACGCAAAGATGGATTATGGCGGTGGTATGACACTAATTCCACTGTTTTCAAGGACGAATACGACAAAACGATCTCGCTGTTAGGGGTTGCCTATGACATCACCGATCGCATTGAAAACGAACAATTGTTGATTCAGGAAAGAAAACGTTTTTTTGGATTGATTGAAAACATCCCGACGGTTGTTATGGAGATTAATGATGCAGGGATTATTAACTTCGTCAACCAACGGGTGGAAACCGAAGCCGGTTTTGCCGCCAGCGACCTGGTAGGAAAACACTACCTGGAAGCCGGCCTGGTAGTCCCTGAATACCATAAGAAACTGGTAGATGCTTTTGAGAAATTAAAAACCGGCGGTGAGGTACAAGGACTGGAAATTGTGATGCTTTCAAAGGAGGAAGAGGAAATGTTCTTTGAAATCAATGCCATTCCTCTGGAAAATAGAATCCTGGCAGCTATAACCAATATTACCGAAATCAAGCTTGCCTCCCAAAAGCTGAAAAAAGCCTACGATGAATTGGAAATTCGTATACAAGAGCGAACCCGGCAGCTTCAGGACAAAAATCTGGAGCTCAACCAGGAAATAACAGAACGAAAAAAAATTGAAGAAGAACTGCGCGACTCCCGACAAAAACTTCATCTTGTGTTCAACACCATTCCCCATTCGATTTTCTGGAAAGACCGGCAATCGGTTTACCAGGGCTGCAACAGAAATTTTGCCAAAATCGCCGGGGTCAATTCACCGGAAGACATCATCGGTAAGACGGATCGTGATCTCCCCTGGACCGAAGAACAGGCTGAATCGTTTATTCAACTCGATCAGCAAGTGATGGATAACAACAAATCCGAATCGCACATTATTGAGCAATTATTGCTGGCTGATGGCAGTACGGCCTGGACCAATACAACCAAAACGCCGCTATTAAATACCGGAGGCGACGTCATTGGCATGCTTGGTACCCTTGAAGACATTACTGAAGAACTGGAAATCAGAAAAAAGGAAAAAGTAAGAGAGCAACAACTGGTTAAGGCCGACAAGATGATATCGTTGGGAATTCTGGTCGCAGGTGTTGCTCATGAAATAAACAATCCCAATCAATTCATCATGTCACACATTTCACCGTTAAAGCGGGTTTGCGATGAAGTCATGCCGATTCTTGAGAAATATAGCGCCGAGTATGGAGATTTCAGACTGGCGGGCATGAATTATTCACAAATGAAGCAGCGGCTACCCACAATATTTGATAACTTGATGTCCGGTTCCCAGCGTATAAAAAATATTGTGGAAGAGCTTAGGGAGTATATCAGGGAGTATCCCTCGGAACGTGTGGAGTCGATACAGTTTAACAGCGTGGTAGAGTCAGCCCTGACCCTGCTTGAGAACCTGATCAAAAAATCAACCACAGCCTTTCGAGTAGACTACGGAAAAGATTTGCCTTTTATTAAAGGGCACTACCAACAACTTGAGCAGGTAATAATCAACCTGGTTCAGAATGCCTGCCAGGCTTTGACCTCGCCTGATGAAGGCATATTTATCTCTACCTCTTACAATGACATTGAAAACACCATCATTTTCACCGTTGAAGATGAAGGCCCCGGAATACCCGATGAACAATTGGATCGGGTAACTGATCTTTTTTTTACAACCAAACGAGATATTGGCGGCATCGGCCTGGGATTAGCCATTTCGTCAAAAATAATCCTGGAACATGAAGGAAAAATGACCTTCTCGCCCGGTGAAAAAAAAGGGACAAAAGCGACAATCGTGCTGCCGCTTGAAAGGCAGGAAATCAGCAAAACAGAACTGCCAAAACTTTCTGCCAAACTTTTTACCTGAAATCTGCACAAGGTTTGATTTATGGAAGACATACTATACCCGGAACAACCAATTCTCCTGGTCGATGATGAGAAAGAGATACTGGAAGGTAGTTGCTTCATGTTCGAGACTCATGGCATCAATAACATTGTAACTTGTCACGATAGCCGCGAGGTGATGTCTCTGATCGAAAAACAGAAGTTTTTGATTGTCCTGCTGGATCTGATGATGCCGCATATAACCGGGAAAGAACTTCTTGAGCAGATCAAGCAATCCCAACCTGAGCTGGAGGTTATGGTTTTAACCGGATTGAATGATATCAACACCGCCGTGTCCTGCATGAAACTGGGAGCTTTTGACTATTTAATGAAACCGGTGGAGGAACAGCGACTGGTGACTACCGTCAAAAGAGCTATTGAAAGGCAGGAGGAAAAAACAGAATTTCAAACCTTCAAGCAACTCGTTCTCAATGATGAACTGCGCCATCCGGAAGCGTTTGTCGATATTATAACCAACAATAAATCCATTCGTTCCATTTTCCAATACGTAGAAGCCATATCCCGCTCCAATAAATCCGTTCTGATTACAGGAGCTTCAGGGGTGGGAAAGGAAGCAATGGCAAAGGCGGTTCACAAATTGAGCAGACCCGATTCCCCTTTTGTTTCCGTAAACATTGCCGGGCTGGATGACAATTTGTTTTCAGACACCTTGTTCGGCCATGTCAAAGGAGCATTCACCGGGGCCGATTCAAACAGACAAGGCTTAATCGAACGTGCAGCCGGTGGAACTCTCTTTTTGGATGAAATTGGCGATTTAAACATGGCCAGCCAGATTAAACTGCTGAGGTTGCTGGAAGACGGCGAATTTTTTCCGGTCGGCTCAGACATGCCAAAGGAATCCACAGCAAGAATTGTAACGGCAACCAACCAGGACTTGCAGTCCTTAAGAGAAAAAGGAGAGTTTCGAACCGATCTTTATTACAGGCTCCAAACCCATCAAATACACCTTCCCAATTTAAACGAACGCTTTGATGACCTGCCGATTTTGGTTGATCATTTTCTGGAAGAGGCAGCAAAAACACTGGGCAAGAAAAAACCAACACCGCCCAAAGAGTTGATGCCATTGCTGACAACCTACCATTTCCCGGGTAACATTCGAGAATTGCAATCTATTTTGTTTGATGCTGTCAGCCACCATCAGTCAAAAGTGCTTTCCCTGGATCGCATTAAAGACCATATAGAAAAACACCGTAATCCTTCTGATCCAAAACAAACTCCAGTGGAAAAATCCCCCACACGCTTTGATGTTTTTGACCAAATCCCAACACTTAAAGAAGCCCGAATGTTATTGGTGGGAGAGGCTATGGAAAGAAGCAAGGGCAACATATCAATTGCCGCCCAGATGCTGGGGATTTCCCGTTCCGGACTTAGCAAGCTGTTGAAAAGAACTGACAGTTCCGACTTGGAAGAATAAAAAACCGGTGACAAAAGTCACTCCGGGACTTTTGTCAAAATCAACTCAATCGCCTCCGCATAAGAGTTCGAAAGACTTTCCTACCCCCATCTCCGTGACGTTTGTCACGGGAGTTATCAAACGACAATAGCATGATTACCCTCATTATTTCAGGCAGATAAGCCTAAAACACCCCGTGGCACACCTTTAGCAGAATCGAACTTGTCATTGATAACGAATTCTATAATTTTTTCTCCTCATATTATAGAAAGCTCGCAATTCGTGCGATAGATTCTAACTGTCAATTGCGAATAGTTGAAATCGTTAAAAACCGAAATAGTATTCTACCAAAGACACCTTCTTCGCAAGATGAAATTGGCTCGGTTATAAGGAAATGAAGTAACCGCATGTGTTACCACCAGTTAGTCATCCACCAGTAAAAAAAATAACTCGCACACCATTTAAACGGAGAAGAACAATGAAAAAGAACATCATAACTTTTATCACCTTGCTTTCGCTAGTTATGTTCGGAAGTTTGACGACCGGTTGTTCATCATCATCCACCAAAACAGTTGCTTCAAAAAAGAGAACACCCTGCATGACAACCAAACCGTCCAAGGTTGGTTTCTTAAAATACGTTTCGTGTGGATTTTCCAAGCGATAATATCGAAGTGTCTTCTTTTTTTGAGAATGTTTGATGTTTTGGAAAATAATTCTGTCCAAGTTTGTCAAAAACAGGTTGACTTCCAGCGAACCGGACTTTGAACAGTTGGCAGAAGATTTAAGCCTGGACTATTTCAAAAGCTTTCTGGGTGATTGCG
>JAKSDL010000002.1 GCA_022360105.1 Pseudomonadota bacterium
CCTGTTTAAAGATCAGGGAATACTCACCGCCGCCGGCGATACCGATATCCGCTTCACTGGCTTCGCCCGGACCATTCACTGCACAGCCCATCACAGCCACCTTGAGCGGGGTATCCACATCCTTGTATTGCTCATTGATTTGGTTAGCCAGATGTTCCACATCCACACCGCACCTTGCACAGGTCGGACAGGAGATGATCTCGATTCCCCGTCGTCTTAGACCGACTGCTCTGAGGATATCCCATGCCGCATAGACCTCTTCCACCGGATCGCCTGACAGTGAGACCCGAAATGTATCGCCGATGCCCCTTTGGAGCAGTGTGCCGATACCGATGCTTGATTTGATCAGTCCTGATCTGCCGCTGCCCGCCTCTGTCACGCCGATGTGCTGAGGGTAATCATACTCACTGGCAAATAGTGTACACGCCTCTACGGTTTTTTTGACATCCGATGCCTTGAGGGAGACGACGATATCATAAAAGTTCATACTCTCCAGTAGCTCGATCTGCTCCCTGACGCTTTCCACCATGGCTTTTGCACTCCGGCCATGCTTTGATACCATATCCTTAGATAACGACCCGGCATTGGCACCGATTCTTAGGGGCACATGGTGCGATTTGGCACAGTCCACCACTGCTTTGACCCGGCCCCGGGATCCGATATTGCCGGGATTGATGCGCACCTTGTCCACACCGTTTTCCATCGATAGGATGGCTAGACGATAGTCAAAGTGGATATCGGCCACCAGCGGTGTCTGTGTGCTCTGTTTTATTTTCGCTACTGCTTTGGCGCACTCCTCATCATAGACCGACATTCTGATGATTTCACACCCGGCATTTTCCAACCGCCGGATTTGAGCCATCGTCTTTTCGACATCCTTGGTATCGGTATTGGTCATGGACTGCACAGCGATGGGATGATGGCCACCGATTTTCAGCCGGCCGACCTTGACCGCCTGTGTTTTCTTCCGTGGCATATCACCCTCCACCAAATATTCGGGTGAGATCACGGTAGGTCAGTAGGATGGCCAGAGCGATAAAGGCTACAAAACCGATCATCTGGATCATGCTCTCTTTTTCGATGGACAACGGTTTACCCCGGATGCCCTCGACA
>JAKSDL010000198.1 GCA_022360105.1 Pseudomonadota bacterium
ATACCTTTTTGTTGCACCACGAAGAGCACACTACATTTTAGATTTCAAATTCATAGTAAGTGGCCTCGCCAATTCTATATTTTTTTAATGAAAGCGAAGCTTTCTCCTTATAGAAAATCTAAAATCATCAATCTAACATCTGAAATAAAAAAAGGGGACTGCTGTGCAAAACAACAGTCCCCTTTTTGTTTTTTAGCTAGAAAGACGTTTACGCCTTCTTACCTACGGTTTGAATTCTTCCGAAATGACGGTTGCCCTGTAGTATTCTCTGAATAACCTTGCGATGTTGGTTATTTTGATAGCTTTGGGGCATTCAGCTTCGCATTCCGCTTCGTTGGTGCAGTTACCAAAACCTGCATCGTCCATGGCCTTAACCATTGCCAATGCTCGCCTGTCTCTTTCAGCTTCACCTTGAGGCAGTAGAGCCAGTTGAGAAATCTTTGCACTGGTAAACAGCATGGCAGAAGCATTTTTACAGGAAGCAACGCAAGCGCCGCAACCGATACACGCTGCAGCATCCATGGCCAGATCCGCATTTCTCTTCGGAATCGGAAGAGCATTAGCGTCCTGGGGAGCACCTGTTTTTGCTGAAACGAAACCACCCGCCTGGATGATCTTATCAAATGCAGAACGATCAACTACGAGGTCTTTAATCACCGGAAAAGCCTTGGCTCGCCATGGTTCTATAACGATAGTGTCGCCATCGCTAAAGCTTCTCATATGAAGCTGACAAACAGTCGCTTCTGTTTGAGCACCATGAGCCCGACCGTTGATATAAAGACTGCACATCCCGCAGATACCTTCCCTACAATCATTATCGAACGCAACCGGATCTTCACCTTTGAGGATGATCTGTTGATTCAACACATCAAGCATTTCCAAAAAGGACATATCCGGCGATATATCGCTGATCTGGTATGTCACCAACTTACCTTTGGTTTGAGCGTTCGCTTGGCGCCAGATTTTAAGAGTCAAATTCACCGAAATACCTCCTATTTATAGCTTCGTTGGGTTAATTCTACGTTTTCAAATTTTAGAGGTTCTTTGTGAAGAACTGGTTGTTCGCCGACACCCTTGAATTCCCAGGCGGCTACGTAGGAAAACTCCTCGTCGTTCCGCTTGGCTTCACCTTCTTCTGTCTGGTGTTCTTCTCTAAAGTGTCCACCACAGGATTCTTCCCTGTGCAGTGCATCATCAATCATCAACTCGCCAAACTCAAGGAAATCAGCCACTCTGCCGGCTTTTTCGATTTCCTGGTTGAATTCGCCGTTTGATCCCGGCACTTTAACGTTCTTCCAGAATTCTTCCCTGATTTTCGGGATTTGCTCTTTCGCTTCCTTAAGTCCGGCTGCATTTCTTGCCATACCGCACTTATCCCACATGATTTTACCCAATTGCTTGTGGAAATCATCAACGGATTTTTCACCTTTGATATTAAGAAGCTTGTTGGTCTTATCTGTAACTTCTTTTTCCAGATCTTTAACCACCGAATGATCTGTGGATACATTTTCCAGATCAACAGCGTTGAAATAACCGCCAATGGTGTAAGGAATCACGAAATATCCGTCAGCCAGACCCTGCATCAAAGCACTGGCACCCAATCGGTTGGCACCGTGATCCGAGAAGTTAGCTTCACCCAGTACAAACAGACCGGGAATATTACTCATCAGGTTATAATCAACCCAAAGTCCACCCATTGTATAGTGAATCGCAGGATAGATCTTCATCGGTACTTCGTACGGATTCTCATCGGTAATATGATGATACATATCGAAAAGGTTACCATATTTAGCAGCAACAACATCCTTACCCATCCGCTTGATGGCATCGGCAAAGTCAAGATATACCGCCTGACCTGTTGCTCCAACACCGTAACCTTCGTCACAGACAATCTTAGCATTTCTGGAAGCCACATCACGAGGCACCAGGTTACCGAATGAAGGGTATTTTTCTTCCAGATAATAATAGCGTTCATTTTCCGGAATCTGTGCTGGTGATCTGGTATCGCCCTTCTTCTTGGGAACCCAGACTCGACCGTCGTTTCTCAAACTTTCACTCATCAGAGTCAGTTTGGACTGATGATCGCCGGAAACCGGAATACAGGTTGGATGAATCTGTGTAAAACATGGATTCGCCATGTAAGCACCACGTTTGGCTGCTCTCCAGGCTGCAGTCACGTTACTGTTCATGGCGTTAGTTGAAAGATAGAATACGTTACCGTATCCACCGGTAGCCAGAACAACTGCATCTGCTGTGTAGGATTCGATTTCACCGTTAACCAGGTTTCGGCAAACAATTCCACGTGCCTTACCTTCGATAATTGCCAGTTCCAACATTTCACGTCGGTTGAACATCTTCACGGCACCTTCGCCAATCTGGCGACTTAATGCACTATAGGCTCCAAGCAGAAGCTGCTGACCTGTCTGTCCTCGAGCATAAAATGTCCTGGATACCTGGGCACCACCGAATGACCGGTTATCCAGCAGTCCGCCATAGTCTCTGGCGAAAGGAACGCCCTGGGCAACACATTGATCAATAATATTGTTGGCTACTTGAGCCAATCGATACACATTAGCTTCTCTTGCTCTAAAATCACCACCTTTGATTGTGTCATAAAAAAGTCTGAAGACGCTGTCACCATCATTAGGATAATTCTTAGCAGCGTTGATACCACCTTGAGCTGCAATACTGTGAGCTCTTCGGGGACTGTCCTGAAAACAGAAATTGAGCACTTCGTAGCCCAGCTCTGCCAGCGATGCGGCTGCAGAAGCTCCGGCCAGACCAGTACCTACTACGATAACTGAATATTTCCTTTTATTCGCTGGGTTGACCAATTTTAAATCAAACTTATGCTTATCCCATTTTCCTTCCAGCGAACCCTCGGGAACCTTTGAATCTAAAACTGTCATTTAACCACCCGCACTTAGTTGTGTAAGAAAGAAATACACTGGAAATGAAGCAAATCCCAATGCGATTACGATTGAATACAAAGTACCCAGCTTTTGAATAAACGGAGTATATTTTTTATGGTTCAAACCCAATGTCTGAAATGCACTCTGGAATGCATGATTGAGGTGAAAACCAAGAACGATAACTGCAACCACGTATATAAAGGACCAGGCGAACTGCGCATATGAACTGGCTACCAAAGCATACATAGTATTTGTTGCATTCGGGTCGTGGGACCAGTCACCGAATTTGAAATGCCACAGGTGCAGAACTACAAAGGCTAGAACAATTGAACCGGTGACAAACATATTTGAGGACATGAACGTCCTCTTTCCGGCTGATACGTCCATTGCATACTTTTCAGGACGTGCAGCCCTATTTTCCAACGTCAGTGTTGCAGACGTATATATATGCACAAGAAACAAAACTACCATCAGTACTTCAAGTACCGGGGTAATAGGCATAGCTGCCAAAGTCGCGGCATATGTATTAAAAGCATCAGCTCCTATAAATAAAGTCACGTTTCCTGCCATATGAACCAGCAGGAACAAGCAGAAAAAAAGCCCTGATAATGCCATCAGAAGCTTTTTTCCGATCGAAGAGCTAATGAAACTCCAAAGCCATGTCATTTAACACCCTCCAAACAGGATTAACATAAGGCAAATAAAGGCAAAAAACCTTTCACTTGGGAAAATGATGAGATTTACAAAAATTAAACACTGCTTAGCTTGTTAATTTTAATAGTGTCGCTTCCGATTAAAATTTCTCTTGCACCCTTCCCCTACCTTCTAATATGGGAGCGGCAACGCTTCATCTCTAATTTAACTTTTATAAATCACGACATTTATAGCATCTCAGTTCTGTGGGCACAAGTATTGAGCGACTTTGAAGAACTTAAAGATTGATTCCGAACAATTATTTAATTTCAAGAGTTATTCTGATTTCAGTTGCCAGAGCAGCTTTGAACACATTCATTCGTCAGTTTTATTTACTGCTTTTTGTAGAAAGATTTTGATCCTTATTAATCTTTTTTACTTTTCTTTAACATTATGTTTATCCGGATTTTGACAATAGGTTCCGCCGAGCAATAGTCATTCAAGCCTATTAAGAAATCCGGGCATTTGGTTGGTTGGTTGGCTTTTTGCAATTTTTTAAAAATTAACGCTTGCAATTATTTTTTTTGATTGTTAGGATTTGCAGATTACGTCAACAAACGAAGAAAATAGTTTCTTCCGGTTCAATGGCTTGTTATTCAACAGCTTGGGGCTAGCACTAAAAAACGCATCTAACGGCTCATAAGACCAAACGCATTGAAAAGGAAGAACGGCAATCAAAGAAAAGCATATGCCTACATTAAGCCAATTGGTAAGAAAAGGTCGCAAGAAGATTCAGGAAAAAAACAACGTTCCTGCCTTGCAGGCATGCCCTCA
>JAKSDL010000310.1 GCA_022360105.1 Pseudomonadota bacterium
AGAGAAAAAGGTATGGAAGCTTTATATGGATTTACTACTTTGAAGACTATTGCAATGTATCATGGGTAGTTAATCTTTAGATTATTTAGTCATGTTTATAAGTTCGGCGATAAGTCCGACTGGGGGTTGGCCTTTCTTAATACGTTGCGTGACTTCGTCCAAACCTATCTCAAACTGAATAATTCTCGCACAAATGAGATAGCCCGGCTGAGAACTGGCTTGTCCTCAATGCGTTGCGTGACTTCGTCCAAACCAGTTCTCAGCCGGACTGTGTACATAAAAACTAAAGCAAAGTTAAGGAATGAGATTAAAGAAAAAAACAGCAGTGATAACCGGGGCGGCTTCCGGATTCGGTAAAGGTATGGCGGAAAGGTTTAAGGAAGAGGGAGCCAACGTTGTCATTGCTGATCTGAATGAAGAGGAAGGGCAAAAGCTGGCAGATGAAATGGGTGCTTTGTTTGTTAATACCGATGTCAGCCGGAAAAAGGAGATGGACAACCTTGTTCAACGCACAGTCTCAGAATACGGAACCATCGATATATTCGTGAACAATGCCGGATTCACTCATCGAAATTGCCCCCTAATGGAGGTTGAGGAATCGACTTTTGATAAGATTTTCCAGGTTAATGTCAAATCGATTTATCTTTCCTGCAAAGCTGTCATTCCCATCTTCAGGAAACAGCGATCAGGCGTGATTCTCAATATAGCATCGACAGCAGGTGTGAGACCTCGCCCGGGATTGGTTTGGTACAACAGCTCAAAAGGTGCGGTCATTTCAATGACACGATCTTTGGCTATTGAACTGGCTCCGGAGAATATAAGGGTTTGCGCGATTAATCCTGTTGCAGGGCGGACAGGTATGCTGCCATTGTTTATGGGGGAAGACAGTCCCGAAAAGCTGGAATTATTTAAATCGTCTATTCCTATGGGTAGGCTTTCCACGCCGCAAGACATAGCGAGTGCAGCCTTGTTTCTTTGTTCGGATGAAGCGGAATTTTTGACTGGCGTCTGCTTGGAGGTGGACGGAGGAAGGTGTATTTAGGGAATTTTAACTACTCGGAATCCATAACTCAGACAATGAAAATCCGGCCAATTGCTAAAGCGGTTAGTGCAGCGTTGATGGCTTGAACCAAAGTTCCAGGCTCCTCCTCTACCGACTTTTCGGACACTGGGCTTTGCTCCTTGTGGATTCTTTCTGGGACTCCGAGCATAGTAGTTGTCGTTAAGGCTTTTCCAATCGGAGACCCATTCAAAAACATTCCCGGACATATCATACAAACCCAAAGCATTGGGCGGATAGCTACCTACCGGAGCAGTGAATTTGTGACCATCGCGTTTATCACCTTCACCCCAATTGCCGCTGCCATAATTGGCTAGTGATTGATCCAATTCACCTGTCTTAGTCCCGTAACGTAAACGTCTACCTCTGGCACGACAAGCAAATTCCCATTCTGCTTCGGTTGGTAATCGAAATTTTTCATCGCCCAATTGATTAAGCTTTTCAATGTAAGCATTGGCTTCTCCCCAGCTAATCCATTCAACAGGATACTCATCACCAAGCTTGTAGGCAGAAGGATTGTTATTCATTAGCAATTGCCATTGCCTTTGTGTAACTTCGAACTTCCCCAAATAAAAATCATCCAGACAGACTTCGTGAACAGGAGATTCATCAGGTTCTCCTTCATCGAATATGTCGCCCATTTCAAAACATCCACCTTTAATAAAAACAAATTCCATTCCTGTGGTTGGTTCTTTGAAATTCAAAGCTAAACTGCCGGAATTGTCTAACGAGAAAAATAGAAGCAAAGGAAGAACCCTAAGGATTGAAGCCATGTCGATAATCAAATTTGTGGTGGGTGTTTGATCAGTTGCTGTTTTACCCACCACAAACCGTATTTGCCCCGGGCATTAAACAGATGAATACCAAGATGGATTATCTTTTGGGTGAGGGGTGTCAGATAGCAGAGTTTCATCAATTTATCATATAACTGATGAATGTCTTTGCTAT
>JAKSDL010000779.1 GCA_022360105.1 Pseudomonadota bacterium
CGTCCCACAAATCATCCTCATAGGTTCGTTCGTTTATTCCACTCATTTGGGAGACATGAACCGACGAGTGCAGATAAAGAGATAGCTTAATCGATTCCTTATATTTTGATTCTGTTTTAATGATACTTTTCAGATATTTAAGCTTTTCGTTAAACGGTTTGGTTTCCATTTGATTGTCTGCTATCCCAATTTAAAAAAAACTCTTTGAGTACAAACGACCGGCTTCAAAGAACCTTGTCTTGTGTAGGACGATCTTAAAACACCGGTAAAGTATGATCCAACAGCCGCGATTGCAGTCCACTGCAGTCAATTGCCGAGCTTTGGTTGTCATAATGAATCAGGTTTTATCCCAATCCCCATTATGTGAGGACTTGCACCGATAATACTTCTGTCACTTTCTATCGTTCTCATAAAATCAATAGCTGTCTTCCAAGCCTTTGCATCTTTCTTCAAAGCATCTAAATCCATAGATGCCCATAATGTACCTTCTATACCAATCATTTTTAACTTAGTAAAACCTGTGGTTAGCATTTCATCGTTCAATTCATCAGGATGCTGAAAGTATGCGGTGGTAAAATATTCCTGCTTGTTAGTATGGTTGTTGTGACAACTGCTTTTAAGGTCTCCTTTGATGATGGTCCTGAAATCGGGGTCGTGAATATATCCGCTATTGAGTCCATCAAGGAATGAAGCAAATTTTGATATGATTGCACAAAACAAACAACCTCCCGGTTTCAATATCCTAAAGGCCTCTTTCAATGCACGCTGGCGTTTGTTTTTTTCCTGCAGGTGATAGAGAGGCCCCATAAGTAGAACTATGTCTGTTGAATTGTCCGCAACATCGAGGTTACAGGCATCACCTATCATAGAGCTAAACTTTTCCGGTTCGGCAATCCCACGCATTTTTTTTGTCGCCATCTCAACATGCTTAGGCACTAAATCAATAAAAGTGACCGAATAACCTTTTTCAAGCAACCAACCGGAGTAAGCACCGGTTCCACCTCCGATATCATGGACAGAGGCTGGTGAAGGAGGAAGATATCGTTCAAAGATATCAATAGTTCTAATCCATTCTATCGATCCCCAGATATCCGATCGCAATCTTTCATCCTCAAAGAAACTGGTTGAATAGTATTCAATGATTTCAGATGACAATTTGATTCTCCTTTAAAAAAACTGTGAATTATAGTCCGTCAATAGAACAAAAACCGTTTTTCCTGCTTTTTATTTGTTCATATCTACCGGGTCAAGATTAAATCCACATTACCCCCATTTCTCGTTCTATGTTGTCATAATTTTTGTTTTGCCCGGTGAATGACAGTTTTAACGACTGTGGACAGGAGGTAGGCATAACAAAAAATAGAAAACCTGATCCCTTTCCTCATTAGTTGTATGAGTGTTCTACCTGAAGTATCTAACCAAATTCATTCCCATAACGATCAATAAAATGAATACAATTTTCCGATAGACATCTTCAGAAACTCTATTGCGGATAAAACCTCCCAAAAGTATTCCCAATGCAACCGGCACTATCCCAACAGC
Organism: Pseudomonadota bacterium; assembly: GCA_022360105.1. The sequence continues at coordinate 1,543 of JAKSDL010000779.1, forward strand.
TGATAGGTATGCCACGGGTAACGTCAGCACTCCGATTTTTCCGAGCCAGACCATCATTATCAACGTGTTAAATGTAAATGCACAATTTATGGTCTGAACAAAGCTGTCTTTCTCAATCTTTAAAGACAGCAAGTATGGCATAATGGGCATTATCTGAGAACCGGTAGCCCCATTGACTAACCCTGACAGCAACCCCACGGGTACAATGAGTAGCTTTTCCGTTTTCTTGGATAATCGGGCTTTTCCAATGACCAGTCCCCAGATACCGTAAATGAGAATGACCGTCCCGAGAATGGCTTTTGGAATCTGATTTTGGCTGGACGTTAGAAACGAAATCCCAATTATTAACCCGGGCAATGCACTTAAATAAAGTAACCAGAATCTCTTTGCTGATTCTAAAAACCGACCGGCTTGAAACATTACAAATAAATTGCTGGAAAGAGACGGCAAAAACACCAACGAAATTGCTAATTTCAAATCCAAAAATGAAGCAAGAATAGCAAGGCAAATTGTTGAGAAACCTAGACCGGTTAACCCTTTCAAAAAGGATGAGATGAGAAATGCAGCAAAAGACAATATGATGGTTTGTATGTCCATTCCTCTTGATAGATGCGGGAGTTAAGTATTCCTAATCCGGAGACATGACCGTATTGAGTAAAAAAAGTCTTGTGTCGACAAGTTCAAGGATTACCGGTTACAGACCTTAATTTGGGCATTCGTTACTTTCTTTCGGTTGAAGTGCACTGGGCAATCAATTCGATTCTGTTTTTAACCTGCAACTTTTTGAAAATACGATAGATGTGAGTCTTTACTGTGGAAACGGATATACAAAGATCTTCTGCAATGTCTTTATTACTTTTGCCTGCGATTAATTTAGTTACTATTTCCTGTTCCCGTTGAGTTATCCCTTTTGATTTTAGAAAAGAATGATCAGCCATGATGCCCACTTCAACCGGAGCATCCGTAACTTGGGATATGAATGTTTTCCGTAAATAAACATAGAGCACAAAACTAAAGCTTAAATATACCACAGAGCCTGTAGGAACAAATTCCGGCAAGAGTCGAAAAGTGTCCAGGGTTGTAGCAGGAACCACAAGAACGAAGATAGTGGTAATAGACTTGACCAGAAATTTTGGAAATGGTTTGTATTTTATCCTCATAAAACTGATGAACGCTGCTAAAGCAATGACATGAATGAGAATCCCAATTATATCCAAAAAATCCGGATGACTGCCGTGAACCGTCAGTCCATTATCCAGATATGGTTTATTGATTGTTGCTCTGTAAATAAATCCTGCCAAAAGCGAGGGAATAAAAACAATCAATATCCACCTGGACCAGGTAGTTGGATTAGCCATGTGAATAAGATTAAGCAGCGATAGCAGTAAAAAGACCCATGAGACTAGCTTAACAAACGTTATCAATGCAAAGTGGTCATAAAAAACACTGGTAAGATTGGTTAGAAGATAGGATTCAAAAAGTGCAAGAAACGATTGAAATGTAAACATAGAATAAAAAGGGATTAAACCAATAACCAGTTTATCCTTAAATCGTATGCTGAAAACCACTAAGAATCCAAGTAGCACAAATCCGACCATAAAGACGGACAGGTAGAACAGGAAAACGAAATGGACCATTTATAAATGCCTGGAATAATATTTGGTTTTTTGTGGATAAGACTAAAGCATATAAACTATATACTTCATGTCATTGATATGGATTTACTTTATGCAAGTATTTGGGATGGATCTCGTACTTATGGCTTTGGTTGAGTTTGATCGGCCTCTTTAAGATAACTCATGACACTTCCGGCCGTTAGTTTAAATGTAGGAGATATACGCATGCCGAGGCTTTTTAAACCTTTGGCCGTCCAATTGTTGCAGGTATTCATTAAATAATAATCACCAACCGCTTTGTAAAACTGACTGTCTCCGTAGATTCCCTTTTTCAGTTCTACCACTTCACCGTTGGTATCCTTGTAAAAGCTGTTTTCAATAAAATTGATCAATGAAGCGAACTCACTATCGGATAGGTATATGTTTTCTATTTCACTGGTTGAGAAGTATGTATTTGGATCGCCAGGGACCGATACTGCATGTATTACTGACTCTGTCGGCCAGAATATTGCTTTTATAGTTAAACCCGATGTTATCTCCAGGGCTTGATAAAATCCCCTGTCTCCCCAGCCAAATTCTAAAAATTGTGATTGGCTAAATCTGTCTTTCAATTTTGGAATTTCCTGTTGAATGACTCTGGCCGGCACAACAAAGCCTGTGTGCCAGCCATGGCTTACTACAAAAATCTCATGACTCCCTGTTCCGGAGAAAGGCTTTTGACTCTTAACCGCGTGCGGTTTGGAAGAACACCCAAAAAGGACAGCCAGGAGTATCAATAACAAGTAATTGCTCATTGCCTTATTTAGATCGTAACGGATTGCTACGTCCCTCGTTGAGGAAACAGACTCTTTAGCCAAGTCAACCAGCTGCTTTTCTATATGAAGCGTTAATTTTGTTTGCATTTTACGCCTCCGGAGTAACGTGTTAATTTCACATATTTGATACCTCAGCTTCGGTCTGGTCAAGCAATTCGTGAAGATAAGGTTTGAATATATTGTTCAGCAGCAGGCTATTATAAACAGCCACACATAAAGGGTAGTTAAGCTTACATTTGACAACTACATTGCTAACAGCCAATCAGCAAAAACGCTTTTCCAAAACAATCGCCCTACACCAATTGACAATTGCCGGTAAGGGCAGATATGACGGACGAAACTGTGGAGTATTTTCCGTATTGCTCAGGATTGGGCTGGTCAGAAAGCTTTTTGAAGCATATTTAAAGGGTTAAAGAAATAACAATAATCCTTCTCTCCCGAAGTTTGACCGGCTCTTGTAAAAAAACTGACAGATATCACGCATGAAAAAATCATTGGGACACCTTCCGAAATACAAAAAGGAAGAACTGAAAGAAATTGTTAATATCATCCGTACCGTTGTCAAGAAGAAGGCCGAAATGATCATTCTTTTCGGGAGTTATGCCAGGGGAGACTGGGTAGAGGATATCTATACCGAAGGCCATATTACCTACGAGTACAAAAGCGATTTTGATATCCTGGTGGTCGTAAAAACAAGAACCTTTGCCAATAGCGAAAATGTTTGGAGAAAAATAGAAGATCTTTTTGAGAAAAGCACTGTCGTGAAAACAAGAGTCAGTTTGATTGTCCACGATATTGATTCAGTGAACCGCATGCTTGCCAAAGGGCAGTACTTCTTTAGCGATATCAAAAAAGACGGTGTTTATTTATACAATTCCGGCAAGTTTAAACTGGCCCGCAGGAGAAAGTTAAAACCTCTTGAGAGACAGCAGAGTGCACAAAAAGATTACGATCACTGGTTCAATAGCGCTGGTGAGTTCTTAGAATTTTTTCAAATTGCTACGGACAAAAGATATCTTCATAAAGCCGCATTTGAGCTTCACCAGGCAACCGAACGCTATTTGGCAGCGCTCCTACTTGTGTTTACCGGCTATAAACCTAAAACCCACGATTTAAAAGAACTGGTTCAGTCGGCCTCCAATCAAGACCCGGCGGTATTAACGGTATTTCCCAAAACAGACAAACTGGAAAAAAAGAGATTTAGCCTGTTGCGACGAGCATACATCGATGCCCGTTATGACATGGAGAATTTCAAAGTGACCAGGGAAGATTTGCAATGGCTGGGAGAACGGGTC
>JAKSDL010000353.1 GCA_022360105.1 Pseudomonadota bacterium
GATACCCTGTAAACCGAGTGGTTTTAGAGACCCTGCAATATATATCTGAATTGGATAATCTGAATGAAACCGACAAACAAAAACTTGACGTGGGGAGACAGGCGAACCGTATCAGGGGAGATTTTTTAGATAATAACCGTAAATTAAATCAGGCAATTACTGAAGCCGTGCTACAAAAGGGCGGACCAGCCGACTTGGGAATCGTTCCCGAGCAGCTGCAATAAGTCTTGTGGCTAACTATTACAGTAGCCGTTCCTGCAATTACCGAAACGCCTTGATTCTAAACATGACGCGCTGCGTAATCTTATTATCGAATGCCGGACTTTAATAATTACCCAGCAAAAACTTCTGCTTCTTTACTCTCAGCTTTGCTTCTTTGATTTTATATTTGGGGGAGTTCTTAAAACTCATGTAACTTGCTTTGTCCTCCAGGTTGCTATAAAGGATCACATGATTTCGTGTTCCAAGCGGGTCCACCCAAACCGAGTCGTCCCTCCCCCATTTCCACATGGGATTGTGACCCACGATAATCGGATAGTCCGACGGAAAATTCAGACATTCCCTCAAGATATCCAAATCCTCCGGAGCATATTCTTTTTTACTGGGTGAGGAACGAGTTTCATTGAGTCGATTCCATGTCAACTGCCAGAGTAAATCTCCGGAAACGGAACTCCGAATATTTATTAACTGATCCCTTGTAATACCACCTCTTACCGGTCCGGCGTGAACTGCTAAAAAGTATTTATGTTTAATAAAAACAGGCAGTACGTTGAAAAAGGTCTGCATCATTGAAGTATATTCCTTGCCTCTTTTTTCTACCATGGCATTGTAACAAAGCAAACCCTGCTGAATTCCACTCTTACCCAACCTGGAGCTGAAAGTGTCATGATTTCCCAATATATAAAAAACGTTGTCCGGGTATTCGTTGATCAAATGGATGATGATATCCATGATCTCAATGGATGTGTCCATGCTGTGGAGATGCCCAACTCTTTCATCATGCATCGCATCTCCCAGAATAATCATCACGGCTTCATCATTTCTTAATCGATAAAGATTCTGGTTGTCGAGCAGGATTGCCTTAAGGTTCTGCTTATTGGCGTGCAGATCACCAACAATTATAAACTCTCTGGTATCATTCTCGGGAAATTCAACTAATCCGCCCGGTCTGTTATTTTCGTTTAATGGCCTGATCAGGGTATCTGAAGTCAGAATATTCCTAATAGCCAAACTAAGTTTTTCAAGATGCGTTAAATCGGCGTAACTATAATATTCACTCATAAAATGAATCCGTTTCCTTGAATTTCCCTCTTTCTAGTCCAAATTATGCCGGAAAAGATAATCGCAGATTGTTTTCACAGCAATATACTTTTAATACCATGTTTA
>JAKSDL010000543.1 GCA_022360105.1 Pseudomonadota bacterium
GAAATAGCTATCAAAAAAAATATTCTTGAAGAGGAGTTTTTTCATTGTATTACCTACATGGTTCAACACTTCGCTTGCGCTGAGGACGCTAAAAAGATCCAGAAACTGTTTGATGAGAAAAGCATTGAGCATCAATTTATTGGAAAGAATACTAAAATCAAGTTTACACCAGTGGTTAACAGTGATTCTGATGATTGCAAACAAATGGAAACCTAATTCGTGAATAAGGACTTGATTACTCACGAAACAACAAGGGAGGAAAAATGCCAGGCCGAGTGCTGAAACGTTCTACCGATTCGGCAAAACGATCAATTTTGAATAACGCCAAAGAGCCGGGAATCGATAAAGTAAGAATCCCAAACATTGATATCCTGCGAATTTTAATTGAAGTCAGTATGGAGTGTAAACTGGATGATTTGGAACAAGCCGAGTTGTTGGCACACCTCAATCTGTTTAACGAGTTTTAAAAAAACCAAGGTTAGGTCTTGAATGTTGACTTTTTAATTTTAAGCATTCAACCGGCTGGACACGAGACCTTTTTATTTTAGGAGTCTCATGCTCGTTGATTTCAGAAGGTACCAAGCGACAGACTGAGGTTGACATGGCACCAATATAAAAATAAAGATAACAGCATATCAACCTGTTTGTAGCAAACGGACGATTTTCGCTTTTCAATGCTTGATTGAGTTTCACCTTCGGAATGATTCATGACCTTGGATATTCAGGCATATCTGCAGCGTATTGGGCTTACTTCCCCACCAAATCCGGATCTGGATGGTTTAAAGCTGTTACACCGGCAGCATTTATACACCGTACCTTTTGAGAATCTGGACATCGGAACCAACAGATCTATTATTCTGGATATAAATCTTTTGGAGCAAAAAATTGTTCAAAATCAGCGGGGCGGTTTCTGTTATGAATTGAACGGACTTTTTTGCGAGCTCTTGAGGCAATTGGGGTTTGAAACAAAGATGATTGCAGCTGGTGTTTATGGCAAATTCGGAACTTTCAGTCCTGAATTCGACCATATGGCTTTGCTGGTCACAATAGAAGATGATCAATGGCTGGCGGATGTGGGATTTGGTCGGAATTTTCTTGAACCGTTGGCATTCAAAATGGATGTTGAACAAACAGATCCGGCAGGCAGATTTAAAATTTCGTTTGATGGAGCATCCCATTACATTTTCTATATGCAAAACAACGAGGGACAATTCATTCCCCAACATCGATTCACAATTTCATCAAGGCAACTTTCCGATTTCACAGAGATGTGTAACTTCCACCAGACCTCCGAAGAATCTCATTTCACCAGGGGTAGAATCTGTTCAATAGCCACACCTGATGGAAGAATCACCCTGGGTAAAAACAAGCTGATCAAGACAATCAACAACACCGAAGTGACAGAAATAATAAATGATAATAATGTTATATCCGACATTCTCAAAAGTCATTTTAACATTAACCTGAAACCGGACTGATGATTACAATAAGAGCTTTTTCAGAAAGCGACTGGCCGAGTGTTTGGTCGATTTTGCAACCTGTATTCAAGGCTGCCGAAACCTACGCTTTTGATCCGGACATGACGGAACAGGAGGGGTATTCAACCTGGATCGAGCTACCAAAAGCAACCTATATAGCGGTTGATGAATCGGAATCGATTGTCGGTACTTATTATATTAAAACCAATTTTCAAGGGCCCGGCTCCCACGTTTGCAACTGTGGGTATGTCGTTTCAAACCAGTACAGAGGCAAAGGAGTTGCTTCCGCCATGTGCCTTCACTCCCAAGAGCAGGCTCCAAAACTTGGATACCGCTCCATGCAATTCAACAGCGTTGTTTCCACTAATATGGATGCCATCCATCTCTGGAAAAAGCTTGGTTTTCAAGTAATCGGAACCTTACCCGAGGTATTCAATCATCCCAGGTACGGCTACGTAGATGCACTGGTGATGTTTAAAAAACTGGTAACCTAAACAACCCTTCCAACATAAAAAACCAAAATTAACACCAATTGGTGTTCTTCCACATCTTTTTTGTAATATATCTACTGCGAGACTGTTTAAATCTTATATGATATCAGATTGACCATATATCCATATCAGGACCACATTTGTAAATCCCAGTTTGTGACGCTGTCATGGCGGTATTTTCGGATGAATAACCCTTTAAACGACCAAAATAATTCAGGAGACAGTCGATGAAATTCGAAGATACCGGACTCAAGGCAGAAATTATCAAAGGAGTCAAACAACTGGGATTTGAGAAAACCACGCCTATTCAGGAAAAGGTTATTGAAGCCATGCTGGAGCATCGCTCCGATTTGGTTGGATTAGCCCAGACAGGAACCGGAAAAACAGCTGCCTACGGCCTGCCTTTAATTCATCTGATCGATCGAAAATCAAAGGAAGTCAGGGACTTATTCTTACGCCTACCAGGGAGCTGTGCATGCAGGTTGCCGATGACCTGGTTAAATTTGCCAAATATTCGGAAGCCGTGGAGGTGGTAGCTGTGTATGGTGGGGCCAGCATCGATAATCAAATACGAGCTTTGAAGAAAAATGTTCAATTGGTAGTGGGAACTCCCGGACGTCTAAAAGACCTGATCAACCGGAAAAAGCTGAATATCAAATCGATCCAGACCATTGTTTTGGACGAAGCTGATGAAATGCTGAGCATGGGATTTAAAGATGATCTGAATGCCATTCTGGCCAAAACCCCGGACAACAGGCAAACCCTGCTATTTTCGGCGACCATGCCCAGGGAAATCGCAGAGATTGCTGATAACTACATGCACGATCCCATTGAAATTGCCATAGGTAAACGCAATGTCGGCGCGGCGAACGTCAAACATCACTATTACATGGTCAACGCCAGTGATCGATATCTTGCTTTGAAGAGAATTGCCGATATCAATCCCGATATTTACGGCATCGTATTTTGTCGTACCCGCAAAGAAACCAAGGATGTAGCTGAAAAACTGATTAGCGATGGTTATAACGCCGACGCTCTTCACGGGGATCTTTCTCAGGCACAACGAGATCATGTGATGAATCGATTCCGCATTAAAAATCTGCAGATGCTGGTTGCTACGGACGTCGCCGCCAGAGGACTGGATGTTACGGATCTTACCCATATCATTAATTACAACCTCCCTGATGAATCTGAAACCTATATTCACAGAAGCGGAAGAACGGGAAGAGCAGGCAAGGCTGGTGTCTGTATAACGATCATTCACAGTCGGGAAAAGAACAAGATCAAAATGATCGAAAAAAAGATTGGAAAAGATTTTGAACAAAAATTCGTGCCTTCGGGAGTTGAGATATGCGAAAAGCAGCTGTTCAGCCTGATCGATAAAATGCAGAAGGTAACTGTGGACGAAGCCCAAATTGAACCTTTTTTACCTGATATCTATCAAAAGCTGGACTGGCTTACCCGGGAAGATTTAATTAAACATTTTGTATCATTGGAGTTCAATCGGTTTTTAGATTACTACCGGAACGCGCCTGATCTTAATATTTTGGCCAAACAGAAGAAAAAGAAAACCAGGAAAAAGGGGAAAAGCGCCTACAATGAGGATTTCTCCCGGTTTTTTATCAATGCCGGGTCTCAGGATGGTTTGGAGCCTGCTTATCTGATAGGCCTGATCAACGAGAATACTAAAAAGCGGGATATAGATATCGGTAAGATAGAAATCATGAAGAAGTTTTCATTCTTTGAAGTGGATTCAGACTACACCGAAAAAATTATCAAAGGCTTCAACAAAGCAGAATACGGTGGCCGAAAGGTTATTGTAGAACTGGCACAGGACAAAAAGGAAACTGATTTCGGCAAACAAAGTAAGCCGTGGGCCAGTGGCAAAAAGAAAAAAACAAAAGTCAAAAAAACCAAAAAGAAATCCAAAAAGTAACTATTCACCACGCTCTCTGATTCTTGTGCTTAAAATCCTTTATACAAAAAACTTCGTGTCCTCCTTGTCTTCGTGGTGAATAAATACTCCCAAAAAAGTAAAACCAGCCGCCTGGATGGATATACTTTTAGTAAACTCCAATCCTCAATTGACACGACAATTAAAGGCTATCTATAATTAGCAGACAACTAACAATTATTCCCACCATTTGGAGTTTTATGATTCCTGCTATCCTGGTGCAAGTCGTTTAGGTTAATACCTGAAGGGATTGTGCGTTTAGCGACAATTAAATCCGCAATTCAAACAAGCGATCTTATTACGCTTGAATCCTCAACCGCATAATCCGCTGAAAGTATTAACCATTCCTTCGAATTATTTCATTTCCCTGCCCTTTCTTTGTATTGCGTTCCGTGATCGATAGATCATAAAAGTGAGGGTAACATTGACCTACAGATCATAATGGATTTTAAAATGAAACTAGACGACTTAGGATGGAACAATTTTTTTAATAATCAATTCAAGGAATTAAACAATCAGGATTATCAAATTGGAAGAATAGCCAATGTACAAAAAGGCAATTACCTGATCTATTCGCAACAGGAAGAGTTGTGGGGGAAAACCTCCGGTGGTTTTCTGCATAGAGCGGCAACATCCAGCGAACTTCCTGTTGTTGGGGATTGGGTGGCTTTTTCCTGGAATGTTGGAGATCGCACGGCAATTATCCACAAGCTGTTGGAAAGAAAAAATAAAATAGTCCGATCGGCAGCAGGGTCACGCAGAGAGTTATCGCAGTCCGTGTCCGCAGAGCAGGTTATTGCCGCAAATGTCGACCAGGCGTTTATCGTTTCAGGACTGGACAGGGATTATAATCTCAGGCGCATTGAAAGATATCTAACCTTGGTTTATGACAGCGGTGCCACACCGATTATAATACTCAATAAGGCGGACCTGTGCGCCGATCCCTACGAAGTACAGCAGGAGGTAGAGTCAATTGCCTTTGGTGTGCCGGTGCACACCATCAGTGCCCAGGGCCAATCCGACCTTGCAGTTTTCCGGGAGTATCTTACTCCCGGAAAAACCAGTGTTCTCCTTGGCTCATCCGGGGTTGGCAAATCAACCATTATCAACAATTTATTGGGGACAGATCGACAGGCAACCCGCGAGATCAGCCACCATGTTGGTAAAGGAATGCATACGACAACCACAAGAGAATTGCTTACCCTTCGTGATGGTGGCATCATCATCGACAATCCGGGAATGAGGGAGCTGCAACTTCTGGCTGACGAGGAAGACCTGGAGCAAACGTTTCCGGATATCGAGGAACTAGCTGTCGACTGCCGCTTTTCAGATTGCAACCATGACAACGAACCGGGTTGTGCGGTAAAAAGGGCGGTTGAGGATGGAGATTTGGATGAAGGCAGATACGAAAGCTTTTTAAAGCTGCATAGAGAAGTTGATCATATTGCTGAGAGAGAAATCAAAGGCTTCAAACTTGTTGAAAAGGACATGCAGCGAAAGATAAAAAATTACCAGCGGCATGTCTTAAAGAAGAAGAAATAGGTTCAGCTCGTTTGTAATATTTAAATTATATCTGGATGTTTGCCCAAGCCGGTCTTTTTACATCCAGATATATCTTGATCGAAAAAACCAGGAAGATAAACGCATACAAAAACTCCCTGAATTCCCTGGGGCCGTTGGAAGGAAACATTTCTCTCAGATTTGCATTGATCACCCCTGTGATACCAATCAATATACTGGCAAATAGCACGTAGAACAAGTTTACCCATTGTTTGGATTTTGTATTGACAAAAATAAAATAAGCCAGGACCAGGAATATTGTGTAATCCTGCGTCTTTATATAATTATAAGTAACGTAAGAGGCTACCAGTTGGAGAGATAAAATCATCCAATAGGAAGGAATCAAAAATCCCAGCAATCTGTTTTTACCTCGATGTATCCAGATGGTTGGAATCAGAATCATTAGTAAAACGATGGTCTCAACCGCATTGTTGAACACGCGGGTATCCAAATTGTGGAGATTCATTTCTCCCTGTCGGTTTATTTCCTCCATCATTTCAGGTGTTTCAAACTGAAAAATCCGTTGCCCCCAGCTAATTTCCTCTCCAAAAGCAAGGAAAAAAAGAATCCCGGCTCCCAATACCATTAAAAATCGCCATTTAACAAGACTACCCTCCTGTTTCCCGTTTTTATACATCTCTACAGAAGTCGTCATTAATATGAATCCGGTTGATAAAAAGAAAAAAGCTCCGCATGATTCAAACAACCCGTCTTCACGCAGGAGATTTTCCAATACCCGGGGAAAATAAACAAGTAAAATGCTGGCTATAATAATAGCAAGCGATATAATCCAAAAAGAGACTTGATCTATTCGATTTAAAGGCAGATTTTGATCCTTCATATTGGTACAATTGTAATCATGTTATAAAAACTGTTTAAAAACTCAATGTACTAAGTTTCAAGTCTTACCGAATCATTTTTATTTTGGCTATTCGAAAACAAGCGCTTTGCAGACGTTTTTGTCTTCACACACGAGCTATGCTCTTTCATTGATAATCCTCTTGTTGCCCTGTACATCAGGTCTTCAGCCATTAAATCCGGCTGCTTGTTTGATCCTCTGTTTATTCAACTTGAAACATTGAAACCAGCATGACATATCAACCCATTCGTTTTGATGAAAAATTCTCCTTATTCCGGGAACACTGGTCTCCCAAAATCATTGCTGAAATGAACGACTACCAGTTCAAACTGGTGAAGATCCGGGGTGAATTTGTCTGGCACCGGCATGACGATACGGACGAAACTTTTATCGTATTGGAAGGTGAGATGAGCATAGAATTTGAAGATGGCATTGCCCACCTAAGGCAGGGTGAGATGTTCGTGGTTAAAAAAGGAACCCGGCACAAACCTCGCGCCAGAAATGAATGCCAGGTGATGGTCATCGAGCCCAGGGGAGTCGTAAACACAGGTGAAGCCGGTGGAGATAAGACGGCTCCCAATGATGTCTGGATCTAAACCGGCAATCTCACTGTTCCGGTTCTGACAACTTAAACCGGACCCGCAGCACCCCGTTTTCATAATCACTGGAGACGATGCGAAAACGTCCGATCTGTGAGGTATTATCTACGTGCTCTCCGATACAAGGGACAGCATCATAGTCACCAATCCTGATGACACGAATTTCGTTGCCAACCGACTCAGGTAGCCGTTTAAGGTTGTACGCTTTTTCTGCTTCTGACCTGTTTTCCATTGTCTCACATACAGGCATTCTGCTTTCTATAACCTGATTGATTCTCTCTTCCAGGTCCCTTGTCTCCTCCTCTGTCAGATTCCTTTCAAACTCATAGTCGCATTTTCCTTTTTTCTTATTGATATGGGCGCTGAAACTGCGTTCACATTGAAAGGTTTTCACCATGGTACCGTTAAGCAAGTGCTCCGCGGAATGCATTCTTCGCAAGGGATCTGTTTTCATTTTGTCTCGGTCGTTTAATCGAGGAATAATCGAAAGTTAATGATTTAATCATACCTGCTCACCTATAAACTGTCAGCTGCATACTCATTATCACATCTCCTTCTTTGCTGTATAAAAATGGCACTTTAATTGTAGATTTTTTCCATCAGTTAGCTCGCTGTATTCAATAGTTTCTTTAAGGAGAGAATATGAAGACTGCCTGGGTTTTTGTCTCAGCCTTTCTGTTGTTGTCTTTTCACCCTTTGATGGTTTTTGGAACTCCCATGCCGGAATTCACGGCCACTTCAGCCAAAAGCTGGTTAAACTCCAAACCACTCAGCAAAGCCGATCTCAAAGGCAAGGTAGTATTGCTTGAAGTCTGGACCTCTATATGAATTAACTGCTTGCGCAGCAAGCCATGGGTCCATGGCGTAAAAAAGAAATACGCTTCACAGTCATTTCAAGTAATAGGTATTCATACACCTGAGTTCTCTTTTGAAAAGGAGCGTAGCCAGGTTGAGCGAGTTTCGAAAAAACATGGCGATGATTTCCCAATCATGATGGATAATGACTACGCCTTTTGGAATGCCTTGGGAAACAGGTACTGGCCCAGTTTTTACCTGGTGGATAAACAGGGTATTATTGTGAAACGGGTGTATGGTGAGATGCATCAAGATACCAGCCGCTCCAAAAATTTTGAGAATGAGATTGAGAGACTTCTCTCCCAGTAAACACGGCGCCTTACATATGAATTTAGGCCTGATGCTTTTCCCTATCAACGACTGTCTCACAATCATCTTATATGATACAGTTTTGACAACTGAGCGTCCTGGTTGAGACAGTCCATCACTAACAAGACAAGAAATCGGCAGTATATTAACAACTTAATAGCAACCTCCCCTTTCTTGAGAGAGAAGTTCCCTGTCTCAAAAGATATAAAATGAGGGTCAAACACTTTGGCAATTAATTTGCAGAATTAAGCATAAGCTTTTTAAATCATTGACGTTGAAACGGATGTCGTCAGTGGCCGGGTTAAGTCAGGAGAGCTTAATCCTTTTAAAATAGTTAACCCCTAAATATGTGGAGGAATTAAATGGATCAGAAGCAATTGGTAAAACAAATCTTAGATTTTAACAAAACGACTTTGGATAACTCATTCAACGCCATGGTGTTGTTGCAGGAACAATCGGAAAAACTGGGAAAATCGACCCTGGATCAAGCTACATGGCTGCCGGAGGAAGGCAAAAAGGTAATTGACGACTTCACCGAGGCATTCAAAAAAGGTAGGGATGAGTTTAAAAAAAGCGTCGATGATGCGTTCAGCAAAGTAGAGGACTACTTTAAAACACTTTAATCACCTCACACACCAGCCCCAATTGCTATATTGCCTGGAAATCGCAAAGGAATGGCGTGCACAGGCAATTATGCATTCTTCAAGTTATTCTCAACTGATCCTGTTTAAGTTAATACGGTAGAAATTTCCGCAGTCGGAAACTGCGATCAGCCGTCAGCTTATATCGAGCACCTGGGGTGCAAAATATTTAACATATTTCTGAGGAATGAAAAGATGTAGCTGCTTTTTGCAAGAGCTAGTGAAAGGATCGGATCTATTTGGCAAGAGAAGAAAAGGCTGACAGCTAAACGCTGACAGCCGAAAGCTAAATCAAAACCACGATTTATGGACCCACATATCCTGTTCCAGATTGCGGTTGTCCTCCTGGAGCATCAACAGCATGGAAGCGTTCTGAATGGCCAATCCTCCCTGCTCTGCCAGGGCATTCACCATGTTGACGGTGTCCTCGGTGAAATGACGCTTTGCATTGCTAAACAAACGCATAATTCCAACCACCTCGTCTTTTGATTTAATAGGGACAAAAAGTGCGGATTGTATCCCTTCTTTTTCTGCTTCCATACGATTTTGAACTCTTGCATCGTCAGTCAGGTCTTCGATAACCACGGTGGATCCTTCCATTGTTTGTTCCACGCTTTTTTGGATCGATCCTTTTTCCTTATACAGAAAATCATCGCTCAGGCCATGGCTGGCAACAATGGGCATGTCTCCCGACTCTTTGTTGATCAATCGAATGCTTACGCCGGTCATATTCAACGATGTACACAAGGTTTCGGTTAGATTGCGCAGAATTTCCTTGATATCCAGACTGGCATTGATATTAGATGCCATTTGATGAAATATTTTGGTGTTCTCACGGATCCTTTCGATCAATCGTGCCTGCTCCAGGGCTATTCCTCCCTGTTCCGCCAGTGAGGATAGAAATTCCACCTCCTTTTGGGAGAATTTCCTATGTGTCCCGGTATAGAGGGACAGGATACCGATCATTTTATCATTCACAACCACTGGCACAACCAGCAGTGAAGCAATACCTTCCTTCTTTTTTGACTCATGGTTTTCGACCTGTTTGTCTTTAGTGGCATCATAGACGGAAATGTATTTCTCTTTAATCAAGACATCTTCTATTCTTCTTGCCTTGACAGGATTTGCATGACGATAGTTTTCCGACAAACCGTATTGAGCTTTTTCCACATAGATATCCTTTTCCCTGTCGGCAAGAAAAAGGCAGGCAGCTTTGGCATCCATGGTTTCCACGGCGCTTTTCACGATTAACGATAAAAGCTCGTCGGTTTCCCATGTACTGCCAAAAGCTTTGCTGATTGTACAGAATGTTTTGAAATAATTGTTATTGGTGGCCACTTTCTCTCCTAGTTGATTTCAGTTGTCGTCTTTTCTTTAGTTGCGGTTGCTTCTGTTTTTTCCACAACCCATTCAACAATTTTTGGTACAAATTCCTTTTGACATTTAGAGCTGACGTAAATTCCAATATGCCCGGTATTGAGGCAGACATCTTCAGTGTCATCACTGCCCACAGCTGCCGTCAGTTTATCACACGCTTCGGGAGGCACCAGGTGATCGTATTTTCCATAAAAATTCAATAAGGGCATGGTGATTTTGGACAAATCCACTCGTTTCCCACCCACTTCCATCTCGCTTTTGATCAGCAGATTCTTCTGATAGCAATCCTTGATAAACTGGCGATAGGTCTCTCCCGGCACATCCGGACTGTCAAAAATCCATTTCTCCATACGAATAAAATTTTCGACAAATTCCTTGTTATCAACATGCTCCACAAAACCGATATATTTATCGATCATCAAGCGGGCAGGATTAAGCAGCAGAAACACAAAATTCAACGCATCACCGGATAAATTGCCATAGGTATCAACAATAGTATCCACATCGATATCCCGCGTCCAATGGTGCAACAGACCCTGATCCGTATCAAAATTGGAAGGCGTCACTGTGGTAATCAAGCCGTTGATTTTCTCGGGATGCAGTGATGAATAAATGATACTGAAAGCGCCGCCCATACAGACCCCCATAAGATTGAGGCTGTCAATGTCGTGCTTCTTAAGGATAAAATCGATGGCATTATCCATATACCCATTTACATGATCATCAATGGTCAGATACCGATCCATGCGGGTCGGATACCCCCAGTCGATCATGTATACTTCGATTCCTTGATTCAACAGACTTTGGACCACACTGCGGCCCGGCTGCAAATCCAACATGGTTTCCCGGTTGATTAAGGCATAGACGATCAACAGGGGCTTTTTCACCTTGACAGGTCCTTCAGGCTTGTAATGCTTTAACTTGACCCGATCCTCTTCCCAAACGACATTGTACGGGGTGGACCCGATACTGGTATCCAGCTGATCAAGCAGCACATCCCTCCCTTTTTCCAATACCTCCTGGGTGTTTTTGGACTCTTCCGCCAGTTTTGCCAGAATGTGATCAATTGAGATTTGTGACTGGCTCATTCGGCACTCCTTGCTTCTGCTTTTTCGAGGTCACGAACGCGTTTCTTTAATCGATAGATCTCCTTGTAAAGTTCATCCATCTCCCTTTCACTGGGAATAGGAAGGTCGGACATCATATCCTGTATGATTTCATCCCTCTTAGCCTTGAACTCAGCCATCGATTTCAAGGTTTTTGACAATACCTCCAGATATTCCGGTGATTTGAAGAAAACCGCATAATCCTGCTCCAACAATTGGATCCACATCTGGTAATAATCCTTGGCATTGTCGCTCAGCTCATCTTTATCTGCCAGTTCCAGATATTTGTCCTGCAGCATTCTAAATGATCGTTCCATAGGCTGGAACAGCGTCGACATGAACTCCCCAACCGTGGACTGCATCAGGTTGTATCTATCCAGAAGCTCATTAAACCGTTCCTGGTGAAACCTGTTCAGTCCCAGTTGTGGAATCTTAAAAAACTGACTCAATTCCTGCTCATAAAACTTCTTCCATCCTGAATAAAACTGTTTATCCAGTATACCAAAACTCAAAGGAGTGGATTTAGTTTCGCCTTGCTTGATTTTATCACGCATCTGTTGTTGAATCTTCGAAAACCCTTCGGCCTGGGTTTGAGCGAACTTCATCAACACTGAAGGCAACTCGCCTATACCGGAAATATTGCTACTGACCGTTTCCGGATTGCTAAAGGTAGATGATACCATGCGCCAAGATTTAAGTAGCGACTCCAGTGAATCCCCGGACGACCCGGTTTGACCGGTAAAAGGATTGGCGTTGGAGTACTTGCTGTACAGCTGCCATTGCTTGCCAAAATCACTTAGTGAGGTGTTGGTCAGCTTCATCCAGTCGGCGATCATGGGGTCGATACCCAGCATAGAAAAAAAATTGTGATCCATAGCTATACCCTGTTATCGGTTATCAACCGGTAGTTCCGATTTTTTTAGAATGTTGCCAATCGTATTATCGCGCATCAATTCCACCGATTGGTCGGTACCAAGAACTTTTAAAATAGACGGCCAGAAATTCTTGATCACACTCTTGCTCATGAATACCCCGATATGTCCGGCCGGTACCACAATTTCACTGACATTTTTTGAACTCGCATACTTCTTAAGCGCCATTACCTGGTCCACGGGCGTAATATCATCTTTTGCCCCACCCACAAGCACCAATTGCTGCCCGATGTTTTCCAGGCGGACATTCCTGCCCAGTAGCTTTAATTCACCCTTAATGAGCTTATTCTGGTTAAACAGGTTTTTAACTATCTGGAGATACATCTTTCCGGGAACAGGTTGATACCGCTGATACCAGCTTTGAAACTGGTGTTGCCGATCCACAAAACCCCGGTTTTCAAGATTATTATACAATGCCAGATCATCACCCAGAAAACGATCCACGGCATTCATCATCATGAAACCATGACGAATAAATGATCCCGGCATGTTACCGTTCCCTGCAGCCACCATCATTTCATAAAACGAAAAAGGGAGCGTAAAAGTCATTTTCGCGATTTCGGCATCTCCTGCGTGAAAATCGATGGGTCCGGCCGCAACAGTCAAAGATTTTACATCTTTTGGGAAAAGTGCCGTGTATACAGCCGATTGCCAGCCTCCCTGGCAAAACCCGATAATATTGACAGGTTCTCCGATAAAATCGATGCAGGCTTGCAGGGACCGGATCGAATCATCAATGGTGTATTCGGTGTGTTCGTCAGTAGCCGGAAGCTTTTGCACGGCATACACATCACCGGGATAAACCTCCAGTGCGCATTCCACCAGACTCTGGTTTGGTCCGTAATCTACTATCAGTGAATCACCTCCGGCTTCCGGAGCAACAACTACCAACGGATTGCCTTTTAAGTCCGAATTAAACTTTCTCAGGGCGACTTTATATCCCTGGTAAACAATTTCATTGGGAGTGTACCATTCCGCAAGTAACGGCTCTTCGGCTTTCACATCCAGGTAGTTTCCCAGACGTTCCATTTCCGGAATCCATTTGCCGATATTGGAAAAGCTGATAAATCCGCTAATCAATTTGCTGTAGTCCCTCCTGAGGCCATCTGTATTCATCATCAATTGATCGAGAGTCAAATCCATTTGTGTTCTCCGCATTTTGATAACTAATTGATTGGATAAGTCGTGCAGGCTCCTTCACCGAACTTTATTTCTTCAATAGTCATGCCAAGGGCGTTTTCGGTTGGCGGTTGGCGGTTGGCGGTTGGCGGTTGGCGGTTGGCGGTTGGCGGTTGGCGGTTAAGCGAACAATAGATTCGTTGACTTATCCTGCCAATGGTTTTTTCAAAATTATGTACGAAGAAAGCAGGAATACTGACGGATGGATCAAGCGAAGCGGATCCACCAACTTGTATAGAAACACAATCCGGCAAGGTATCCACTTGAATTACCTTGATATGAATTTACAAGTGCAATCCTTTAAGTGTCTCAAAAACAGAGTATTGAATCATATTTGTCCTACAAAGAGACACATGCACTGTCATTTCATTAGTTTAAACAAACAGGTTATACCGATCGTTCTATTCAGCTGATACGCTTTCCCATGGCAATCCGACAACTTTGTAAACGCCCGATGAGAAAACTTTTACATTGGGTAGTACAACTCTTGCAGCACGAAAGGGTTTACGTGGGAGTTTGCCAGTCAAAAACCATTTTAAGAGATTAACAATGAGTCAACCTCAGTTTGAATCGTTTGTCCAAAATTTCCGGAACACGCTGAGAAGTGTCCTGAATGAGCATCCGGAAGTAGAAACCGTGAACCATTTAGAAGGTCTACCGCGAGAAATTCTTGATAAAATACTGGAACCGGTTCCTTTGTCGGTATTTATCCCGACTGAATATGGCGGCATGGGAGATCATCCTTCGCAATGTTTGGCGCTTTTGGAAGCTATTTCGTATGAATCTATTGCCCTGGGGCTGGCAATGGGCATTAACGGGTCACTTTTTTTGGAACCGGTGGCCAAATATGGCCATGAAGAAGCAAAAAAACATGTGTTTGAACAATTCTTAAATCACAAAAAACTTGGTGGTTTAATGATCACTGAACCAGAGTTTGGCACCGACGCACTCAATATGCAGACCTGTTATCAGGAACAAGATCCCGGTTTTTCATTAAAAGGCAGCAAACACTGGGGAGGGCTAACCGGCCTGGCTGATTTCTGGCTGGTTACAGCTCGTAAAGATAAAGGCGGAGGAAAACTATCCAGGGATATTGATCTCTTCATTTGCGAAAAAAGCAAACCGGAACAGAGAATTGAGGTTGAGGATTACTACCACAAACTGGGATTGTTTTTGATACCTTACGGTCTGAATAAAATGGACCTGCAACTTCCCGAAAGCGCCAGGCTTATTCCTCAATCCAGTGGTGTAAAATTGATGATGGATCTCTTGCATCGCAGTCGCTTGCGTCTGTCAGGTATTGGTATCGGCTTTATTAAACGCATGTTGGACGAAGCGCTGGAACACTGCCGGAAGCGATTTGTCGGCGGTAAAAGTCTACTCGCTTATGATCAGGTCGCCCATCGTCTGTCTGAACTACAGGCCTGGCACACGGTGAATTCTGCTCTCTGCTTCTACGCGACCAGGGTTTCGGATGTAAGTAACGATTTGACTTCTTACGGACTCCAGGCCAATGCCAGCAAGGCCATTCTCACAGATATGATGCAGGAATCGGCGCAGTCCTTGTTGCAGCTGGTTGGGGCCAAGGGCTATCGCAGAGATCATATTGCCGGTAGAGCCATTGTGGACAGCAGACCGTTTCAGATTTTCGAAGGCTCCAATGACGTGATGTACAGTCAAATCGCGGATGCCGTTATAAAGGAGATGAAGAAGCTCAAAGAAACGAATTTTCTGAGTTTTTTGAAAGGATTTCAGCTGACTGAAAAAGCAGGCGATTATTTCAAAAAACTGTTGGATTTTAAGGTTGACCCCGACCTGATACAAAGAAAGAGAGTTCTGCTCGGCAAAGTGGCAGCTCGACTGATTACCTCCGAATTTGTTCTTGAAATGGGCAACGCCGGCTTTCGAAAGGATCTTATTGACAATGCCCTTGAGATAGTTAACCACACCATTGCCGGGTTGTTGTCATCATTCAGCAATATGCGGTTGATTCCCGTTGTAGAAGATGCCCGGGATAAAGGTGACTGGAAGAAAGTATATCCGAATTGATGTGTCGGTTGATCAAACGGTAGGACGGGGCTAAGACCCCGCCGACAGGCAAGTCCCTTGGTGGCCACACGAGGCAGGTTATTAATTAGGTAAGAGGCTTGAGACTGGTGTCATCATACTTGCCTGCTTTCCTTAATTTAATAAGATTTCTCCGGGCCCAAGGGTTTAATCAATACGATCAATTGTGGCAGTAACGTCAAGGCGGCCAACAGGGCAATAACCATGGCCAGTCCCGTTAGAATACCAAAATAGATAGTCGGAATAAAATTGGATAGCACCAGAATTGAAAAACCGATTATGATGGTTATGGAGGTATAGTACATGGCATAACCGATACTCTGGTGGCAGCGGTGCATGGCTGCAATATAATTTCTATCCTTTTCGAATTCCCTGATAAAGCGGTGAATATAGTGAATGGTATCATCAACAGCGATACCAACACTGATCGCCGCAATAGTAATCGTCATCATATCCAGGGGAATGCCGGCCCATCCCATAAAACCCAGCACGAAACCTACGGAAAGGACATTGGGGAAGATAGCGATAAAAGCAATTTTCAGGGACCGAAACAAGACCATAAACATAAACATCAGTGCCGCAAGCACGGCCCCTAACGTCATGATTTGAGAATCAAAAAGGCTCTGCAGCATGTTGTTGTACATAACCATCATGCCTGCCAGATATAACTTATCATCTTCAATTCCAACTTTGTTTACCAGATCATGCCTGATTCGTTTCAGCAGTTCATTGCGTCTTAGCTCCGGCAACGAATCAACAATTCGAACGGAAAATCGCGCCTGGTTGTTCTCTACAGAGACGTAGGGATTCAGGATGATCTTGCGGAATCTTTCCGGCAGTTCTTTGTAAACAAGGGCAAGGAGGAAATTATCCAGGGGTTGTCCATCATTAAGTATTTTACCGACTTTGAGCATGGTTCCCAAGGATAATGTCTTTCCGATTTCAGGAACACTTTCCAGGTAATCATGGACTTTTTCCACCTGATCCATTTTGTAGGAAGTGAACCAATATTGCGCTGCATCTTTCTCGGCCTCAAACTCCTCTTCAAATTCATCGAACTCTGCAAACTCGTCATCTTCTTCGGTCTCTGCTTCGCTGTTTTCCTCCTCTTCGGAGAAATCGATAACCACATCCAGGGGAGTGGTTCCCCCGAGTTTCTGGTCGATCACAGCCATGCCCTGGTAGATCTCGGTGTCTTTTTTAAAGTAATCGATAAAGCTGTTTTCCACCTTCAGCTGGATTGCTCCAACTATGCTAAGCAACAGCACTAATCCACTGAAAATAAGAATACCCTTTCCGTATTTCTCGGTATACTGAGCCAGTTTCTTGGTAAACGAGAAAAATGATTCGAAGGAGGTGTTGGGCTTGGTTTTCTCTAAAAGCACCACGAATGACGAAAAGATGAGAAAGGTTAGAATCAGTGAGATTCCGATTCCCGTGGTCATCATCCAACCAAAGTTTATGATCGGCCTGATTCCGCTGAACACCAGGGAACTGAATCCTGCCATGGTCGTCAGTATGGCGAAAAAGCAGGGTTTAGACATGGAATAGGCGGCTTCCAGGACCAATTCACGCTGCTCTGATCCCGGATTGTTGATCACCAGTTCACGGTATCGCACGATCAGGTGAATCGTAATTGCCATGGTGATAATCAACTGAATGGAAATGAAATTGGATGAAATCACCGTAACTTCCCATCCGAACAAACCTAACAAACCACTGGTCGTTACTACCGAAAAACCACAGGTAAGAATTGGCAGGATAATCCAGCGCAACTGCCGAAAAATAATCCAGAGCATCACGACCAGGAAGACCAGAACCCCAAGACCAAACACTTTGAGATCGCTTTTCACGAAAGTGATCAGATCATCGGCAATCATTGTCACTCCGCCCAGAAAAAGATCTGACTCTCCACGGTAACTTTCTAAAATTGCCCTGACCTTAGCAATATTTTCGTGCTCGGCATCTCTCACTTTGTCCCGGTGAGTCTTGAAATCTGCGATCACTTGTGCCAGTTCTTTCTTTTCTTCTTCGGTGATAGTTCCGGTTTTTTCCTTATCACGTAGTTGGTTTCTTTGTTTAACAAAATCCTGCCAGGTTTTGTCATCGTGGAGATTTGCCAGGATAGCCGTGGTTTTGAAATCTGCGCTGACCAGGTTGCTCTTGTAGATTGCACTGTTCAAGAACTCCTTTTTGGCAAGTGCTTTGTCGACCCCTTGCGACTCAAGGGTAGGAACATCTTTTATCAGCTCGCTAACCGGTTTGGGGGGACTTTCCAAAAGCGGTACATCGAGAATTGAAGTCACAGATTCCACCCTTTCCAGTTTAACGAGATCTGCTCTCAAACGGCGAATGATGTCCAGATTTTTTTCCGCCAACAGATCTCCCTCCGGGGTGAAAGTAATAATCAGAAAATCCTGACTGCGAAAACGTTCGTTGAATAATCGCGACATGGCCAGGTCTTTGTCGTCTTCCAACAATAATGTTTCAGCAGAGGCATCAATCTCCAGTTTTCGGGATTGATATCCAAGTATTGCCACTGCCACGATTATCAGCACGAGCACCAGACGCGGATACTCCAATACATAAGAATTGAAAAAACGTCTCATCATTTCCTATTGTTAAAAGTCGGATTAATTACCGGTTGGTACGGTGAAAGAACCGGATTTGGTAAGCTTTTCCAGCAGGTCATCGATGCTGTTTTGTTTTAAAAAACCCGCAAATTGGGAACGGTAGGTCTGCACAATACTGACGCCCAGGATTTCAATATCATATACCAACCAGCCGGTCCTGGCTTTCCTGAACTTGTAGATCATCTCCATTTTGTCTGTTTTACTCACAAGGTGGGTAACGACATGTATTCGTTTTTTGACCCTTTTTGCCTCGTCGACAACGACCTCTTCATCTGTGTAAAGATCCAGTTTTTCCAGGTATGAATCCTGAAGCCTCATTACGAAACGTTCCACAAAGAGCTTTCTCTTAGCTGGAGTCATCGCTTTCCAATGCTTTTTCCCCAGGCAGACTTTGGCCATGAATTCAAAATCAAAAAAGGGTTCTATGGTTTCGATAATTTTTTGGTTTCTTGTAGCCTTATCGATCTGCTTGTCCTTTACCAGATCAATAACAATCGCAATACTTTTGGCAACAATCTGTTTCACATCTGTCAGATCATCGGCCTTGACAGTTTGGGTAAGTGTCAATCCGCAAATCAGTAACGTTGCAACAAGCTTCTTCATAATCACTCCTCAATCTCTTTGATTCTTATTTGCTCGTATCCGTCTCTCAAAAACAGATAGAGGTCAAAGGCATCTTTTTTAATACTTTCGTATTCACCGATACGCAATGACACATTATTAACTCCCTCAAACACGACCACACCAACCTGCTGCTCGGTTGTTTCCAGATACAGCGTCTTGGGATCAAGATATTTGGTATCCGGATACATGGAAAAGGCGTCTCTCAGGTTTGAAGGACCGAAAAACGGCAAGACGACGTGAGGACCCGCCCCAACACCGTAATAACCAAGAGTTTGGCCGAAATCTTCTTCATGAGCTTCCAGATCAAACCATTCTTTCGCCGGGTCCCAGAAACCCAGGACACCGATTGTTGTGTTGGTGACAAATCTCAAAGTCTCTTCCCCGGCGTTCTTCATTTTAAGCTGCAAGACATTGTTTACAAAACGTACCGGGTACATGAGGTTGGTAAAAAATCGATCAATTCCTTTTCGGACGCATTCCGGAACAATCCAGCGATAGCACTGGGCAATGGGTTTTAATACCCAAAAATAGAGTTTATCGTTGAAGGTCGTCATGGCCCGGTTGTAACCCTCTAAAGGATCAAATACCTCATTCTCTGTGGCGTCTCCAAATTCCTCCTCGAATTCATCCATTTCATCAAAATCGTCGTCTTCCTCTTCCGAAAACTCATCAGCGCCGCTTTCTGTTTCAACTGCGGCTGTTTCTGCAGTCAGCCCGTCGGTTTTATCTTGATTAACCCGGGATTGAGAACAACCGGAAATGAAAAATGCAATCACTATTGATAGTAAGAAACAGGTTCGAATAGAAAACAGGTGGCTCCTGAGCAAATGGGTCATCGATTCTCGTTGGGATGGTTCCGGTTAATCATTCTCGCCGGTATGCCCTTCTCATGTTTTGTGTATGCCTACTTCAAAACAGAAATCCGGCAACGTTGCTATTAGTGGTGACAACCGGGTGATTAACTGTATGGTTTTAGATATAAACGCAATTAAAATGCTATTTTACAGCCGCTTTGACCGAATTTTATATTCTGCCATTTTGGCTGTAGCAGAATGATTTGTCAATTCAGCGGACTTTCTCAAGCAATCCTGTAGCTCATCTTATCAACTATCTTCAAAACCAGGTTCTTTTTCGACAAGCCGAACCGTTTCATCGACAAAACAAAAGCTGGTCATAATACCATACACAACAGTCGCCTGATGAATCAAAATCGTCTTCCAAAGTAAGTATATGACGCATTGCATTCATGGTTATTGTCAAATCGTCAATTTGAGGTAACAGGCACTGTCAGCCCTGCGAAATCTGTTTATGCGAATGACAACTGCTGAAAAACTGGTATAATTAAACCAGTTTTAGTCTGGCAAAAGGATTGTTAACCTTGCACCCTGAAAAAACCGTGACATTGGTATACAATTCGA
>JAKSDL010000087.1 GCA_022360105.1 Pseudomonadota bacterium
CATTTTAATAATCAACAATCAAATGATAATTGCGAGTGGCTAATCATGCTGGATAAATCCCCCGGTGGTTTATCCAAAATCAAATAACAGCTCTTCCAATTCGATCTATAGAATTGACTGCGAACCATTTATAATCAGAAAAGAGAAAGATATTAAGATTACATGCAACGACTCCAATCTGACTCTACTTTTGAAATTATGTACCTAATTTAACTCGATAAAATCTGCTACCGGGAAAACTCATGGGAAAGGTTGAAATAATCAAGGTATTGTCTTTTGTCAACCATAATCCTGAACGGCCAGGGCTCAATCCGATTCCGGCAAGTTCATCTTTTCTTTTGAGGATTATTTTTTCCGAATTATCCTCCAAGTCCTTAATTATGACATGGAACATTCGGTTACCTGTTAAACAAACCATTGCCAGTTTATTGCCGTTTGGTGAAAGAATTGCGTTGACAACTTTATAGCCTCGGTTTTTAGGATTTGTTTCAGTTGAATTCAGAGTTCGGGAGATGATCGGTGATGTTTTGTTGCTGTTTGGCTCCCACAGAAAGAATAGATCCAGATTTTTATCGGGAGGCAATCGAACTAAAAGTTGAGGATACACATATATCCCTCTTTGAGATATAGATGAAAAGCTGGTTAATACCGCTGTGTCCCTAAGTTTGTGATCATTTATCCTTTGGACAAGTTCTTTGTTTTCCAAGTCCAAACTCCAAATTCCTTTATTTGTTTTTTTGCCCGATCCAAGTTCTACAGAAAAGTAGATTTCCCTGGTCTTGTCGTTAAGAAAAATGCCGGATGTAGTCCCCTCTCTCTGTGTAATGGACGGAATAATCAGCTCTTGCATTTTACTTTTCAAACAGACACGAAAAAGACTGGTTGATGACTCCTTTGACCGTCTAAGAAAGTAGACATGTTGCTCGTCACGTCCCCATCCTGTACAACAATCTATAGCCCATTCATCATTAACTGCCTTCAGATACGCCCCCTGGTAGTGATCATCGGTGATATTGGTTAATTTCCACAGTTGGGTGTCCAACATATAAATATCCGAGTCATATAAGTGACGTTCCCAGTTTTCATGAAAAGTCAGGTATCGACCGGATGGAGACCAGCTTAAGTATCGTTTATCAGTATATTGAGTTTTTCGTGCCGTATCCTCCCAGACTTTGGTTTCTTTCCAGAGATCGTAAATAACTAGGCTGCGATTGTTATTCAGACCGGCGATCCACTTACCGTCAGGGGAAATACTCAGTATTTCCAAATCTTGGATAGTTCGATAACTGATTTCCAAAATTTTTAAATCTCCCGCTGATGCCTCAGCTTTCGTTGCAGCTACGGCAAATGAACCGAATAAGATGGCTATCACAACGAACGTTTCGGTAATAATGCGATATCGATTTTTCATTTTTTGTTCTCACTATGTATGTTTCTCTTTTAAGCGTAGATTTAGAGCCAGGCTTGTGTTACTGCATTCCGCTTTGATCATACAGATTTGAGTTTTCAAAAAATTTCGAAAATTCGGATTATTCGTCTATTCCCAGGTATCTTGAGGACCAAAATACAATTTGACCAGCTTTCCGTTTTTCGAATAATAGGGACGATAATCGTTCATTCGACCTGTAATATACATATCCTCCCCATCGACAGCGACTGCATACACTTCATTCCCTCTTGCCGGTTTTAATATTGTAACTTTCTTATCTTGGTACCAGTAGAAATCGCTTCCATCCGTATCATGCCCAACCATTAGCGGCTTCCCATCTTTTAGTGTTATACCTGACATGTGAAAGCTATCCGGACATCGAAATTCTTTGTCACCTATCCAGTAAGCTGCCTGTTCACGCCCTTTTCCGAAAACACTGCCGGCAGTTATTAGCTGATTTCCGTTCCAAATGGCATCATATACGTTGATTGGTCCGATTTTGACTTTTTGCATCCAATCATCTTGCCATACGACAATCGCATTTTGTTGACCGAATTTAATTTCTATCATTCCGCCGATGATGACTTTGTCTTTCTGCAAAAACAGGCGCAACGGATAATGCCCCCGACTGCCGTTTGAAAAAAGGGGTTGTTGCTTGTGAAGGACGAATTGATCAGTTAATGGATGATGTTCTATCTTCCAAAGGTAGGGTTGCGTGCAACGCGACATTTTTTCGCGCTCATCTAAGACACCCGAGGCATATACTGTATGTTTACCCCCGGTACTTTTAGCTTTGACATCAAACAACTCGCCCTCGGCAAACATCAATATATGGTCCTTGATCCATCCGTCTTCAGTTTGTTTGTAGGCCCAGAGCGCGGCCTGATGTCTCAGCTTTCCAACGATGTAAACGCGATTCCCCTGAACATGCATACTATTTAGACGGGCCCGTTCTGCAATTTTGATATAGCTCCCATTATGCCAGAATCCGTGGGAACTAAAGGATACATTGCTGTTACGACCGCCCAGAACAAAAATATCTCCGGTTTGAAGGATGATTCTTTTTGTATAAGAATGAATATAACCAGGTTCCACGGCAATTCCAGTAATCAAAAAAAAGTTCAGGCATAATCCAACACAAAGAATAACTTTTTTGATCATTAGGTTATTTGATTTTCCTACGAGATTTTTGGCTAAAGGATATTTTAAACCAGAAGCTTGATGTGGATTTTTTTTAAAACGAGGCACAAACAAATAGATCAATTGTAAAAACAAGGTATGAACGGATGGCCTGTTGTTAATAGATTTCAGAAAGATAATTATTAACGGCCGGATGCCTAAAAAAGGCCTATACCGGAAATATCAAGAGTCCTGCATAGATCTCCCGGATACTAAGATACGCAACAATTCTACCCCATTACAATATTCGGGGTAGAATTGTTTTGATGCAGAAAAGCTAGACGTGACCCCCTAAATGTTATTCTACAACAAACTCAAACTCTCCGCTGGCAAGTTCCGTATCGCCATTGATTCTTTTGCGGATGACCTTGATTTCAACATCATGTTTCCCTTTTGAAAGCTTTTTAAAAACAGCAGGTGGGAAATCCGGTCGATCCGAAGTGTTAAATACAAAGAATTGAAATTGCTTCCAACTGGGATCGGCAGTATATTCATTTTTCAAAGCATGCCAGGAATCTTTGAATTCGCCATCTATGTATAATTCAGCAGTAAAATCATCTTTGTACATTCTATTACTGATGTTCAATTCCGGCTGATACGCACCAATTTCCTCCTTAAGGTAAGCACGTGCGTATACAGCCTCTTTGTTGGTAAAGGAAGCTTTCAATTCCACCTTGTCTTCCTGGCCCTTTTTTATCTGCTTGTCAGCAAATACCATGGTGCCGGACTGGCTGTCGCATGAAGTGGTTGCAAATGCAGCTGCAACAAAAAGTATAAACAATAGCATCTTTTTCATTTTTATTCTCACACTAAAAAATTAAAAATTTGGGATTAGATTCCCAGGTTAAATTAGCTCATCATAAGCTTTCAGGGCACTGCGCTTCTAACCTTCCATTCGCCGTTCACTTGAGTCAGCATGGTTGGTTTCGCTGTTCCTATGTTCTTGCCGTTGGCTTTTATCTGAAACATAAAACACTTTTCTCCAGGCTTGCGGACTCTACCCGGATTTTCCCTGACGAAAAAATACTCTCGATTTTTTGTAGTCAGGTTTCGCCACCAGGATTTGGACCTTCCTTTCAAGGACTTATTATTACCCAATGCGTAAGGCACCAGGAGGTCTTTCCAAACTTCCTGGTTCTTTTCCACACTGCTGACATAGAAGAAAAGCTTGGCAACAGTTTCAGCATCCAGGCCGCTGGGGACAGACGTCAGATTTTTTGGAATACCGTCTTTGGATGATTTCTCTCGTTCTGCCATAGCTTTATCCAGGATGTCCTGTCCGATCAGGGTGGCTTCCCCGTTGTTCACAACAACACAGGCTTTGCCCGGGATTCGCATGGCAATCATATCCATCAAGACAATATCACCCCACCAGGTATAAGCATCTTCAATTGTCCCCAGCACTTGCCAGTCTCCTTTCAAACTACCAAGCGCGGAGGACAGAACCTGAAGCTTTTCATTGATTCGCTTGTTATGCTTGATTACAAAAAAGTTCAGGGTTCCCTTGTTATCAGAATAGAAATATTTGTCGCCGTTTTTATCGGTCACGAAATCATTGAATTCAAACCTGGGAAATTGTTTGACCTTGCCCTGATACCTGGCAAAATTGCCTACGATAGCTTTGGTGCCGGAGTGATCCACAAATTTATTCTGCTGCTTGTATTCTGCAACCAGCTTGTTCCAATGCTGGTCACCTTTTTTGCCAATCAAAGCCAATTCAGATCCTGCAAACGCATGATTTGCAAAAACCAGTGCGGCGAATCCAAGTAATAAAACCATTAGTTTTTTCATATTCATCGTCCTTTAAAGGTTAAAAACGTTGTTTAAAATCTTATATGTCTTCTCTTCTGTCCAATTGGAACTGGTTATCACGCCCCTGTCGGCAGGGATTTGTATCTGTTCTAATAAAGCCTGGTTACACCTTTTTCCGGAGTTGCTTTGTCACGAACGGTATAAGCACCGCCTGGCAACCTGTTGTTCCTGGCCTTGGCCATGTAGCCAGATATATGAGCTTCTTGGTCTTTCCTGATCAGAATATCCCTTCCAAAATGATAGAAACCATCAATATCTAAAAAACAAATTCCATTTTCAAGAGGCCAACAAAAGATCGGATATTTTTTTTACAATTGGAATTACCAATTGGAATTCGATCTAAAATGAAAAACCTCAACCAGGAATCCAGATCACATAATCATCGTTCTTCACGATAAACGGAAATTAAAACTAAATTTAGATCCCTGATAAGCTTAAATATGCCGTGCAAGGCGGTCTGGTCAGGTAAAAAACCGCTGAGCAGGGTTTCATCAGCATTAGGATGGGTGACCCTGAGACCTGCAAACGACTCGGACCAGAGCGGGTCCAATTGATCTTTCAATCTTATTTCGTAATACTGCGACATTACTGACCTCCTGATTTACTCAGAATGAATCAGTACAATATTTTGCGCATCTGCCAAATGGGGTAATTTGCAACAAAAAAAAGTTTATGGGCGAATAAAAGGTATGTATTTTGGGGGTTTACCGGAAATGATTGATTTTCGATTTACCTTCCGATTCAATGATCGCTAAATACTCGGGGGGTGAATTTGAATCAGGAGAGAATTTGCAGTTCCCTGGCGCGTGCCACAGACTCAGTACGATTAGCCACCTCCAGTTTTCGATAGATACTGGAGGTATGAGCTTTTATAGTACCGGGTGAAACATAGAGGTGTCGGGCGATCTCCTGGTTTGT
Source organism: Pseudomonadota bacterium (assembly GCA_022360105.1). Next base: position 5,339 of record JAKSDL010000087.1, read on the forward strand.
CTTTCCTGTGGCAATCTGCTGGAGAACTTCCGTTTCGCGGGGACTTAACGGTTCAATCAGAGAAATTGAAGTTTGATGGGTGGGCAATTTCGTCGTGCTTGTTACATTTTGGTTTTCAAATTCCGTCAGAATACGTCTTGCATAATCGTGAAGGGATGATTCGGATGATTCAGCCTCCCAGTCGCTAAGCAACTCTTTCAGTGGCTGGCCTTCATCCAAATAAACCCTTAAATATCCTTCCGGTTCTGCCAGGGAAAGACTCTTGGC
>JAKSDL010000475.1 GCA_022360105.1 Pseudomonadota bacterium
AGAACAAGAACAAGAACAAGAACAAGAACAAGAACAAGAACAAGAACAAGAACAAGAACAAGAACAAGAACAAGAACAAGAACAAGAACAAGAACAAGAACAAGAACAAGAACAAGAATGAAACAGTCAAAGCTACCAGATAAAAATGATCTAAGTCAGATCTTCATCATGTTCATAAACAGCTCCTATTATTTTCTTCGCATCGTTCTTCTAAAATAGTCAGATAAACAAAGCAAATTTCTATTTCAATACTATACCACCCCATGCTCAAAGCCTCTTTCTATACACTTGGTTGTCGTCTTAACCAGACTGAGTCCGCCATCATGGCGAAAGGTCTGGAAAATTCCGGTTATGAAATAATCAATAACCAGAACAAGGCCGATCTTTGTGTGATCAACACTTGTACGGTCACTAATCAAAGCAATTCCAAGTGTCGCAAGAAGATCCGTTCCATTCAGAAAAAAAACCCCCACGCGATCATCGCAGTCGTGGGATGCTTTTCGCAGATCGCCAGTGAGCAAATCATCGACATAGGCGGAGTACACCTGGTTTTGGGCAATGCCGAAAAACTAAAACTTCATGAATATCTCGGCGAAGTAGCGTCTGCCACTGAGCCCGTGATTCATGTTGGCAAACTTTCCAAATCTCCTTTTACTATTGAAACCATTGGACAGCATTTAGATTCCACCAGGGCAAATTTAAAAGTGCAGGATGGTTGCGATTTTATTTGCTCTTTTTGCGTGATTCCGTCGGCCAGGGGTCGCTCCAGACCCAGAACCCCCGAAAACATACGAGAAGAGCTTCAACATCTACAAGAATCGGGAGTTAAAGAAATAGTCCTGACCGGGGTGAATATCGGCACCTATCAGTATGAACAGGCAGATTTTATTGAGCTGTTGAATATATTTGAAGAGTTTTCCGGAATCGAACGAGTGCGTATCAGCTCTATTGAGCCCACCACTGTGGGAACAGAGATTTTTGAATGGATGAAAAACGACAGCAAGCTACTGCCTTACCTTCATCTTCCCCTGCAATCTGCCAGTGACAGAATTCTCCGGAAAATGAGGAGACGATATTCCTACGCAGAATATTTAAATTATATTACGCAAGCCAAAAAGCAGGTTCCGAATATCTGCATTGGTAGCGATGTGATAGTCGGATTTCCCGGTGAGAGCGATGAAGTTTTTGAAGAAACGTTCCGGTCACTTCAAAAAGCTCCCATCGACTACTTTCATGTTTTTCCCTATGCCGAAAGAAAAGGAACCACCAGTGAGAAAATCCTTCCCAAGATAACCCCAAACGATATTCAGCGACGGGCGAGTGTATTAAGAAAACTGAGCGATCAAAAACGACAGGAATTCATTGATGCTGCCCAAGGAGATTCGCTGAAGGTATTGTTTGAAAAACAGTATGAAAACGGTATCTGGCAGGGGTATAGCGAAAATTATATTCGGGTTGAAGTCACTAGCAAGGAAAACTTGAAAAACCAGATTAAGACGGTTTTAATAGCAGATTCCAGGGAAGGTATTGCAATTGGAAACATCCAATAAAAAAGCCCCAATTGGTGATCATTTTACGATCTCCAACTGAGGCTTGAAGTTATGGTTAGATTGATTAGTTAATAGTTAACTAGAAACGTTTATTTTCCTCCGAATTGATTCTGAAAACTTATCTGTATTAATTCATCTTCCAATACTTTTAAAAGTTTTGAGGTACCAAACGAAATCACCTCGGTAAAATGAACCGATTGTTCTTCTAATCGATTTTTTATTTCGGTGAATTTCTCGTGTTTGGGAAACATGGAGTAAAAAATAACCAAATCCTGCCGTGTTGTTCGGAGAATATTGTCGATCATTTCTGTCTTTTCTACATCTGCCCATTCCAGACTTAACCGACTGGGTAACGCAAAAACATCTTTCAACTTCTGTATAACCTCAGGTCCACCACCTAGCACGGTTACATTAAAGTTTCTGTTGTCAGGGATTTTTACCGGTTTGAGCTGTTTGAGTTTGAGATCCCTTTCACCCTGGTATTCCCTGACATCTTCATCTGACCAAGCAGACGATTTAACCAGGTTCAACCGGATGTGTTCCAGGGTTTTTCTCAAATCCCTGCCCATTCGGGTTTCGGTGTTTTTTGCATTGGTTTCGTTCATGCGATCCACCAGCAATTGAACTACCACTTCATCCCTGTTAAATTCTTCGAACAAGTCAAAATCAGCCCAGATCTCATTGGCGAAATCAGCTACCTCAAAAAAACTATTGGTATTCCTTAGCTGTTCCTCCAATCTGGCTACTTGCAATCTCACATACTTGTCTCTCAATTCTTTCTTCGCATCATCGTTTTCATCTTCTTCCTGCTCCAGAATTTCCAGAGCCAGTTCTTTCTCGGCAATCAACTCTACATGTTCAAGATAACCGTCTATTTGTTGCAGGCTTTCTTGCAGACGGCTTTTAAACTCGTCATCCGGGTCAATTTGATTTAACAACTCAACCAATTCGTCCCTTCTTTTTTCCAGTTCCGGTCTTATCTCCTCTACTTTGGTTTCGATTAAAGATATGTTGCTTTTACGGATATCCTGTTCATGAATGTAGTTTTTTGCCTGAACGATAACACGGTCTATCGGTTCAAATAGCGATCTTAAATTCATTTTACAAATACAGGTTTAAAATTGTTAAAGAGTTAGTGTTACAAAACATTACAAATTCATTCAATTCAATAGCATACAATAGAAGCAGAACCTGCTTCTCTACATTAGCTAGTATACAATGCTGCCGATTTCCAAAGTCCGTTAATTCCGATACTCATCCCAGGCTTTTATTTTGAGTTTATCCAATGGTTTCCAATAAACCGCTTCGATAAATCTTTTTGCCAACTGAATATTCGTAATTAGCGGTATGGCATGATCCACAGCCTTACGACGGATTTGATAACCATAGGTGAGCTCTTCTTTCCTGAAGTTCTTAGGAATATTGATGACGAGATCAAACTGGTTATCCCCCAAAATTTCCAGGACGTTAGGACCGCCTTCCTCATCAGGCCAGATGGCGATAGTCGCATCAATACCATGTTCGACCAGAAATTTGTGGGTTCCGGTTGTAGCATACAAAGTTGTACCCATCTTTTGCAATAACTTGGCAGAATCGATGAAATTGACTTTGTTCTCTAATGGTCCGGTGGAAAGTAGAATTTTCTTCAGCGGCATTTTGAAACCCACAGAGCGCATGGCTTTCAGCAATGCTTCATGAAAATCATCACCTAAACACCCGACCTCACCTGTGGAAGCCATTTCCACTCCGAGAATCGGATCAGCACCAAGCAATCGAGTAAAAGAAAAATGGGAAGCTTTGACCCCAACATAATCCAATTCCATAAATGAACCCGTTGGTGTGAAAACTTCCTTTTCTAGAATTGCTTTAGTCGCCAATTCGATAAAATTCTGTTTGGTTACTTTAGACACAAATGGGAAGCTGCGACTTGCCCTGAGATTACATTCAATCACCTTCACACTGTTGGCCTTGGCAAGAAACTGAATATTAAATGGCCCCGTAATCTGAAGGTTTTGAGCAATCTGTTTGGCAATTTGCTTAATACGCCTGGTGGTTTCCAGGTAGGTTCGCTGTGGCGGTAGTACCAGCGTTGCATCCCCGGAGTGAACACCGGCGTTTTCTACGTGTTCCGAAATGGCAAACTGAATAATCTCTCCATCCTTGGCCACTGCATCCAGCTCAATCTCCTTGGCGTTTGACAAAAACTTGGAGATAACAACCGGGTGGTCTTCGGAAAGACTGACTGCCTTTTCCAGAAAAATATCGATCTCCTCATCACTCGTGGCCACACCCATGGCAGCACCACTAAGCACATAAGAAGGTCGAACCAAAACCGGGTAATGAACTTTCCCGGCGAAGGCTTTCGCCTCCTCCAGAGATGTGAGCTCACTCCATTCAGGCTGGTCAATTCCTAACGAATCCAGCATGCTGGAGAATTTATGGCGATCCTCGGCCCTGTCGATCTGACTGGCAGACGTTCCCAATATGTTTGCCCCCATCTCTTCCAAAGGTAAAGCCAGGTTATTGGAAACCTGACCTCCCATGGAAATGATGATACCTTTTGGTTTCTCTTTTTCATAAATATCCATCACCGTTTCCAGGCGAATCTCATCAAAATATAGGCGATCTACCTCATCGTAATCAGTGGAAACGGTTTCCGGGTTATAATTTACTAATATTGAACGATAGTTTTCCTGTTTGACTGTTTTAACAGCATTTACACAGCACCAGTCAAACTCAACGGAACTCCCAATACGATAGGTTCCCGATCCCAAGACCATCACACTGGGCATACTTGATCCGAACACTATATCATCTTCCGAAGCATTATAGGTCAGATAAAGGTAATTGGTCTGTGCAGGGTATTCTCCTGCCAGGGTATCTATTTGTTTTACATAAGGTTTGATTCCATAATTCAATCGCATTTTACGAACAATCCGTTCCGTAGTTCCCAATAAGGTCGCGATTTGCGGATCAGAAAAACCGACACGTTTCGCTTCGTCTATGACGTGTTTGGGACAGACACCACCCTCATACTCCTTTATCAACCCTTCGACCCGCACAATATTGGCAATTTTATGTAAAAACCAGCGATCGATTCGGGTATGTTCGTGAATTTCTTCCACGTCCATTCCGGCTTTCATGGCGAAGGGAATAGTAAATACCCTTTCATCTGTGGGAGCGGTTAATTCCTTAACAATCTCTTCTTTATCTTTTTTCGCTCCCACATCATCCGGATTAGTCACAAGCCCCCAAGCACCGGTATCCAGCATACGGATTGCTTTCTGCAGTGCTTCCTGGAAGGTCTTACCAATGGACATTACTTCCCCTACGGATTTCATACTGCTGCCAATTTCCGTGGAGACCATACGAAATTTTTTTAAATCCCAACGCGGTATTTTAACCACCACATAGTCCAAGGCGGGCTCAAAACACGCCATGGTTGAGAGTGTGATGGAGTTTTTCAGCTCGGAAAGACTGTAGCCAAGCCCCAATTTTGCAGCGATAAACGCCAAAGGATATCCCGTTGCCTTGGAGGCCAGGGCAGAACTGCGAGATAATCTGGCATTGACTTCAATCACCCTGTATTCCTCAGAATAT
>JAKSDL010000297.1 GCA_022360105.1 Pseudomonadota bacterium
GCTAAATCAGTTTCTGAGAACGATCTCTTGCACTTGATTCTTTTGCCTGGTTTTTCAACGGCCGAAGAAGTGTCAACCTTCTCCGGCAGAGGAATTGGTATGCATGCCTTAGCAAGCTCTGTAAACGAATTGGGAGGATCAATAGAAATAGATTCGCGACCAGGCAAAGGTACAACCTTCAGTATTGCCATTCCAGTTTCATTCTAAAACAATAGGTCGATACCTGATGAACTATCTTCGGGCTTCCTGTTAGCAGATTATATCAAATGCCTGATGATCAGCTCTTGATCATCATATAAAGTATGTTTTAGCTGATTAGAGATGGCATCCGGGTTGAAATCGGAAGCTTTGATTATCACGACGCCTGCCATTTCCGCGTGACCTCCGTTTTACACACACGGGGTTGCAAATTCTGTTTCTTCCAATACCAAAGCAAAATCAGTTTAACCGACCCGTTTGAAAAGAGACAGAATCTCTTTGAATTTAATCATACTGCCCACAATCTTTAGTTGATCATTTTTAACGGCCTCGTCAACATCCAGACCTTTGCCCAGCTTCGCCAGGGTCTTTCTATCTGTTGTGACAATGACATCGGGGCAACGGATTTCACCCAGCTCAATCTCAGCGTTGCCATTTTCAATGATCACATAATAAAACACTTCTTCCACTTGAAACTGGCAAACCCCGTTTTTGCCTTGCGCCTTTTCCGGTTGAAACAAAGATCTCAAAGCGACAATGTCCCATTCCGGTTTGGAAAGATTTTCAGGTTGGCTTTTTTCTTTTAACTGAAGACCCCATTTAACTAATTCCTGAACAGCGGATTCAAGGCTTTGTCCCAGTGAAGTGAGTTTATATACTGCAGAACCCGCTGGTGGTGGGAGGATGGTTCTCTCCACAATGTTTGCCAGTTCCAACTCTTTTAACCTGGATGCAAGCAGGTTGGTTCCGATGCCAGTCAGTCCCTCCATTAGATCCTTGAAACGCCTCGGGCCAATCAATAACTCACGAACCAAAACCAGGCTCCAACGCTCCCCGATAATGTCCAATGCATGCGCTAATGCACAATTTTGATTATAACTCCTCTTTTTCATACCCCTTCCAAACAAATTGATCAGCAATCAATGCTATGATATAAGCCGTAACGCGGCACAACTGTTGTTTCAACCGTAACTGGCGATAAATATAACAATTATTTTACATATTTCAAGAGCTATGTGAATTTAAAGTTGACGATTCACTAACAGATATTTGGTTTTGTTTACCCCTGTTGATCAATGAACCCACAGCAATCCAGGAAAGTGTATCTTCCTAAAGCCTCTCACTCACTTGCTAAAATGGATAGGGAGATGTAGGAATATGATCTAACGTCCGGCATCTAAACTCTTTTTTCAGCGGACGATCGATACTGAACTAACCTCGATTAATCAATTAAACCAGGTATGTCTATTTCTCCGGAATCGAATTATGAGCTTTGTCTGACCAATCGTTTTGTGGAAGAGACGGATTGCAATGTTTTCTTAACTGGAAAGGCCGGAACTGGTAAGACAACCTTTCTCAAGAATCTACACAAGAAAACAGGCAAAAAAATGATCACCACAGCTCCGACTGGTGTTGCTGCGATCAACGCCGGAGGAGTGACGCTGCATTCTTTTTTTCAGCTCCCCCTGGGGCCTTTTGTTCCGGGAGAAAACACTTCAGACAGCAGTAGTCGACAGCAATACAAGTTGTCAAAAGCAAAAAGGGAGATTATTCACAATCTGGATTTGCTGGTAATCGATGAAATCAGCATGGTAAGGGCTGACTTGCTGGATGCGGTGGACAATGTGTTGAGACGTTATCGAAGAAACAACCTGCCCTTCGGCAATGTTCAATTATTGATGATTGGAGATCTCCATCAGTTACCTCCTGTTGTAAAAAGGGAGGATTGGCAGTTACTGGGTCAGATTTACAATTCCGCCTATTTTTTCAACAGCAAAGCCTTGACAAAAGTCGGCTTCATTAGCGTGGAATTGAAGAAAATTTACAGACAGAGTGATGAGCAGTTTATCGCAATTCTCAACCAGTTAAGGGAAAACCAACTGGATTCGAACTCCATCAACACTTTGAATAAAAGATTTATTCCGGAATTTGTTCCGGATCCCGATCAAGAGTTTATTACTCTAACCACACACAATGACCGTGCAAACACAATTAATGAATCAAGGCTTGATTCAATAGATCATATCGAAAAGCTTTACAAAGCTTCCGTATCAGGCGAATTTCCAGAGCATAGTTATCCGGCACCATATCAGTTGTACCTGAAAAAAGGGGCCCAGGTCATGTTCCTGCGTAACGATGTTTCGCCCCAAAAACAGTACTTCAACGGCAAAATTGGCAAGGTCGTTGGTATGTCTGCAGATGGGATTGAAATAGATTGCCCGGATGATAAAAAAAGAATCACTGTAGAACCTGCCACCTGGGAGAACATCAGATACAGTCTAAATCGGGATAAAACAAAGATAGAGGAGGAAATCATCGGAACATTCAAACAATTCCCCTTGAAGCTGGCCTGGGCCGTGACGATCCATAAAAGCCAAGGGTTGACGTTTGAAAAGGTGATTATTGATGCCGGAGCCTCCTTTGTACACGGTCAGACCTATGTTGCCTTGAGTCGCTGCAAGACATTGGATGGGATCGTATTGGCATCCCCACTTTCAACAAAGGGAATTCAAATAGATGAAGCCATTGCCAGATTTGATCGTATGCTGCGGGAGAATCCTCCATCCAACGAATTGCTGGATCAAGCCAGGAGTCACTACCAGCAAAAACTGCTATTGGACTGTTTCGATTTGGGAACATTGAAGAAGCAGCTGAGCAGTCTGGCTGGAATTATCAAAGACAATAAAGGTAATATTTATCTGACAGGATCTGGGGATATCGTTAAGTCCCTTGACAAAGCGAATCAGGAACTGTTTCCGGTTTCCGAAAAATTCAGGCTTCAATTGCAAGGCCTTTTTCAAAAGGGTAACCTTCCCGAATCCGACCCAAAAGTTCAGGAGCGATTAAAAAAAGCTTCCGCCTGGTTTCAAACCCAGTTTGATGAATTGTTCAAAGGTTCCATAGAAAAACTTCGTTTCAGTACTGACAACTCTATTTTACATCAACAGTTTTACGATTCCCTTTACAGTGTGCAGCTGCAAATAGCTGTGAAGCGCGAGGCAATGAAATCCCTGGAACAAGGATTTTCACCTTCCGAATATTTAAACCGTATTTACCGGGCAGAGATCAATTTTTCGGGCCCTGCCTCTCAATCGGAAAAAGCTGAAAATACAGAAAGCAATACCTTGGACTTGTTCTACAATCTGGATAGCTGGCGTGCAAAAAAGTCAGATGCGATGGGTATTGCAAAGCATCAGATCATTCCCCGGAAAGTGATGAAGCGGATAATAAAGCAGTTACCAACTGATATTGCTTCTCTTAATAAGATAGAGGGGGTGGGACAGAAGACCATTAAAAACTTTGGCCAAGAGATCATTGACCTTGTGAATGACTATCTGGAAAGAAAGAATAAGCTGACCAGCAATCAAAAATCCAAATCAAAGGACAAAATGCGAAAGAAAAAAAGAAAAACCTCTCCAAAGACTATTCCTGGGGAGAAGTAAAAATGGTCATCGCCCACTGCAACTCTCTCAGAGAATCGGAAGAGACGATCAGTTCACATGGCGAGGCGAGTCCGATTTTCTTTGGTTTAGCTCGGTTAAGATTTGCTTATAGTGTCGATCCAGCCGATAAAAACATAAGATAATAAGGCTTAGGATGCAGAATAAAGCCGGTATCAGGGACATAAGGAGTCTGATTCCAAAGACGGCCTCTGCCGACTGGATCGCATTGGGAACATAGTTTGTATAGGAAAGGATTGCACCGGAGGTGATTCCGGCGATGGCCATGGCAATTTTTTGCATCAACGTCGCAGTTGAATATACGATTCCTTCCGCCCTGTTACCGGATCGCCATTCTCCGTATTCAACAGTATCTGCAACAATTGCCCAATTCAACGCTGCCTGGAAAGCAGTTCCGAAACCCAATAAAATCCCACTGATAAAAAGCAATGGCAAGTTATTGCCACCTTCAATATAAAATCCCAGGAACGAAAGAATCATAATGGCATAACCAAGAGCCAGGCTGTTACGTTTGCCCAATTTCCCGGCAATGGCAGCCACCACAAAAACACCTGCCAGCATGCACGCAACAGTTATGGCCATAAACGGGGAGAGAAGGTCTTCTCTTTTTACAACATATTTGAGGTAGTACATCATCGTTGACTGAGAAATCACATTGGCGACTATGATGGCCAGCATTGAGCTAACAAAGATGATTAGCTGGCTGTTGCATCCCAGGTATCGTAAAACATCTCCAAGCGATAGTTTGTCTTCTCTGCGAATGATTACAATCCTCTCCTGTGTGTTTTTGAAGCAATACAAGAACATGAAAGTGCCCACAAAAGCGTATAACAACATGGTTAACTGCCAACCTCGAGCCGCATCCCCGCTCCCAAAAAAATCGACCAGAGGCAGGGTTACTGCAGCCACAGTAAATCCCCCGCAAATGGCAAAAAATCCCCTGACTGCGGTTAGATCCGTTCTTTCTTTGGAGTCTTGAGTGATAACGGAAGTCAGGGCACCGTAGGGTATGGTAATAAATGTATATGCCATGCCGAAAAATACATAGGTCGCACTGGCATATATTATCTTTCCGGTTGGTCCAAGCGATGGGACTGAAAAGCAGAAAACAGCAGCCACTGCCAGTGGGATGCATCCCCATAGTAAGTAAGGTCTGAACTTTCCCATTCGACTGGTTTTAATTCGATCAACAAGATTTCCCATTATAGGATCATTGATCCCATCCCATACCCTCGCAAACAAAAAGATGATACCGACGGTTGCCGCAGGTAAGCCAAACACATCCGTATAAAAGAACAACAAGTACATAGAGACCATTTGCAGGTAAAGCAAGATGGCAAAGTCTCCTGTCGCATACCCTATTTTGTCGCGAAGGCGGAGTTGAGAAAGCTTGGGCATCGCAGGCTGTTGTGAGTTATCAATCATCATAAAAAGTATTCGGTAGTTCGCAGTTTAGCAAGTTATTGCCTGTTATTTCGCAATGCCTGGTCTTGAGAACTATTGTTTAAAATTTGCTCAACCGTCTCCCGGGTCGGTAGGCTGTTGTTTCTGACAATTGATCTGAAAAGCCTGGCAGAGGGCCTTTCCCGTCTTTCAAATGTTTCGAGATCGACACTGTAGAGTCCGAATTTCGGCCAGAAACCTTCGGCCCATTCCCAATTATCCGTGAGGCTCCAGTAGGTAAAACCAATCAGATTGCCACCTTCCTCAATGAACCGATGTAACCAGGCCAGATGATCGAGGATAAATTGAGGTCGTTTTTCATCATAAGCATCCGCCAACCCTGATTCGGTAACCATCAGAGGAATTCCGGGATACTTGGTTTGAAGCACTTTACACAGTGTATAAATGCCCTCGGGATAGATTTCCCAACCCGTATCCGTTGTTTGCGAAGCCTTGCATGTGTGTCTAGCGATAAAGCCCGGTTTGAAAGGATTGAAAGAGATGATTTCCCTGGTGTAGTAGTTAATGCCGATCCAATCAATCGTCCCTTTCAACTGCTCGTTTTCCTCCTTGATTTTAGGTCCACCCAAGATGCCGATATCGACCCTGCCGCTGTAAAATGCATCCAGCATTTTCCAATTGAAAAGCTCGTCCAGCTGCTTTGTTACAATGCGATCCAAAAAGAATCCCTGGGGTTGGTATAAAAAAAAGAAATAGATCATTCCAACCCGGGGTTTATGCTTTTTCCCTTCGACAAAAACAGTGCCGAATTCCTTGATGATTTTATAGGCTCGGGCATGGGCATAAATCAGGATTCGATAAATCTCAAAAGCCTGTTTCTGGTCCTTAACATTCGGAGGAATATCTCCCAGGGCGTAACCGGACAAAGCATAAATTTGGGCATCGATCATGGTACTCCAGTAATCTACGTATTTTGCAAACCGCTCCGTGCATAATTTGATGTATTTGCACCAACTGTCCATTAGCGATTCGTTTGTCCAGCCGCCCTTATCCACTGCCCAAAGCGGGAGAGTAAAATGCCATAGGTTCAAAAAAACCTTAAAGCCTTTTGCTTTCATGGACTTCAGCATCTTTTCGTAATGATCCAATACATCTAAATCGTAAACCCCTTCTTCCGGTTCAATGCGGCTCCACTCGATTCCGATACGATGCGCATTTTGAAAATCGTTTTTAGCCCGCACAAAATCAGATTCATAAAGTTGATAGAAGTTTACCGCTTGCTCACAACGATCTCCGTTGGCGATCGGCGAAGGGACCTGGTTTTCCCACCTGGCCCAGTCGTTGTTATAGTTTCCACCCTCATGCTGGTATGCATCCTCTCCAGTTGACCACAAGAAGCCCTCGGGAAATGACTGGCCATCGATTTTTACTTTTGCCGACGGAAGTGGCTTTTTTAGTTTTCCCCAGAGGGTGACCAAGATAATGCCGAAGCCAATGATCCCAATTATGATAGCAATTTCCAAAACAATGTCTCTTATTAGTTTAAGGTTTCAGTACCAACTGTTCACAAACAATAGCCGGGAAAAAGGCTGGGTTGCCTACTTAAGATAAGGAATTCAGGTTTGAGGAATGTATCCGAGGTCATGCGACTCTTAGTCGGAAATCCGGCTACTAGCAGGATGCGCCTGGTATCATCTTTCCTTTAACCTTCACAACAGGATATGACTCATCCGGATCGTTTTTTATACCTAACAGCGTTTCGATTCCCCAAACCCCCATCTTATAATGTGGAATTGTGAATGTGGTCAGCGCAGGCGATAAATGTCCTGCAATTTCCTGCCCGTCATAACCGATCACAGCGACATCCTTCGGTACATTGATCCCCAACTCTTTAACCGCCATCATAGCCCCGATAGCAATACGATCGTTACCACAAAAAAGGGCGGTAGGAGGATTAGGCATTTTCATGAGTCGACATGCATTGTCGTAACCGTTTTCAGGCCACCAACTTCCAAACGAAACCAAATTCGATTCGTATGAAACATTGGCCTCTTTCAAAGCGGACTGATACCCGACAAGCCGCTCCCTGGCAGCATGAAAACCCGATTCCCCGTTGATCAAGGCGATCCGACGATGGTTTTTGGCAATAAATGTCCGGGTTACGAAGTAGCCTCCCCAGCGATCGTCAGGAATCACGGACGGGTAACAGGATTCTGTACCGAAGCAGTTTACCATCACTGTACGCACGGTTTTGAAATCTTTTGGAAGATTAATTTCTCTCGAATACATCGATGCGAATAAAATACCTTCTACCTGTTTTTCCAACATGAATTCAAGCGCAGAGCCCATGGCTTTTTTATTGCCTTCGGTATCCATCACCATTATGGTTCTCCCACTACTCCCGGCAACATGTTGGGCACCCTTGATAATATCTCCGGCAAAGGGGCTGGTGGCAATGTTTTCTGCAATAATCCCTATCGTGAACGAATTCCTTGATTTCAAAGCCTTCGCCGCACTGTTCGGTCGATAACCAAGCTTTTTCACTGTGGATTGAATCCGCTCCCTGGTTTTTCGGGCAATCTTGATTTTAGGGTTATTGTTCAGCACCGCGGAGACAGTACTCTGAGACACGCCAGCCTCCCTGGCGACGTCGTTCATGGTGATATTGACCATAAATCAAATAGCTTGTTAAATTAATGAACTAATACGTATTAGTATCCTGCAGTCAGACTATATCTTTAAAAAATACGGGCTGTCAACCACCGAAAAAAGATTGAGATTGCGTTAAAGCAAGACGGAACATCGCAAATGGTTTGACGCCCACAATCCGATTTTATGGCAATGCTCGGGAAAAGCAGGTATGATCCAACACAGAAGGTTGGAACAATGCCGAAACGTCACATTTTTTAACTTCAATTTTACAAACTATTATCTTTGGCATTACATTCCGCAGAACAAACACATTTAGGCTAATTTCTTTAATTGACACCTCGTGACCTTTCTTTTTATAAGGAAGATTTAAAGGATAGTTTTGTATTGATGGTATTCTTTACTCTTCAACGCAGGCATGCATTTGAAA
>JAKSDL010000342.1 GCA_022360105.1 Pseudomonadota bacterium
CTTGCTTCTTACTGGATCGAAAAGGAAATAAAGGGGACTATTATAAATTTAACATCAATGACATCCTATCTGCCATTGTCCGGTGTTTGGGGATATGATGCTGCCAAAGCAGGAGTCTTGAATTTAACACAGGCCACAGCCAAAGAATTTGCAGCGCACGGCATTCGAGTGAATGCCATAGCACCGGGTTTTTTTCTGGGGAAACAAAACCGTGCGATTCTGGTAAACCAGGAAACCGGAGACTATACAGATCGGGGCAAACAGGTTATTGCAAGAACCCCATACGGCAGGTTCGGTGATCCCGAGGAGTTGGCAGGTGTTACATTGTTTCTTTCCAGCAACAAAGCTTCGGGTTTTGTTACAGGCGTGTCAATTCCTGTGGATGGCGGTTACCTGGTGGACAACATATAGACATTTTAGAATGATGATTTTAGATTTCAGATATTCTGATTCGTGAAAGCGAAGCTTTCGGTTTAATATCTGTCAATTCTGGTTCAGTGCGTGCAGATAGTTTTGACCGTATTGTAGGATGGGCAACTTTGTTGCCCATCGGGATGATCTGTCATTCTGAAGGAATATGAAGGATCTGTCCAAATAAGATCGAGTCCTAAGTGGCAGCCACCGGGCTTATATCATTTATGATTTCAGATATTCTGATTCGTGCAAGCGAAGCTTTTATTTATTAAGAGCAAAACCTCTTTGACCTCTGTGTCTGTATCAACTCACTAGCAACACACCGGCTAATCTCACACTTCGATTTTTAAATAGTATTTTCGAATCTGCAACATTTTTATGGGTGCAACAGTATGCACCCTTGTCTGTTTGAAATTATTTTAAGTGTTAAATATCAAAAAAGTGAAATAAAATTGTGAATTTTATCCCACTTACTGAGACTGATCATTTTTTGTTTTCATCGTAAAAAGCAGATGATTTCTATATTCACAGATATGCATCAGATTACATCCGGGTTGGTATAACAAGAAAATAATCCTTCTAAAGTCCCGGTATGATTTTATTGGAATAAAAGTATTAATCGGTATTTTTAAAAAAAACTTTGACA
>JAKSDL010000849.1 GCA_022360105.1 Pseudomonadota bacterium
CTAAAAACATGAACAAACTCAACTTTATTGTCTCTAAGGAATTTTAAACTGTTTTTTGTTTTTACCTTCACAATCATTTTTGGTTTTAAGTTTTTAATAAGATTTTCCGCGTCGATCTCACTCGAAGAAGAATTTAAAATCGTATAATAGAGCGTAAGTTGATTTCCCGGACCGGATTTGGTCATATCCATTCTAGTGTCTTGATCAAGAATAGTAGGACATTTTTCATTTATTAACTGGGAAAAATCAGCTAACTCCTCACTGAACGGTCTTTACTTTAATTGTGAATTGTTAACCAGCGTCATGTAGGATGGGCCGCCGAAGGTTGCCCATCAACTCAACTGATGCCTGGGATTGTAGATACCATGGGTTAACAGCATCTGAGTCACGTTTCGGTTTTTCTCCACAATTGCGAAAATTAGATTTACCCCTAAATTTAATTACACAATTTTGGAGGATTTATGAAAGCGACTCAGATGCCACAAATCGATGATAATCGAACAACCCGAACTCTGTACATGGCTTTTGAACTTGGAAAATCATCTTGGCTCCTGGCTTTTTTTGATGGCCGTAAAAAACGGCAGATTCAAATTGCAGCGAGAGATCAAAAGGCTTTAGCCAAACAGATAGATAGTGCCATTGAAAAACTAGGCTTGACCCGCGATACACCAATTATCAGTTGTTATGAAGCAGGTCGGGACGGATTCTGGTTACACCGTGTGTTGGTTAAAAAAGGAATCTGCAACATGGTTGTGGATTCCTCCAGTATTGAGGTTAATCGCAAAGCCAGGCGGAGTAAAACGGACAAACTGGATGCCGATAGTCTGGTTCGCATGTTATACCGGTATGTCAACGGGGAAGAAAAGGTTTGGAGTGTGTTGAGAATTCCACATCCAAAGATCGAAGATGATCGACGGATACATCGTGAGCTAGGAAGATTAAAGAAAGAGAGGAGTGCCCACACGATTCGCATCAAAACCCTGTTGTTTGGTCAGGGAGTGGTGGTAAACACCATAGCAACCACACCTGGTTGGTTGGAAACACTTAGAACTGGTGATGGTCGTGCCCTTGAGAAGCAGCTTCTAAAGGAGATCATAAGAGAACTGGCACGTCTAAAACTGGTGCGAGAGCAAATCAAGGAGATGGAAACTGACCAAAAGGTGGCATTGAAAGAACGTCGTACCATAGCAATCAAGAAAGTACGTAAACTCATGCAACTCAAGGGAATTGGACTGGTTTCCAGCTGGAATCTGATTTATGAGTTTTTTTGGAGAAACTTCTCGAATCGAAAACAGGTCGCTTCTGCCGCGGGGTTAACCCCTTCGGTGTACCAAAGTGGTGTCATGGATCGAGATTTAGGGATTAGCAAAGCCGGCAATAAACGGATTCGTTCACTGATGGTTGAACTTTCCTGGCTTTGGCTGAGGTATCAACCGGAGAGCGAATTGAGCCAATGGTTCACCAATCGATTCGGCACCGGAAGTCGACGAATCAGAAAGGTCGGTATCGTAGCCATGGCAAGAAAACTTCTGGTTGCCCTTTGGAAATACCTGGAAGCTGATGTGATTCC
>JAKSDL010000440.1 GCA_022360105.1 Pseudomonadota bacterium
TGCCTTTACCAAACTGATTTCCTTCCTGTTTTCGATTTCAACATCGTTTATTCCAAACTCGAAAAATTAGTATCCCTTCAGCTTGCAGTTTTTTGAGTTCATCCATATTTTATCTAATAAATTGATATCATAAAACATATCTTCCAAAATATCTCCAACTTTTATTGTTTCTCAAACAAGCAAAAATTGTTTTCCATTTGCTGTTTTGATAAAAACAACCATCTTTTGTTTTGTCCTTGATGATGTATCGGACAAAGTTGATTCAATGATTCGAAATAAAATTGGTTAATAGATGATTCTTCAATGGTTTTTGGAAAATAGGAACCCGAAAAAGATTATCCTGCTTCATGGTGACTCGGTCAGCTTGTTTGAAGACAATTCTCTTGCCGGCATATCAATAGGAAACGATCTGATTCAGACATTAAAAGATTGTGGTAATTCTCAGCTTTTGTTTGCTGCACCATTTGCTTATACACATGTTCAAGAAACAGTTCATTTGAAGCGAAACGAGCTCCAACAGGCAGACCGGCAAACTCTTGAGTTCAGTCGATTTCGAAATCAAAACAGAATCCTTGAATCGACAGCAATTAGCAAGGAAACAGCAATTACCACCTTTACACATCTTTCAGAACGAGCTGTAAAGTTAATTCAAAAGATTAAAAGCAACAAATTAAAACTAAGCTGGAAACCAGCGATTGCCCACTTGATCCAACAGCATATAAAATATAGTACAGAAGGCTCACAGCATAATTTAGAGTTGATTTTGGATCAAGAGATTCTACACATGGGCTGGAAAGATAGTAGGATCTGTTGCCGGCATCTTTATTTTTGGCCACAAAACGGTTCTCATAATGAAAAGTCTGCACGGGCAAAAAATGTTCTTCAATCAGATTATGCTGCATCCATACTGAGTTCTATTGACCTGCATAATATTGGTAATAACACCTCTCATCTTGATCTGCTTTGCCAAGGCTTGCTTTTTCCTCCACAAAAACCAAAACAGGTCAAGAGTGTCCGAAAAGCCACCAAAAGTAGAAATAAAACAGTATTTAAAAGAGCTCACATTAAATTTCTGGCCGTTGCGTTGACTTGCCTGCTGGTCGTTTGGGCCATTGGTTTGAAGATACAACTTCAGGAGTTAAGAGCAGAAAGAAGTCAACTGAACAAAACTGTACGCGCTTTGAGGCACTCCTCAGCCAAACTGGAACAAATGGCATCCGGGGAAAGATCTCTGGTAAAAGCCGAATCCCTGGCTGACACTTTGAAAAGGAATTCGATTGAATCAACCGATTTGATCGATCGATTGCAACTCCTTCTCCCTGAGACTTCGTGGATTAAGAGCTTAAAAATGAAGCAAAAAACCATTCAAATTCAGATTCTTGATACGGAAAACTCAAGCATTTCAGAGCAACTAACCAGTCTGAGTAAAGCCTTGGGGAATGTTGAATTAGAAAACAATTCGAATTTAGTCATCGATAACATGTCATTAAGAGCAAGAACTTTCACTATTCATTTAAAATAACTTCATGATTCCCGATAAAAGTATCTTCAAAAACAGAATGATTCAGTTAATAGGGCTGCTAATTACGGTCCAGCTTTTTCTAATCTTTGAGCATATTCTACCTGCATATGACAAAATTCCGTATTTTCAGTCAAAGATCGAAACCTCAAAACAGGAGATGTTTAATCTGGAGATTAATCATGACCATCTTTCCTTTTACCAGGAGAAAAAAAAGGATTCTCATGCCAGGTTGGAGGAATATCAAGCTCATTTTAAGAGACTTAATAACTCCAGCTACCTTCAAAATCAGATAAATATCTTAAGTCAAAACAATAAATTAGAGGTGATTAATCAACAATTTCAAACGGACAAAAGCAACCCGGATCTCTTGCGAATTACCGTTTCCCTCTCTCTAAAAGGATATTACAAGCAATTGATCACTTTTATTGATGAAGCTGGCAAATTGGACTCGTTCATCGCTATTTCAGAGATTGAAATGAACAATCAATCCCCTCTCTCTGAAAATCCAGAAATCCTGACTAAAGTAATCCTCACAGTGTATCTTCCGAATATCACATGAAAAGCATCATCTGTTTCATTACCTTAACCCTGTTGATCATATCTCAGCCTGTTTCAGCTAATCCGTTTTCTGCAAAGATTAAAAAACGAATGAAACCAAAGCCTCAAAAATCCGTCCAAAAAATATTGTTCAAAGGATATGCTGTCATTGGTGATCGGCACTTTGGATTAGTGCAGGTCGGTGACTCAAGTTTTGAGGTCGTAGCCGGCGATGTGATCAAAGGTATTCAGATCATGAAAGTCACCAGTTCTCGTCTTGACTATTCAATGAATAACCAAAGCAGATATATTCTGCTGAATTCCAAATGATCAGTTGTGATCAGTTGTTGTCATGACCCTAAAAGTCTAGTAAGATTGCTGTTAAAGGTCAGAGAGACAAAGCGATTTGGAGAAAAAAACCAATTACCTCACAACAGGGAAGATTATGTCTGGGATTACAAGAGATAGTGTCATCGCAAGCATGCAAGCAGCGGCTGAAAGAATGGGTCTGGATCTGGAGGATTTGCAGGAAATGATAAATGAAGTTTTGGAAGACTGTTTAGGTAAGGTACAAAACCTGAAGAAAGCAATTTCAGAGCAAGACCACGCTTCAGTTAAAGCCATTGCCCATGATATTAAAGGATCAACAGCCAACTATGGTTTGCCCACTGCCAGTGCAATAGCTTTTCAGGTCGAACAGAATAGCGAGGCAGCCACGGTTGAGATGGCGGATTCGCTAAATCAACAATTCGAAGAGTTTTCCAAACTTGGGTTGGACAAGCCTTAAAACTATCCTATTTTGCCGAAAGCCTTTTTTCGGCAAGTTCAATTGCCCTCAAAAATACCTTATCTTCCTTGCTGTAGCGGATCACAGCTAAGCCATCATTAACTTCCACATCCGGTTTGATACCGATGCCATCAAATTTGATTTCCGACGGAGTGTAGTAATGAGCCGTTGTGAGTTTTATATACAGGCTATTTCCAACAGGGAAGACCGATTGAACCACACCCTTGCCAAAACTCCTCTCTCCAATGAGTATCCCGCTTCCTCGGTCCCTGATCGCTCCTGCCAGGATTTCTGAAGCACTGGCTGAATAACTGTTGATCAGCACATAGAGCGCTGGGTGATCTTCAGGTAATGATTCACGGGCAACATACCTCTCGATAACCCGATTTTCCCGGTCACGAATTTGAACAATCTCTCCGATGCCTAAAAACAGTTCTGCCACCTCAACTGCGGATATCAATAATCCTCCCGGATTACTTCTTAAATCAAGAATTACCGCAGATGAACGCAATTCTTTTACACATGATTTGAGTTCTTGAGCTGTATGCTTCATGAACTGGTGGATAGCTAAAACAGAGATGGCTGATGAGTGCCTGAGACATTCGACCGAATTCGCCTTTACCAGCACTCTGTTTAACGAGACCTCTTGGTCCGTTCGGGCATCCTTCGATTTACGGAAACTAATTCGCATACCTGAACCTATGTCCCCTTGGAGCAATTCTCTCAATTCCTGGTAATTGATATCCGCCAAAACAACATCATTGATTTTGGAGATCTCATCCCCCGGAGCAAGACCGGCTTTTTTAGCAGGAGATCCTTTATATACTTGGGTTATGATGTACCTGCCATTTTTTTGGTTGATAGTGACCCCTATTCCAACGTATTTGCCAACAGACTGCAATTCCAGCTTTTTTAAATCTTCGGCACTAAGCACAGTGGAATACGGATCAAGCTTTTTAACCATTCCTTCGATAGCTGAGCGAATTAATTCATCAGAATTTTTGTTTTTAACATACTCATGCCTAATCAATTGATATACTGTGCTAAACTTCTCCATGTTTTGAATTTCCACATCGAGAGAATCAGCCAAAACCGGATTGAACCGCATCAAAAGAAAACATCCGTAGATGCAGATAAACATAAGATTTGATTTGAAATTGGATTTGCTGCCCTTGGTATCAAACATCATTGATAAAATTGAGTGCCAGTCTTCTGAGAGGAGGAACGAGAAAGGCGATGCCGATCAGATCGCTTAGAAAACCGGGAATGAGGAGAAGGCAGGCGCCTGTCAGGATAACAGCTTCTTCCCACAATTCCCTGACCACAGGCTCACCTTTATTTAATTCGGCATCCAGATAGAAAAACAGATTAAAATCCATTTGAGATATTTTCCAGCCACCCCATATGGCCCCGGAAACCTGCGTTATTGTGATAATCAAAATGCCTGTACCTTTTGATGCAACCACTAAAATGAGAAGATCAAGAAAACATAGTCCGGACAGACTGAGAATTACCGGGAAGGTAAACATAGCTTCCTTCTAGTCATCTTCTTCATCGGTAATCCGTTCTTTTGCAAAAGGGGCTGGCAGCTTTTCCAAAGCATCTATGTATCTATCCATATCCAAGCCTTTTTCTCCGACCAACTCTTCTGCAACCTCCATGCTTACCAGATGCCCAACCAGGATGTATGCCTCTTCTCTTGAAAACCCTTCCGACTGCAGACGTTCTATAGTTTCAATAGTTTGAGGTGGATTGTTTTCAGCGATCTGTTGATCGATGACTGCTTCGATTGCACTCTGCAATCGTTGATTGATTGCTTGAATTTGCTCTTTTTTCATTCACGTAACATTTCAATTCATTGATTAAACCGAGGCCTATTTTGGATTTGTGATCCCCACTCCGACTAATTTGCATATACAGGTGATTGGATGATACCAGGCGGATTAGGATAAAACTCCATTTTTGATTTAAAAGATTTCACATCAGTAATCTTCGCGCCATTGACCGATTTCAAACGGTGTTTTTTGCCAAAAGCCTGAATGGCAATTTTCCGCTCGCTTTCCGAATCAAGAAAGATTTCCTGATACATATTGATGACATCTTTTTTGGTAATTTTCTTCAGCATAGAGATTTCTTTGTCAAGATGACCAAAATCGTAGCTTTTTGTGGATATTTCGCTCCAATAACGAAACGTCTCTTCACCAAGGTTTTTAGGAGCTTCCATTCTTTTTGCGATCAAAGCCTTCCTGAACTGATTAAACTCTTTACTGGTTAATCCCTTTATCTCTTTTAAATACTCTGCCAGAAAGTTTTCGATTCTTCCCTGTAAATAGACCGGATCTTTAACCCCAGACTGAATGATGAAATAAAAACCTTCTACCTTATTTGACTGTCGAAATCCGGACCAGACCAAGTAGCCCAATTGTTCAATTGTTCTTAGTTGGTGGTAAAACGGTTTTTCCAGAATCTGCTGTATCATATCCAATGTTACAGACTGCTTCACAGACCTTGGGCCAACCTGGTAGTGCAGCTCAATAGCTGAATTAACATCCTCCACTTTTAGTTGGTATATGTAATCAGGCAGAACGGGCACTATCAAAGTCTTTTCCTCAACCTCTTCCACAGATGCAATTTCAGGATTTGTGAAATGTTCTTCCAACAAGTCGCCCTTAGCCTTCGCGTCTTGGGTCGTTAAATTTCCGTGGGTTAGCATTTCGATCTTCAATTGGGCCAGAAGGCGTGGAATAAACCTTTTGAGTTTTGATATGGAAACTTGATCAATGACCCTTAAGTAGTCATCCGTGTGCCAAAGAGGTTTGGATAGCAGATGAAAAGATTCGTAAGTTATTCTCTGAAATGCCTGGGAAAACTTCTGATTTTGCCTTCGCTCCTTTATCTGGTTTTTAAAGATCTTGAATTTACCAGGATCGGGATTGAATTGCTTCATCCCCTTCACGATTTCTTGCAATAACAGATTGATGTTTTCCGAATAGCCATTAACATTGATGACGAGTCCGTTAACAGAATTTGATAGTGAGTAGTTTAATCCGGCAATACTGGCGGGATAAGAGAATTCATTCAGCTGATCCTTCAATAACAGCACAAAAAGCTTAGTCATTGCTGCATTTTCGACAGTTTCATATGCCAACTTGGATGCCATTTGTATCTGTATATTGGCTTTTGGTACCATGAAAGAGTCGTTCTGCTTATACCAGATGCGAATAGCTGGTGTGTCCTTCAATAAGACCGGGTATTTTTCTGTGACTTCGATTTTCTTTAATTCAACATTGTCAGGAATAAAAGGATTTGGAGCCGGCAGTTTTAGCTTTTTATTCACTCCCGGTGCTGTCCATTTCTTCTGTCTTGTTTTGGAAACAGGTTTTACTGCATACTCGGCCCCATACCAGCGTTCCTTTATATTGGTTTTTACCCCGGGATTCACCATCACTATTTGCAGGTTATCCACCCTCAGGTAGTTTAATAACTCCTTGACCAAGTCAGGTCTAAATTTCTCATAAAGCCATCGGGAGGCGACTGCATCATTACCTGGAACTTCCTGCATGTTGGCAGCCAGGTACCTGGCATAATCAATAGGATCCTCTTTCTCTTTAAAGCGAAATCCAATTTCTGCCATCTTCTTCATTTCATTGAAGTATTTATCTAAACTTTTTTCAGCCTTAATTAACTCCATATATTGAAATATTGTTCTGACTATTTCGTCCGTGTGATTCAATCCTTCCCTTGTCAGCGACATTTCGATACCAAAAAAGGAAACATCCAAAGTTCCAAATCCTAATCCGGCAGAAAGAGATGTTGCCCATCCTTTGCTTTTTAAATAGGAAAGTACGCTTCCTTCTCCTTCATCTCCCAAAAGCTGCGAAATGACAGAGCTAGGTTTGTATCGGTAGTATTTTCTCAATGAAGGCAACGGAAAGGCTAATCGAAGCTGGCGCATTGATTTGACAGGCTTGATCAGAATAGTCCTGGGCAATTGATCGGCAATAATAGGAATATCTTTGTACGATTTCCTTTGTGTGTTTTTATTTTCGATTGAAGAAAAGTATTTGATTGCCAGTTTTTCCAACTGCGAAACAGGATCTTTGCCAACAATCACCAATTTCATTTGATTAGCTGAATAATACTCCTCAAAGTATTGGATCAACTGTTTTTGGAGTTCACTGTGGTCCTTATCCTCACCTCTCAATGTTTCTAAATTTCCGGTAGCAAATTGATGGTAAGGGTGATTGGGATTGGATGTCTCTTTGATGACCCGATAAATTCTCCGCCTATCATCTTTAATATTTTTGTTATGTTCCGAATTGACCGCGTTAATCTCACGCTCCACAAAGTTGGAATCAAATGTTGGCGAAATAAAAAACTGGGCAAATCTATCCAAGGCACCTTCTAAATATTCATTTTGGACTGCAAAAAAGTAGTTGGTGTCCTCAAACGCAGTGTATGCGTTGCTATACCCCCCGTGAGCCGAGAGAAACCTCCCAAACTCTTCGGGTTCCGGGTATTTCTCATTTCCCAGAAAAAGCATATGCTCTAAAAAATGAGCAAGTCCCTGCCTTGATTTGGGATCGTTTACCTGTCCGGTTTGAACATCAAGAGCAACAGCTGCCTGATCGCTTTGGGGATCTGAAATCAATAGAACTTCCAGTTGATTAGTCAGAGTTAGCGTTTTATACTTTCTATTGTCATTCGGGCTCTTAACAACCCGGTGTTTAGGATCGATTGTTGTCATGTTTATGGGGGAACAAGAGATAAAAAACAGTCCGCTGAAGACAGCAAGTAAAAGAACTTTTGTCAGAAATCTACAAGCCTGCATAATTGATTTATTTTTCTAATCTCCTTTAGCCTTCCAAAAGGATCATTTGTTTAAGATGTTATGTTTGAAAAAGCCGTAATTAGAAACCCTGGCTGCCAGTATTGTAGGTATTATATACCACAGTTCGAGCATAACGGTAAACCGACAACAGAAGCATGTGCCAAAAACGCCCGAAAAATTTTTCAACTAAATCCCCCTACTGGTCAAAGACGAAAATGGAAATGGAGCGATTGCGACTATCCTGTTGAAAAAAATAAAAACGGACTCTGCAAGGATTTCCAGATTCATTCCTCTATCTATAAACTGTTGAATTATTTTTCTCTTTTTATAAGAAGAGCCGGCAAACAATATCCGCCAACCTATAGCGGGGAAATCTGGTGGGAGCCTTAGTTTTCAGGTAAATCGTAAGGCAGGGTCAAACGAATTGGCTCTTGAAACGATCCGGCTGTTGTAAATGTGAATGTGACCTTGCCGCTTTGCAACTTCGATCTGCCTACCTGCCATTGTTCTTTTCCCGCCACTGAAACAGTCAGAAACGTTTCATCTTTATGCTTCAAGTCATCTTCCGCAACATCATCCAGCTTATGTTTCAATATGGGCATTAGACTTTTACATTCGTTGTACATAATCCTCTGTGTAATCAAACGCTCGGAAAGAAATGATTGGACAATAGTCTTACGATACCAAAAACCAAGGGAGGTCAAAACTATTAAAGACAGGATAATGACCAGCGGTAATATCATGCCCTTATCCCTATTTGGCTTGTTTTTTTGGAACATCATACAACTTGAATAAAAACGGTATTCAACGAGAAACTGTTATGCAAATCATGCAGGCTTTGATAGAGCGCATTGACAGGATCTTGCAATCGGTTATTCATTTACATGTCGAAGTTACTCTCAACTTTCGGTCGACACGACAAGCTCTCCAAATTTACTGGATATAATGCAGTTGATAGAGAAATTTCTTCAAATTTTTTAGTGAATTGCATCTTGTTTTTAGTCGAAGTCAGACTAATTTGTGAAGACAATTTTTAGAATTTGCACTTTATCATAAAAAGTACACTTATGCAGCGAAATGATGGCAGGCAGCCTGATCAGGCAAGAGACCTCAGAATCACGACAGATTTTACCATGCATGCTGAAGGATCCGTGTTGATAGAAACGGGTGCCACAAAAGTCATATGTACAGCCTCCGTTGAGGAAGGTGTTCCTTCTTTTTTGAGAGGCAAAAATAGCGGCTGGTTAAGCGCCGAATACAGCATGTTACCCAGATCCACCTCTTCCAGGGTAAGACGAGAGCGTAGCAAAGTCGGCGGCAGAACCCAGGAGATTCAAAGACTCATAGGTCGCTCGCTGCGATCGGTAGTGGATTTAACCTTACTGGGCGAATACACTGTTTGGTTGGATTGTGACGTGATTCAAGCGGATGGCGGCACCAGAACAGCTTCTATTTCAGGCGCTTATGTAGCATTGGTCCTAGCCTTGCAGAAAATGCAAATCGCTGAAAACTGTTTTGCAAGCTTTCCCGTTACCCAGCAAGTAGCGGCGATAAGTCTCGGAATTCAAAATGATCACATACTACTCGATCTGGACTACTCTGAAGACAGCACCGCCGATGTAGACTTAAATGTCATAATGACTGATAATAATTTCATTATTGAAGTGCAAGGCACGGCAGAAAAAGTGCCTTTTTCCCGAGAAAAACTTAATCAAATGATGGATTTGGCAGAACGGGGTTTGACCACTCACTTTGCCAAGCAATTGAATGCTTTGGGAGGTAGTATCTGCCCGGTTTAATAATTAAGAATTTTGCTATTGACAAAAATCGAAATAAAAGGGCAGTATTATTCTTTGTGCTTCGGGGTGTGGCGCAGTCTGGCTAGCGCACCTGCTTTGGGAGCAGGGAGTCGGAGGTTCAAATCCTCTCACCCCGACCAGAGCCGAACAAAGCATTACGAAATGGCTGTAAGTTGCGCGCCCGTAGCTCAGCTGGATAGAGCAACTGACTTCTAATCAGTAGGTCAGAGGTTCGAATCCTCTCGGGCGTACCACAATTTGACGTGGCGGATGTAGCTCAGCTGGTAGAGCACCGGATTGTGGCTCCGGTTGTCGCGAGTTCGACCCTCGTCATTCGCCCCAGATATTATAGTACAGAACATGCGCTTGTAGCTCAGCTGGATAGAGCAGTGGACTTCGAATCCAAAGGTCGTAGGTTCGAATCCTACCAGGCGCGCCATTTCTTACGATGCTTATGCACGCGAGAGTGGCGGAATTGGCAGACGCGCCAGATTTAGGATCTGGTATCTTAGGATGTGGGAGTTCAAGTCTCCCCTCTCGTACCATTCACATGAAGAGCGAGAATAGCTCAGCTGGTAGAGCACAACCTTGCCAAGGTTGGGGTCGCGGGTTCGAATCCCGTTTCTCGCTCCAAACAACACATCCAGAAATCTGAGGCAGAATGCTTCCACTTCCTTCCGGAATTCAAGCTGCTGTTCTTACCGTCAATCCTCTTCCTGAATATTTTCACTCTTGACAACAGAATTCATAATTACCTGTTTTTACAATAACCTAAATACTTCGTTTATCTAAATGGAATCACTAGACGTTGCAATCGAGGATCTGGGTAAACTCAAAAGAAAAATCACCGTTACCGTTCCTCAGGAAAAAGTTAAAGATGCATATAATAAAACTTACAAATCCTTAAAAGACAGAGTCAATATTAACGGCTTTCGAAAAGGCAAATACCCACAAGCCCTTTTGGAGAAGAGATTTGTAAAGGTAATGAAGGATGAAGCCATCGAAACGTTGGTTCCGGAGTATTTTGACAAGGCCCTGAAGCAGGAAGACCTCAAACCTGCCGTTCGACCCAAGTTTGAGGATCTGGAAGTAGATAAAAAGAAGCCACTGGTTTTCTCCGCCACCTTTGAAATCTATCCTGAATTTGAGTTACCGGAGTACAGCAAATTCACTCTTGAGAAAAAGGAAGCGGAATTTACTGAAGACGAGATCAAACAACAGCGACAACGTCATCTTGATGGAGCTGCGACCTACGAAGACAAAGATGGAGCAGCGGAAGAGGGAGACCAGGTACAGATTGAATTCAAAGGAACTATCGATGAGGAAGTCATTGCCGAGAGCAACAACCGATTTTATGTTATGGGTTCCAATGAATTCCTGCCGGAATTTGAAGAAGCTTTGAAATCCATGAGCAAGGGCGAGGAAAAAGACTTTGATCTTACCTTCCCATCTGACTATAATGAAGAAAAGCTGCAAGGCAAGACCGCCTCCTTTCACGTCAAAGTAAATGATGTAAAAAAGAAAAAAGAGACGGAACTAAACGATGACTTCTTTAAGCGATACGGCGATAAAGTTAAATCGGAAGAAGATTTTGATAATCTGATTGAAGAGGAAGTTAAGTTTAGAAAAGAAAATGAGATTAAAAAGGAATATCGGGACAAAATCAGGCAACAATTAGATGAATTGCTCGAATTTGATGTTCCTGTGCAGCTGTTAGAAGAAGAAACAAATATTCGTTTTAATCAGGCCAAGCAAAAGCCGGAAAGTAAGGAACACACCGATGATGTGCTTAGGGACGAGGCACAGGTTACTGCCCTGAAAGAACTTCGTTTCTCAATTGTGGTTCAAAAAGTTCTGGAAGCTGAAGAATTAAAACCTGATGAGAGAGAAGTTTACAAACGATTCGAAATCAATTGTGCCATGATGGGTATCCAACCTGACGAATTGATGAAACAGGAATATGGGCACCAGATCTATCAACAGATATTCGGTATCGTGGCGGAAGAAACCGTTTTAGATTTCATGACTGATAAAATACTAGGCTAATGAGTATACCATACGTTGTAGAACAGACGAATCGCGGTGAGCGAACATATGATATCTATTCCAGGCTGTTAAAAGACAGGATTGTATTCTTAGGGGATGCAATCAACTCCTACACGGCAAACGTCGTTATAGCACAACTCCTTTTTTTAGAAGCGGATAAACCTGATTCCGATATCAGTTTTTACATCAATTCGCCGGGTGGTGAAGTAAATGCCGGATTAGCAATTTATGATACCATCCAATATATAAAGCCTGATGTCCAAACTATCTGCATTGGACAGGCAAGAAACATTGCTGCTTTGCTTTTAGCCGCCGGGACCTCTGGAAAGAGAATTGCATTACCAAATGCAAACATTCTCCTTCGTCAACCGATGGGCGGAATTGGAGGGCAAGCCGCCGACATCGAGATCCAAACCAAGGAGATTGTCAGAATCAAACAACGACTGATCGATATCCTGGCTAAACACACCGGACAGAAAAAAACCAAGATCGCAGACGACACGGAACGAGATTGCTATCTGACCAGTGAGGAAGCTGCTAAGTATGGTATCATCGACAAAACAATGGAACGAAGGGATATCGAATAACCGTCACCCAAACACCGGAAGAGATGGCAAAAGAATCAACCTTAAGATGCTCATTTTGCGGGAAATCACAAGATGAAGTAGAAAAAATCATCGCCGGCCCGACAGTCTACATTTGTAACGAATGCATCGAGCTGTGCAATGATATCATCGAAGAAGAGCGGGCCAAAGAGACCAGTGACGATACCGATACTGTTTTGCTAAAACCGAAGCAGATCAAAGCAATCCTTGATGAATACGTCATTGGACAGGAAACTGCTAAAAAGATCCTCTCGGTTGCAGTGTATAATCATTACAAAAAAATCTACACTCCTCAAAAGGCCGGGGAAGTTGAATTTCAAAAATCCAATGTTCTTCTGATCGGACCAACAGGTGTAGGAAAGACTCTGCTTGCCCAGACCCTGGCTAAGATTCTCAAAGTTCCTTTTGCCATGGCAGATGCAACGACCTTGACCGAAGCAGGATACGTTGGGGAAGATGTAGAAAACATCATATTGAAACTCCTGCAGGCTGCCGATTATGATATTGAAAAGGCGGAAAAAGGAATCATCTATATTGATGAGATCGACAAGATAACCCGCAAGGGCGAAAATGTTTCAATTACAAGAGATGTAAGTGGCGAGGGTGTTCAACAAGCTCTTTTAAAAATTATTGAAGGCACTACGGCCAATATTCCTCCCCAGGGGGGAAGAAAACATCCTCAACAGGAATTTCTGCAGGTTGATACCACGAATATTCTTTTCATTGTTGGTGGTGCTTTTGTCGGACTTGAAGATATAATTAACGAAAGAATAGGTAAAAAAGTTCTGGGTTTTGGTGCAAAGATTACTTCAGAGAAAGAACGTAATGTTGGCGCTATCTTCAAACAGGTCGAAAATGAAGATCTGCTGAAATACGGATTGATACCTGAATTCGTAGGAAGATTGCCGGTGGTTTCTTCCCTGGATGACCTGTCGGAAGATGACCTGGTCAAGATTCTATTGGAACCTAAAAACGCCATTATTAAACAATACACCAGCTTGATTAAGCTGGACGGTGTAAATATCGTTTTCAATGAAGATGCTGTGAAGGCGATTGCACGAAAGGCAATTGATCGAAAGACAGGCGCTCGCGGCTTGCGCGCCATTCTTGAAGCGAGTATGCTGAATATCATGTATGAGATTCCTTCCCTTGAAAATGTGGAGGAAATCATCATGAACAGGGAGGTGATCGAGAAGAGCATCGATCCGTTGATCGTTTACAAGAACGGAACGGCAAATAAAGCCAGTTAAAGCAGAGTCATATCAGAAAAATATTTTTGTTGTTGACAGCAATAGATCAAAAAGATAGATTTTCTAGATATGGTAAAACGCAAGGGCGCTTAGCTCAGTTGGGAGAGCAACGGCCTTACAAGCCGTAGGTCACAAGTTCAAGCCTTGTAGCGCCCACCAGACGCATGAAGATGCGGGGTTGTAGTTAAGTTTGGTTATAACGCCGGCCTGTCAAGCCGGAGGCCGCGGGTTCGAGCCCCGTCAACCCCGCCACTCAATCGTTAGATGTTTCAGCAAGATAGAGTGGAATTTCAATCCTTTGAAAAGTGTCACTAGTGCCATTTTTCAAAGGATTGAAGGTGTCAAAAAAAAGCCGCGATTTTGGAGATCCAAATCGCGGCTTTTTTTATGTCCTTTTTCTATCCGTCTTTCTTCTTCCCCAACGGATTGGTTGCTCCTCCTCTTTACCTCTACCGTTAAACTTAAACGCTTCTCTGTTCCCCGTGTACTGTTCCCGCAGTTTTGGTTTTTCGATTTTACCTGTGGGGTTTCTGGGGACAGATCCGAAAATAACTCTTCTTGGTCTTTTAAATCGCGGTAGTGATTTGCAATAGTCTATTAATTCGGTTCTGGTAAGAGTACAGTCACTTTTGACCTCCACGATTGCTGCGGCTATTTCTCCCAACCTGGTACTTGGAATGCCAATCACTGCAACATCCTTGATTTTTTCATGCCCTTGCAAAAAGTCTTCAATTTCAACAGGAAAAATGTTTTCACCTCCGGTAATGATCACATCTTTCTTCCTGTCAACCAGCCAGATAAACCCTTCATCATCAACCCTGGCAATATCGCCAGTCAGCAACCAACCATCAATGAGAACCTCGCTGGTAGCTGTTTCGTTTTTGTAATATTCTTTCATTACACCAGGCCCCTTGACAGCCAGTTCTCCCGGTTCGCCTTCTTTGACTTCATTGAAATCGGAATCAACCAGTTTGATTTCCCAATCAAATCCCGGAACGCCAATGGCGCCAACTTTTCTGGTATTACCTAGTCCCAAATGCACACATCCGGGACCGGTTGTTTCCGTGAGACCGTAATTCGTGTCATATTGGTGATGAGGAAAGATCTTTTGCCATTCTTTGATGAGGCTGGAAGGAACCGGCTGTGCTCCAATATGCATTAATCGCCATTGGTCCAGATTGAAGCGGCTGAGCCTTAATTCCCCGCTTTCTATGGCAAATAGAATATCCAAAGCCCAGGGAACCAGTAACCAAACGACCGTGACTTGCTCTTCCGAAATTGCCTCCAGTATCCATCTTGGTTCAATACCTTTGAGAATAACAGATCGTGCCCCAACAATGAAATTTCCAAACCAGTGCATTTTAGCACCCGTATGATACAAAGGAGGAATACAGAGAAAACAATCGTCATGGGTCTGACCATGGTGATGATTTTCAATATAACAGGAAAACTCAAGATTGCGATGTGTCAGCAGCACGGCCTTTGGATCACCAGTAGTTCCCGATGTAAAATAGAGGGCGGCATCATCTGTCAACAAGATGTCGGTTTTAGGATCATCACTCTCAGAATTTTCTAATAGATCCTTGTACCAGACTGCATAGTTAGGCTTCTCTTCCTTTTCTCCGACAAAAATGAACTCTTGCACAAACCCGTCAAGTTTAGATTTGATCAGATCGATACGACCTTTGAATTCGGGTCCGAAAACCAGAAATTTGGCCTGAGCCAGTTCAGAACAAGTAAAAATAGTATCTGCTTCAAAGCGGAAATTTAACGGAACAGCCAAAGCTCCGGTTCGCAGGATTCCAAAATAGAATGGCAACCAGTCAAGGCAGTTCATCATGAGATGAACGACTTTGTCATTCTTGCCAATTCCCTTCTTAATCAGATAGTTGGCAATTTGATTTGCCCTGGAATCAAAGTCGTTCCAGGTTATTTCGTCCCGATGGTTTTTCTCCGGCTCTCTTTCAATTAATGCGGTTTTTTTACCATACAACCTGGCGTTGCGGGCTAGAATCTCAGTTATTAGCATATTTTTTTGTTGATCGGCTTTTTCACAGATTATTTTTTCGCACATTTTCGTCAAATAAATAGCATTTGACAATTAATTCATGACGCTTTCGCTGATTTAGTTCCTGTTATCGCAATTAATCCGCATCTGGTGAATCGATACCGTTTTGGACTTGAAAACAAGAATTATAGTCATTGCTTGCTTTTTTAGGAGGTCGTCAATTATAACCAAAAAAAACTGAAAGGGTTCTATTCAGTCAATTTATTTCAAACCGACAATTCAGATTAGTGGGAGGAACAGATGGCAGCGAAGAAAAAAGGAAAAGAAACTCCGGTGGGAACTAAAATTAAAAGAGCACGCACAAGGAAAAAAATCACTTTGGAATATGTCGCTAATGAAACCGGTCTTTCCACGGATTACATCAAGGAGATAGAAAGGGGAAAAGAGATTCCCCCGGTTGGGACCCTGCTACAAATAGCCAAATCTCTCCAAATCGATTCAGGATCTCTTTTCAAGGATCAAGAAGAAACCATAGAAAAGCGTGTTGATGCCTATGCCAAACGCACGGATAATTACGCCTATGCCAGCCTGACGCCGGGAGCAGAACACAAGCATCTGAAAGCCTTCAAAGTATCCATTGATCCTATGAAACAACATGACGGAGTAGGATATTGTCATGAAGGAGAAGAGTTTGTGTATGTTTTGAAAGGCAAAGTTTCAGTTATGGTGGGTGATCACGAAAACATTTTAAAAGCAAATGAGTCGTTACAATTCAATTCCGGAATAAAGCACCAGATGACGAATATCAGTAACTCAAAAGCCGAACTAATCGTTGTAATATACAGCCCTTAAAACGATGACATTGGTCATAGGTTGTAAGCCAATATACCGATTCACTATCTTAATTACTTAACGGAGACAGGAAATGTTTTTTCAACTTACCAATGAACAGCAGATGATTCGTTCCATGGTTCGGGAGTTTGCGCGCAAAGAAGTCGCGTCAACAGCTGCGGAACGAGACAAAACCAAAGAATTTCCCATGGAAAACTTTAAAAAAATGGGCGAACTGGGATTGATGGGCATGCTAATTCCCCCTGAATACAACGGAGAGGGAGCTGATACTATCAGTTACGTACTGGCTCTCTCGGAAGTAGCTTATGCTTGCGCATCCACTGCTGTTGTGATGTCGGTTCATAATTCAATTGTATGCGAAAGCATTCTTAAATTCGGATCTGAAGAACAAAAGAAACAGTATTTACCAAAACTGGCAGATGCAGACATTATAGGGGCTTTTGCTCTGACGGAACCCCAAGCCGGTTCGGACCCTGTAGCGCAATCTACAACAGCTGTTCGTGACGGCAATGACTATATTATTAACGGAACCAAGTGTTTCATTACCTCCGGCAAAAACTCCGGCATGGTAATTGTGACCGCCAAGACCGATGAAAGTCAGAAACATCGGGGAATCAGCGCGTTTATCATCGACAAGGGTACTCCCGGTATGAAAGTCGGTGAACCGGAAGATAAAATGGGATTAAGAGCCTCCGATACGACCGACGTGATCTTTGAAAATTGCAGGGTGCCCGAAGAAAACATGCTGGGCAGTGAAGGTCAGGGATTTATGATCGCTATGGCAGGTCTGGACTGCGGAAGAATAGGCATCGCTGCACAGTCGGTCGGTGTGGCTGAAGCTGCTTTCGATGCTGCTGTGGACTATGCAAAAAAACGTGAACAGTTTGGGCAAAAAATCTCTAAGTTTCAAGGACTTCGATTCATAATTGCAGATATGGCTACTGAAATTGAAGCTGCAAAACAGCTAATGTATGCTGCTGCAGCGATGAAAGATTGCGGTGAAAAATTCACCCTGCAAGCTTCCATGGCAAAATTGTACGCGTCGGAAATGGTTAATCGAATCACTGCAAAAGCTGTCCAAATGCATGGAGGGTACGGATTTATCAAAGACTATCCAGTTGAAAGATACTATAGAGATGCAAGAGTTTTCACGATTTACGAAGGCACATCAGAAATTCAAAGAGTTGTGATTTCCAATCAAGTACTTAATGACAAACGAAGATAATCCATCATCTGGCTTCCGTAAGTGTATAAAGGGAGCCAAATCCGGCCTCCCGACAAAAGAACATTCTCTGACTTATACGTTCACTGTTCTGTACTATTCAAATTCCACCGAAAACCGGCTCTTTAAGATTGCAGGATAACCTGAGAAAGATTAAATTTATCTTAGGATAGTTTCTTTTACATGATGACCTATTTAATCAACAAGGCATTCCAATTGCTTCAAATATATGTTAAAAAACACTATCAAAAACAGTTTGTTCGAGATATGTTAGTCTCCTAAAAATGCAGTGTTTCTAATCACAATTTGATCCCTACTCATTGAGACCAGATTCAACCTCAATTAATCCAAGACCGATAGGATCTTAACATTGGAGAGTTTCAAACACGTCCCCAACGGAATCATTGCATTTGAATTGAAGAAAGTCTTCGATTCAAAAACCATTTCGCAGTAATTCGGAGAGCGCGGTTTTTCCTTAATCCGCGACGATTCAATCCCTGTATATTTTTGGTTACGCTGGTATCGCTGTAAGGTACACATTCATTTCATTTCGAGCATTTTTATAAACATCGAAACTCAAATCATATGCCAAAAAAGAAATCGCCAAAGCCGGAATTCTATCGCACGTTTATGAAGGAGGGATTTTTCCCTAATTCAAATAAAATTACCCGATTTGAAGAATCAGAAAATTACTGGATATTTAAAACAGGGGCAAGAATATACAAAGTAAAGAAAAAGGCAGACGTGCAAAGTGCTGTTCCCCTGGAAGAGATATTTTGCAACGAAATATCTTATCAGATTCAGCAGCATTCTCCCGAATTGGATTGTCAGGTATTTACGATAAAGCAGGACAACAATGAATTTGCAATAGACTGGGACGGATCGATAGCCGGTAAACCGTTGTATTACGCCGTTGCGATGAACCAGTTATCAGACAGGGGATTTCTTTCCAATATTGTCTCAAAAGGTAAGCTTACCGAATCAAATTTAGATAAAATATGTGCCCATCTGGTCTCCTACCACCAAAAAACCAAAGTTAGCGAATCAAAGGATGACGGGTCTCCTGATGCCCTGACCTCCAAACTTGAAAATCTGTACTACCAATCAAAAAAATACCTGGGAGTAACGATAACCAAGGCTATGATCGACATGACATTACGGCCCCTGGAAAAATACCTGGCTGACAATCGGAAGGCTTTTTTGAAACGAATGAAACAAGGATATATACGCGTTGTTCAAGGTTGTTTTATTCCTCGAAAAATTCATATCGCCAAAGACAGTGTTAATGTGCTGGGTAAAACATCAGATCCACTTAAAGACAGGTATAACGACGTTTCAGCAGATATTGCAGATCTCACCATGGAACTGCAGTTTGCTGAACAAGATAAGATGTCTGAATACTTTATTGACAAATATCGCCAACTTTCCGGAGACAAGGAATTTACGACTGTTCTGCCTGCCTATCAAGCTCTGCGATGCCTTCATTTGGGGCTGAAACATAGCATCCAGACTGCCGACTTGGAAGGAAAAGACTCTGAACAAGTCAAACAACTGGCAATCAAGTATTATGAGCAGACTATTGAAGTCGTACGTGGTTTGTGATGTAATACAAACTGCGAATGAATATTCTAATGCTACATATCTTATTGAAGTTTTTAACAAAGTGATCGATAGCAAATTATTGATCCTGCTAATCGAAGCTGTTTTATGAAGCGCATACTATCCATCCTGGTTCTTTTTGTATTAATATCTCAAGGAGCCGTTGCCGAAAGGTTTATTCCTAAGTCAGACTTGATTTTCAAGGTTCTGGACATTGTTAACCATCTCTATGTCGATCAGAACAGAATACGACCGTTAAAGATGCTGGAAGGCTCTCTGGAGAGGCTTTCTGTCAATATCGCCCCTGTTCTGACGCAGACTGAAACTTTGAATGGTAAAGTTAAAGTCAATGTCAGCGTGGATCAATTTCGCAAGACGTTTACATTCAATATTCCCTCCAATACCAGTGATCTGAATGATATTCTGCAACAGGTTGTAGGTTTCACAAAACAATACCTGGAAAAAACGGAAAAGCCTGAGTCAGTAGATTATGCTGTGATAAATGGATTTTTAAGGGAGCTTGATCCACATTCTTCGTTGCTAATCCCTGAAATTTATGAAGATTTTAGTACCCAAACTTCGGGGAATTTTGGCGGTGTTGGCATGATGATCAGTATTCGTGACGGGTCGCTGACAATCATCTCACCCATCGATAATACCCCTGCGTCCAGGGCTGGTTTGAGAGCAAATGACATCATCATGCAGATCAACGAAGAATCTACAATCAACATGTCTTTGTCAGATGCTGTTAAAAAGCTAAGAGGTAAGGAAGGAACGGAAGTCGATGTATACATTATGCGGAAGGAGTTCTCTTCGCCAAAAAAGTTTACGATCGTTAGAGATATTATTGAAATCAATAGCGTGAAATCCTATTCCTTCAGGGAGGATGGCAAAAGAGTCGGTTTAATCAAAATTAATACGTTTCAGCAAAATACTATTGATGAAATTAACAGCCAGCTGGAAGATCTGGACTACGACTTAAAAGACTTTTACGGGTTGATCATAGATTTGCGAAACAATCCGGGCGGTTTGCTGGACCAGGCTATCAAGGTCAGTGATCGATTTTTAAATGAAGGAGTTATCGTTTCAACAGCCGGTTTGCGTAAAGGATCTATCAAAAGTTACAGTGCTCACTGGTTCAGAAGCATCACCGAAATTCCGATCATCGTGCTGGTCAACAATGGTTCTGCATCGGCCTCAGAAATTGTTACAGCTGCAATCAAAAAGAATAACCGGGGAGTGGTTTTAGGTATACAGACATTTGGCAAAGGCTCCGTTCAACAGGTTATCCCTTTTCCGGGAGGCTCTGCTTTAAGATTAACAACATCCAAATATTTAACCCCCGGAAACATATCCATTCAATCAGTCGGTGTGTCCCCCCACATTGCTATCAATCCTTATTATGTATCAGAAGATCTGCTGCATATAACCAAACCCAAACTCGATAAAGGCGAAATTAGCCTGGACCAGAATTTTTCTGAATGGGGCGACAAGGGAGAACCTCCTTTAAAGTCAGTCTATTACCTCTATAAAAATGATGAGGAAGATGAAGAACAGGAAGATACAGACAACAATTTGAGTGTGAAGGAGCTGGAACAGAAAAGACTGGCCGAGGATTTCCTCGTGCAGTCTGCTGTTAAAATCTTGATCCAGAACCAGCGTAAAGGATTTAGAAATTTAAAACAAAAGGCTTTGACCTACCTGGATCAACAACAAAAGGTCCAGGAACAGAAACTCATCGAAAGGTTCTCTTCATTTGACAGTCCAATCGACTGGAAAACCTATGCTGTCAAAACAACCGGAAGGTTAGCTGTCAAGACATGGATTGAGTTAAAAAAGAAGAAAAATGGAAACGATATCTGGATAAAGTATAGCGGGGTGGTTCCGGCAGACAGTGAAATTCGTTTGTTTGTTGAAGCGAAAAACCAGGGGAAAACAGCTATTTCCCGTCTTATGGCCCTATCAGAAAGCGAGAACCAGATGTTTGATGACAGGCAATTTGCATTTGGAAAACTGGAGAAAGGCGAATCGAAAAAATGGTACGTTCCAATTAAAATTGCAAAGTCTATATCTTCGCGAAACGATCTGATAACGTTCAAATTTACGGATCAGCATAATAAAGAGCTTTTACAGACAAATTATGTTGTCCAAACCCAGCAGAAAGAGAATCCGGAGTTTCAATATGTTGTTTCAATATTAGACAACGGAGCCCAGAAATCCAAGGGCAATGGAAATGGTAGCATTGATGTTGGGGAGAGTATTGCCGTCAAAGTTAAAATAACAAACAAAGGAAAAGGTGAGTCTGGTGCTTTAACAGTATTGCTAAAAAATGGGGAAGGGAAAAATGTCTTTCTAAACGTTGGCAGACAGGCTTTGGAGCCCCTGAAACCTGGTAAAACAGAAACAGCTGTATTTCAGTTTGACTTGAAGAAGCTACCGGTAGACAGGGATTTGGATTTTTCATTAGATATTATTGACAGTGTTTTTACACTTAGTTCGTTAAATCATAAATTAAAGATTCAAACCAATAAAAAAGTCAGTTCAATCAATAACATGCCTCCGAGTATTGTATTGAAAAATGAGAATCTCACCAGTTCCAAAAAGCTGTTTGTATTGGGCGGAAATATTTTGGATCAAAAAGGTGTGAAAGACGTTTACGTATTTAACAATAGAAAAAAGGTTTTCTATAAGAACTTCCTTGATTCCCCCAATCGAACCAAAGTTGCATTTAACCTGAAGCTGGATCTGGAAGAGGAAGTTAACAAGGTAATAATTATAAGCAGAGACGAAGACAACGTAACGTCTCAGAAAAACCTCTACATTCGGTCCACAGCATTTAAATAGTTGCAATTAAATCACTGTCTTGGTAAGTTTGAGACGGTCTTTATTACTTTGACGGACAGTTACGTATTCTTAAACATTGAAATGTAAAGATTTTTTTGCGGTGAATCGATGGTTTGTGTCGGTTTCCTATTAACCGTTTTTGGTGGCAAGATTTTACCGACAATACGTTATATTCAACAGGATCACCGTTTTAGACCGTAGTACATTGGTTTTTAACTACTGAATGGAGTTTAGAATGGCTCGTGAGACAATTGTAAAAGGACCCAATTACGTCCATCCCGAAAAGCCGAGTGCCGTAGGTTCGAGAAACAGTCTCAACAGACATAACCGCGACGAATATCAAGAAGCTAAGGGTGTTATTGATGAGGAAGTAGACAAGATCCTAAATCACATTCACGCCAAGCTACCGCCTGAAGTCCTCGAAAAGCTTGATATTATGGGGTCAATGAAGTCCAAACTCCATAACTACTTCAACCAGGACTTCCAGAATATGCTCAATCGTTACCTGGTAACGATGGAAGATGAGATGTCCAAAAAAGTCCGCGATTTGGTGGATAAAGAAGAGAACAGAACCTTAAATCGCTACACCGCCCGAGAGATTACTGAAATCCTGGATAGAATTGGAGGTACCGGAACATTCAATACCGGCGAGATCGAAAAATCACTGGTCAATATGTACAGCCATCTTCAAGGTCATGTTGAAAGAGGAATGTCCGAACTTGAGACAAGTACAAATGCCCTCCTGAGAGAAAAATCTGATGTAGGTGCTTTTGTTCGCGGTCAAAACTCATATGCCATTGTCAAATGTTCCTTTAAAGACAATCTCCGCAGACCGAAGACTGTGATGGACGTAAAATTGTCCATCGGTATCCTTGATTCGGAACTGGTTAGTCGAATTTATCATTATCAAGTGCCTGTTAAAGCAATCATCAAGGATATTGTCGCCAAAAACATCCATGAATTGATCGATACTGAGATTGAAGAAGTTAACCACCAGATCCTGGATGAAGGACGAGAAGAGATGACAGATTCTGAGCGCATTTTTGAAAAACTCAGAATTATGGATAAATATATATCCGATGATGACTCTGCAGACTCCAAACGATACCAGTTTGTTGCCAAGAAGTTTCTTGATTCTGTAGATGGCATTCAAGCTGAAATCGATTCAAAAGATTATGATGCTCTTAATATTCGAGAAAATATAAAGAAAATCATCGATAAAGAAAACATCAGGAACAGAGGATTCAATACTGCAGTTAATGCCATCACTTCAATCCTCGATACCAGCAAGATGGGCTACCAGTATATTGAAAACTTTAAGAACGCCCGGGATTGCCTGATTAGAGAATATGAAGAGGAAGATGTAACCAGACTTCCTGATGAGCGATACGCCATTCGCCTGACTTACTACGATCAAGCTCAGCTAAAAGCCTTGAGAAAAGCCTATACAGCTCAGATCGAAGAGCTAAACCGCGAAGTGATGCACCTGTGGAATGTTTGCGACGGACTATACGTAATCGATAGGAATGAAAAAGGTTTTGATGACTGGGATACATTGTCTGAAAGGATGCTCAATCCCAAGGCAAAAAGGGGACTTTTCAGTGCCAAAAAAGAACCTGAGCAGGAAGCAGACGATTATGACAAGTCCTGGAACGAGATTTCTTTCATTCCTGCCAAGGAAACAGTGGTTGAAAAAGAGAATCCAACTGATGAGAGCCGGTTGGAAGAAATAGGCGCCAGATTTCCGGTGATGCTGAAGAAACTGGAAGATATTTATCAAGACGTGAAAGACGAAAGAAGAAGAGTGTTGGAAGCCAGAATCGATTTCTTGAAAGAACAGTTCGAAGAATTTGCCAACAAGATCAATCCATACCATGTTCAACCCGGTCTGTTGCTTGACATCGATATTGTAAGTATCAAGAAGAAAAAGACGACCATGATGAATATGGCGAATGTTATTAATGAATTCTTGTTCTCTGTTTCCAAAGGATTTTCCGACGCAGCGTTTGTAAGTCTATCCAGAACACGTTCTACTGAAAGAGCAGATATTGATCAGGAATTTATCAGCGTAGTAGAGTAATTATTAGTAGTAGGGTGAATCACCCGATTCCCCCTACTTTACCCAGTTCAAAATACAAGGTACCATGTTTTTAGTCGGATGATTCTTAGTCATCCCGTCTCCTTCATTGAGATATTTCTCTCGCGTTCGTTCACATTGCATTTTTCAGGTGGCTTTCAGTCAGTTCAATACTAGATGCAATCACTCAATATTGTTCTCACCAAAAGTTATATATATTACAAGTCTCCCGATCTGTCCCTTGATGAAACAATTCTAGAAATTAATCCATCCGATTCAGATACGATTGAGCATTTTTCTGAACTTTTGAATGAACTAGAATTGCCCAGGGACACCAGTTTGAACCTGGTTTTAGATCGAAGTTTCATCAGCTATTTTTATTTCAATCTTCCACCGATAAGTCGAAGAAAACTTGACAAAATTCTGCAATACGAGCTGGCAGACGTCTTGATTGATGAATTGGATCAGTACTTTTATGACTACCAATTTAGTAATTTGGCTGAAGAGGAGACTCAGATCGGAATCTTTCTCATCAAAAAAGATCTGGTCAATAAACTGATTCAAATTGGGAAGACTTGCCATCTTGAAATTCGATCAATTCTATCTTTAGATAACCTGCTTGATATGAAAATGCAGGAACATTATGCTCCTGGCAACGAAATCCTGGTGACAGGCGATCGTTACGACACAAATTTAATTGTATATAAACATGGATTTGCCACTGGTTTTTCGGATCAACGCACAACCAATTCCGAGGAAGCCACAGATTCATTGCTAAAAGATTTGAATTGGCGAATCAAGGCGATTGAATTAAATGACAATGAAATAAACAGCATTCGTCTTAGCGATGAAAGCAAAACGTTTCTTGATATAGATGAAAACAGCGAGCTCATCACCAAATCCGAAGATAAAAACGGTGTTCCGACCAGTCATTGCTCTACGCTGTTCAATGGCTCACAGTATGCCAGAACCAAGCAGATCAATCTGCTTAAATCGAACTTCTTTATATTTCAAGAGATCAAGAAGCATTTAAAAAAGATCATCTTACTTTCCAGCCTGCTGGCTGTTGGTGGAGTATTTTTCATTGTCAGTGCTGTCTATCAGGGTATGCAAAACAAAGAAAGATATTCTCAATTGGAAAGTGTCTATAAAGACTCCGTTAAAAAATATTTGCCGGAAAATCCAAATGCCGACAATGCTCCGGAAATCCTCCGAAAAATGGTTGGAGAGCTAAAAGCACAGCGCCAGGAAAATGAGAAATTTGTCAAACGGGAGTACAAAATCTCCTCTCAGTTAGATGATATATCTGCACTGAAAAGACAGGTCAACTCGCTAACGCTTGCAAGGTTTTTCCTGACAGAACAAGCTATTAGAATCCAAGGTGAAGTCTCAACGTTTACCGAATATGACAAAATGAAAAACAGTCTGCAGTCTTTGTATGCTGAGGACTTCCAATTAAGATTCAACCAAAAAAGCTCGGGCGAAGACAAAATCAGCTTTACAGTCACGATTCGTCCAAATAAGTGACGCGGTAACATACCAATTAAAGAGTTTTTAAAATGGGTTTAAGTCAACGGGAAAAAATATTGCTGATAATTGCAGTTACGGTTTTTGTGCCGATACTGTTGTTTCGCTTCGTTGTTCAACCCGTTAACAGATACCAAAACCATCTGATAAATGGTATTGAATCATTAAAAACAAAAATTGAGCAAACAACGTTGCTTGGCCAGGAATATAGATACTTAAAAAGAGTCACCAGGACCAGGGCAGTCTCCCTAAGCAAAAAAACTGACTCCATACTTCGCCAGGAGGATTTGAAATCCAGATCCAGAATTCATTTGGAAGAAAACCCCAAAGGTGGTCAGCGCTTGGTTTTGAAAGTCGATGAAATCAACCTTACCGAGCTAACACAATTGATCTATAAAATTGAAAACTCCAAGCCTGTGATCATGATTGACAATATCGATATTGGCCTGTCCTTTAAAAACAAACGACTTTTTCGTGTCTCCATGGCGCTGATTAGCAAATAGCAATAGAATTGACATGTTTGTAAAACGACTTTTACTTTATCTATTGCTGTTTCTGGGCATCGCTTATTTGATCTTCGTGTCTGCCTGGACTAACCTGGATCCAGCAGCATTGACACCATGGGTGGAAAGCCGAATTAATATAAACCTTCCCAGAAAATATCGAGCCGATATTTCCTTGGTAGAAACCAGTCTGAGCGGTTTGCATCTTAACCAGATTCGCGTTCGGGAACTACCTTCAAACAGTCCTGTGGTTGATGTTGAGAAGGTGTCGTTGTCATTCGGATTGTTGGAGTTTCTGTTGTTCCAGGAAATCGATTATTCAATGGAACTATACAATGGTTTCATTGAAGGGGAATTGGATCTCTTTCCCAAAAAGTCAGTGGATTTTTCCGTTTCTGAATTACAGATAAATCGCAATCCCGTTTTGCGAAAAACCAACCTGATTACATCAAATCCAATAGTAAATGGAGACGGTTTCTATAC
This sequence comes from Pseudomonadota bacterium, assembly GCA_022360105.1. Next base: position 26,493 of record JAKSDL010000440.1, read on the forward strand.
ATTCAGTGAAAACCCCGAAGCAGAAATTGAATTTGATATTTTGAACCTTTCTATTTCCGGAAAGCCTCAGCATACCAACATTCCTTTCGAATTACCTGATACCAAGCTTTCAGAATTTGAAGGAGACATCGTTATAAAAGGAAAGGAAGCAGATATCTTGTTGTCTTCCAAAGGAGATCTTGCAGCAACTGTTGAAGGTATAATAAAGTTAAATTTTGCACGACCGGCAAACTCCGAGTTTAATTTAAATTTAACAGGTAAACTCACGTCTGAATTTGAATCAAAACTTGGTTTTTTTAAAAGTATTCTTGTAAACTACAAAAACACGACTGGGCAGGTAGCGGTAAATTTATCCGGAAGCCTGCAACGACCAAGGGTGAAAAAGAATTAATTAATTGCAATTGAATCAATGAAAATCCGGAGTATCTTTTCTACCCGATTCTTACTGTTTCTTGTTGGAATTGGCAGTTTCACATTTCTTACACTTGTTTTTGTTTTCGCAACATTTCCCTATCAGTCAAATCAACCGAGCCCTAAGCACCTTATTGTTGAGAACGGCGACGGACTGAATCTCATAGCTGCCAAGCTGGAAAACCAGGGTATTGTTCGGTCAAGACAGTTTTTTAAATGGTTCTCTATCGCTATGGGAAACCTGACCAATTATAAGCATGGTGAATACCTGATTGAAGGTGATGTTTCCGTGCTTGATCTGGTAAAGCTCCTTGAGGAAGGAAGAACGATACTCATTCCTGTTACCTTTCCCGAAGGATTGAGAATGAGGGAAATGTTCTCTGTTCTGAAAAACAAAGGCTATGAAAACGCCCAACAATACAACACCTTAAGTAAAAGCAAACCCTTCATACAGTCTCTGGGATACCCAATTCCCAACAAGACATTGGAAGGTTTTTTATTTCCAGAAACTTACAAATTTTCAAAAACCTCAACCGAAAAGACTATTCTGAGAAAAATGGTCGATACCTTTTTTCACAAACTACCCAATAATTACGAACAGCTTGCAAAAAACGTTGGGTTATCTTTCTATGAAGCGATCATATTGGCATCGATTATCGAAAAAGAGACCAGTGTCCCATCGGAAAGGGCATTGATTGCCTCAGTGTTTCACAATCGATTGAAAAAAAATATGAGATTGCAAACGGATCCGACTGTCATATACGGCATAAAAAACTTCGATGGGAATTTAACAAGAAGACAGTTGAGAACCAGGACACCTTACAATACCTATACTAATTACGGTTTGCCACCGACCCCTATTGCCAACCCTGGACTGCAATCGCTTATGGCTGCTGTCAAACCGGCAAAATCAAATTACATTTATTTTGTTGCGAAAGGCGATGGTACCCATGTGTTTTCTGTCAACTACCAACAGCATAAACGAGCGGTAGCCAAGTTTCAAAAGCGCCGCAAGCGAAACTACAGGTCATATTAAACTCTTTTTCATTAAACAGTGATATCTGCTTTCGACCAAATAACTGATTGCGGTTAATTGATTTAGGCAAAATCGATTTGCATATTCTGGCTTGGTTACTGCAGTGTATCCATAACCTCAGTTTGGTACAGTCCATTCAGATTTTAATCCTTGAATCGGGAAGGTGTTGTTTCTTGACATAACCCCCTGAATTCACGAGAATTAATAATCTCCAAACTACTATTACATCAGTCCTGAATCTCTCATCACGGACTCAAACCCCTCTCATGGAGTAAATAGATGTCAGATAATAACAATCCCTGGGGAAATCGTGGAAAAAAACCCAGTGAATTAGACGAACTCATTCAGCAAGGCTTGAAAAAGCTGTTCGGTATGAAACCTGGAGGGCCCAAACCACCAGGACAAGACGAGCGGCCAAAATCACCAGGAGGGAAAAATCTTGGAATCATTATTGGTGTCATTTTTATTGTCTTTCTACTTATTCAATCGTTTTACCAGGTCGATCAATCATCACGCGGTGTAGAACTTCGATTTGGCAGGTTTCATAATGTAACTGGTCCCGGACTTCATTTGTTAATTCCTTTTGTAGAAAAAGTGGAAAAAGTGGATGTTGAATCGATCCAGACGGTTGAATTTGGTATTCGACCAACCAATATGCGAGGTTACAACCAAACTTCAAATGCGTTGGATCTGGAATCCTTAATGATTACAGCCGATAAAAACGTAATTCAACTCAACTGGGTAGTCCAGTACCGGATACGTGATCCGGAATACTACCTGTTCAACATCAGAAGCCCCGAGGATGCTCTCAAGGACGTATCTGAATCAGTGATCAGGAGACTAGTGGGCAACAGGGACTTCGACTATGTTCTGGAAAATCGAGCTGAGCTAGCCGAATCAACAATGAATGAAATGCAAGAGTTACTCGATAAATACTTATCCGGAATTCAATTAATTGTTGTCCAATTGCAAGATCTTAATCCACCAGATCCTGTTCGTCCTTCCTTTAACGAAGTTAACCAAGCGGATCAAGACAAGATCAGGCTGGGTAACGAAGCTCAAAAAGAAGCCAACACCAGAATACCTCGAGCAAAAGGTGAAGCAAACAAGACCATTGAGGAAGCTGAAGGTTATGCTATCGAGCGAATCAATCGTGCAGAAGGAGAGGTGGCAAGATTTAATGCAATATACGAAGAATATCGCAAGGCCAGAGAGGTTACCAGGACCCGGATGTACGTTGAAACCTTAAGAACGGTTCTTCCGAATGTTAAAGATGTAATAGTAGTTGATCAAAATAACAATGGCGTTATTCCACTATTAAACTTAGGCGATTCATTCGGTGGCAACAGATCGACTAAAAAAGCTGAATAAAACAAACATATATATTCCGGAGAACAAAAAATGAAAAAACTGTTATTGATTTTGGTTGTTGCGCTTGCGGTAGCGGCATATGACGGCTTCTATATAGTAGATGAAGGAGAGCAATCAGTAATTACTCAATTCGGTGAACCGAAAGGTGAACCCAAAAAAGAAGCTGGATTATATTTGAAATTACCGTATATTCAACGAGTTCATTATTTTGATAAACGAATTTTAAAGTGGGATGGCAAGCCAAATGAAATTCCAACCCAGGACAAAATGTATATCTGGGTCGATACAACTGCGCGCTGGAAAATTGAAGATCCCTTATTGTTCTTTCAAAGAATGAACAACGAGCAAAGTGCCGATATCAGGCTTGGAGAGCTAATAAATGGTGCCGTGCGGGATTTTGTCACAAAGAATAATCTGGTGGAGATTATTCGAAGTTCGGATTGGGATCCAACGTTTAAACTGACTACAGAAACGACACAACAGCAAGCAAGAGTTGAGATCAAAGTTGGTCGTGATATGATGAGTCAAATTGTATTGGATCAGGTTTCAGTGACGGCAAAAAGCTTTGGAATTGATCTGTTAGATGTCTTGATCAAGCGGATCAATTATACAACAGAAGTGAGAAAAACTGTTTATCAAAGAATGATCTCCGAACGCCAGAGGATTGCAGAACGTAAACGATCTGAAGGGCAAGCTGAAAAAGCCAGAATCCTGGGTGACATGGAAAAGCAATTACTGGATATTGAATCCACAGCTTTTAAGACCGCTGAACAAATCAGAGGTCAGGCAGATGCCAGAGCCACGGAAATTTATGGTGAAGCCTACAGCAGGGATCCTGATTTTTATGCTTTCCTGATCTCGCTTGAAAGCTACAAATCAGTTATGGGAGATAATACCAGGCTCGTGATTCAGGCTGATTCTCCACTATACCAGTATCTTCAAAAGGCTGGAATCAGGTAAGAACCTCCAAACAAAAAAGGCAAAGCATTTCTGCTTTGCCTTTTCCCTTCAACACTTGTAAGTCCAGCCTGTCTTGTGAGTTTAAAACACTTCCACTGTATCGGTTCCTACGATTTTTAAAACCTTCAGTTGCTTATTCAGTTCTCCATCCTGATCCACAGTCACTTCACCAGTTAGTACTCGAAATGAATTCAGATCACCAATAGCATTTTTTAGCGCCTCACTGTTGAAGTTTTCCTGGTTTTGCATGAGCTTGCCGATGATCTCCAGAGCCTCATAACCATAAATAGTATAGTTTGTAGGGGGATAATAGTGAGTGCGGTAATTGTAAAACTTCCAATGCGCTTCGAAAAACGGCTGTAAGTAGGTTTTCACACTACTAACCGGGTAGGTATCCACAAATCTCAGTCTACGGGTATTATCGAGCAGTTGATTTTCCCTGACGTTGACTGAGCTGCCGGAAAGGAACCAGACCTTTTCCGCTTCGAAAAACTTGGCGAAATCCATCGCTACTTTGAGGGTTCTGGTACCTGTCGGCAGGAAGATGGCGTCAAAATCCAGAATTGGATCGGGCTGTTCCCTTGTTTTTTTTAGTTCCTCAGCTTCTTCTTCGCTTAATTCCCGCAAGCCCCCGGTAAATGATCGAAAAGCTTTGCTGAAGTCTTTCTGTCTGGGACTGATCCTGGAGATACCTACAATCTCACCGCCTTTTGATTTTATTTCATCAGCAAAGGTCTCCATAATATCAAAACTTTTGCTGCTTGAGCTGTAAAACAGAACAAATCGTTGGGCGTGAAGGTAGTCCATGGCATAATTGGCCAGTACCTTGGCCTCCTGCAATTTGTTTTGTTGGAAACGAAACAGGAAGGGATGATCTTTGCCCAGGTTTTCGGTCAACGAAAATGAGATAACAGGAATACGATACTCCTTAGCGGATTCTCCTGCTGCCAAGGAGGTACTTCTTGCCAAGGGTCCCAGAATGGCGATCACACCATGATTTTCTACCAGATCTTTAACATGGTTTTTAACCAATTGCTGCTTTTCCAGAAGCTGCAGCTTAGGGCTCAGTCTTTTGAACTCCGGTGAAGCATCCTTTTGCGAGGAATCTTTTAGGACCAATTGAATTGGTTTACCCTCAACCTCAATGCGCTGCATGCCCATTTCCAATCCATCCAGAACTTCTCGAGCCAGCCGGTCGAATCGCTTATGTGAAAAAGGCAAAATGACGCCAACTTTGTATGGCCTGGTGTCTTTGGCCAGGCGAATAACTTCATATATATCAGCTAGTTGCTCAAAATGATCCGAATCCGATTCTGCTTCCAGTACAAGTTTGTTGTAGTATTCCTCAGCCTGCGAATGTCGACCATCTCGAATTAACAATTGGACTTTTCTCAATTGCAATTGATAATACAATTCTTCTTTGTCATATCGTTCAAGGATCTGTTCTATGTCTTCCAGCTCGCTGATGTTTTCAATGATTTCATCAATCCAGAACTCATATCCCTGAATCAATTTGCCATTCTCATCTTCAAGAAAATAAACGGCTGAGAGAAATTCGTTGCGTTTTAAAGCATCTTCAATCAGATGTTTTCTTAGATTATGCCTTTCCTGTTTGGGAAGACCTGAAAAGAACTCCTCCGTGACCAGGTAAATTTGCTTCAACTCCCTGCCTTCAGAATGCAGAACCGAAGAGAGGTAATAAAAGACCCAATGAAAATGATCGCCATTTACGTATTTGGTCAGATACTGATCAGTCAATTCTTCAACCAGGACGGTGTGACCCAGGTGATAATGAGCTTTTATGGTAAGAAATAGTTTATATTCTTTAAGAGCAAAGTTTGAACTAAACAAACTTTCCGGAGGATCATCTAATTTGTCTAATTCAGAAATTGCCTGGTTGTATTCTCCAATTTTTGTCAACTCTTCGATTTGCTCCAGGGTCTTCCGGTCCAGCTCTCTCTTTTCACTGGATTCTCCACCATCTGAATCGGTATTCGACAATTCCTGCTCGGTTACCTCCGAAATCTCGCTATTGTCTGCTCTATCCGAATGAGCACCCAGAGGCTGGCTGATGAATGACTGGGCCACGATGAACGTCGGAATCCACAATAAAGAAAACAAGAAAAAGAATATGCTGACAATTAGTTTGTTTTGCATGGTTATTCGGATTGTGGCTTTCATATAGCGTCCGTGCTACTTGAAGATGATGCTGGCGTTACTTTTTAGAGTAGCAATGTATTGTAGGTAAAGCTCTTGAAACTGTTTTTGATACTCCTGTTGTCTCAACTTGTTTTTGACTGTCTCAAAAGGCTCTTTCATCTCCTTTTTTGACTCCAGAACTTCTATCAGATGAAATCCAAATGGCGATCTGACAGGTTCACTAATCTTTCCCTTTTCAAGTGAAAACGCCGCATCAGCAAACTCTTTCACCATTTCGTTTTTTTTAAAAAATCCAAGATCCCCATGGTTTGTTTTGACTGAAGGATCTTCGGAATACAAGTCTGCAATTTTTACGAACGACTCACCCTCCAGGACTCTGTTTCTGAGGTCGTTTATTTTTTTCAAGGCTAGGGACACCTTGTCATCACTAGCGTTTTTGCTAACCAGAATCAATATATGCCGGGCTCTCACCAGCTCTTCACCGCTGGCGCTTTTCTCATACTCAGTTTTCAATGACTCTTCGCTAATATTGATTTTGGAACTTATCTCCCTGGCGATAACCCTGTTCCTCAAAATCTGACGTTTGTAGGTCTTCCGGAAATCAGAGAGACTGATATTTTGACGTTCTAATAGTTCTTCAAATTCAAGTTCATTGATTCTTCTTTGACTTCTGAACTGAGCAAGTTCCCTATCCAGATCTTCTTCACCAATCAGAATTTGCAATTCTTCCGCTTTAGCGTCCAGCAGGGATTCTTCCACCAATTGGTTGATTGCCTCCTTTCTGAATTCCCCTATCAGTTCTGCGTTAGGCTGTTTTCCGGTTCTCACCCTTGCTAATTCAACTGCCCGAATTTCGATTTCGTTTTTTGTAATAGCCTGATCTTCAATGAGTATTTTAATCGAGTCATACTTTATAGCTCCCCGGGTTTGAATAACAAGGGAAGTAAAGCAGATGACCAATACTGTAACTATCCTCATAATGACACTTTAAAATTAAGAAATTGCTCAAAAGATATGACGTGATCTACTGTCCGTAGTTTGTTTCAAAAGAGAAAGGAGCACCCTCCGGAAACAGATCCCTGTATTTTTTGATGATTTCATTTCGCTTTTGATAAATCCTTCTAAATTGAAGATTTATAATCCGAGTTTCCTTAAATAGCCTGGAATTAACATAATAACGAGTGAGTTCGGGAATCGATTCCCTTTCTTTATTCCATTCTGAAAAAGTGATTAAATGCGGGTAGTATCTCCCCTGAATTTGAATCTGGCTTTGCATGCCAAGGACTTTGAAGGTGTTGGGATCGATCTGCAGATTATTGGTATCCGTTCCTACTTTGTATAGCATTTTATATCGTTCTTTTATATAGGTCAGCCCGATGGGAGTAACGTGAAACCGGTTGAGTTGTTCCTCAAGTAGTGCCAGGTGTTTTGTGAAGAAAATCAGAGCTGGGAAATAAATATCTTCATTATTAAACTGCCTTGTTGAACTCAGATTCTCAGAAAATTTCTTGCCACCTAACTCATCTATGAATATGTGTAAGGCTTCACCAAATTCATCAACTGTTTCAATTGAAACGAATTCATCGCGTACAAATACAATATTCTGCAGATATGATTTTTCGGGTATTGCATATGGTTTAATGGTTGTGTCTGCATCTTCATGTAAGGGAGCAAATGCTTCCGGATCAAACACACTTACTTTCACCTCAAGATAAAACTGGTAGATCTTGCTATTTTGTTCCAATACCTGATGCAATGCACTTTCCGGCTTCATGAAAGCTGCCTGCGCCGAATTGCCTTGAACAAAAGGCACAACATTCAGCAGAAATATAAGGAATATTACTACAAGTTCACGCTCGACTCTCTTTGAAAATTTCATAGACATAACAGGTCTATACCTTTGATTTAAGTAGGCTTGATTGTTCATTTTTACTTCTTTAGCAAACATTCAAAAAGTTGTCTTCCCATTTCTCGTAGCCGCAGCCTCTGCGCTCACTGTTTCAGATAATTCAACGACACCGTTAACAAGGCCCTTATTTATTCTAAGAAGATGTCAAATAGTTGTCCTTTGCTAGCCCTTTATCCTATTGGGGATTGATAAAGAGTCAGTAAAAACCTTATGATACCTACTTATCAGGAAAAACCCTAAAGCTTATCGACAAAGAAACTACACCTTACACGTAATATTCCTGACACACTAAAACCACAATTGTTCTACAAGGAGAACAAATGAAAGCATCCCTATTGGAAGGTCATTTCAACGCTAAAAACCAAAAAATTGCGATTATCGTAGCCAGATTTAATGATTTCATTACCAACAAACTATTAGACGGTGCAATTGATACATTTGTCCGGCACGAAGGTGATGAAAGCAATCTGACTGTCATTCGGGTACCAGGCGCTTTTGAAATTCCAATCACCTGTCAAAAAGCTGCTGCCTCCGGTAAATATGATGGTATATTGACCCTTGGTGCCGTAATTCGTGGTTCAACACCTCACTTTGACTATGTTGCCAATGAGGTTTCAAAGGGTGTTGCAAGCGCTTCCATGAAATACGACCTTCCTATTGCATTCGGTGTGTTAACAACCGACTCTATTGAACAAGCAATAGAGAGGGCAGGAACCAAAGCTGGAAATAAAGGAAGCGAAACCATGCAAGGACTAATTGAACTGATCGATCTGTTCAAGAAAATTTAGCCACTTTGATCAAGTCAGAATATCCAATGTTGTCATCATCAATAATGAGAATCCATATAAAAACTTAATGTAAATAGATGGTTACAAAAACCTGTCAATCCGGATGATATCTGTATTTAGTTGCCAATAGACTGGAAAATGGATATAATCCACATTGTCTTGGTGAAAGGCAACCCCCGCTGTTATCTACTAAAGCAAGGTAACTAAAACAGATGACCTTTCATTAAGATTCACAATTGAAGAATACAGCTTTAGAAACTACTTATTATTTCAGTAACTAAACTGACAATTTAGAACCTATCACAAACAGTACGAGCAGATCTTACTCAAACTAATCAGAATTACAAGCCACTTAAAACGTATAGAGATCACTAAGAGTTACTTTTCATATTGAAACATCAAACCCGACTATTACACGACAGACTGTATATAAAACCAGTCTTTTGCCCACTAACCTAATAAAATAGTCGCTTTTTGATAAGAGGAAGCATCAGACAATTGAAAAACCCTTGAAAAGTAACAAATGTCAGAGAATAGATCCGGGATTATCAGATCGCCCAATGATTATGTATGAACAATAAAACAGGCTGAGATTTATTCTCATCATCTGGTAACAATTAAGGATAATTACAGGAGTGGATTTTTATAATCTATTGTTTTGAAATAATATCTGCAAAAGTGCTGGTCTGTGAACTACTCACGGTTATCCAGCAATGGGAAAGAAGATCATTATCAATCATACCCGACATGAAATACGGGTGGCTCTTATAGAAAATGGAGTCGTTAGCGAAATATTCTACGAAAGAATCAAAAATAAAAGTGTTGTTGGTGACATTTTCAAAGGCAAAGTCTTAAAGGTCCTGCCTGGAATGGAATCCGCTTTCATCGACATCGGATTGGAGAAAGCTGCATTCCTGTATGTAGATGATATCAGAACAGATGAGAATGACGATGAAAACGGAAAAGGCATTCAATCTGATATCAAACCGGAAAAACAAAACATATCCGCCCTGATCAAAGAAGGTCAGGACATCATGGTTCAAGTCTCCAAAGGTCCAATTGGAAGCAAAGGGGCTCGGATCACCTGCAACGTTACCCTTCCCGGAAGAAACCTTGTTTTCATGCCGCACGTAAACAACGTTGGTGTATCCAGACAAATCAGGGACGAAAAGGAGCGAAATCGTCTCCGTAAAATTGTTTCTTCCATTAAACCGGAAAACACCGGATTCATCGTTCGAACCGTGGCTGCGGGACGGTCCGAAGAAGAATTCAAGCATGATGTTGAATATCTGTTAAACACCTGGCAGGAAACCGAGAAAAAATTCAGAACTTATCGTTCTCCCGCCATCTTGTTTGAAGATCTTAATCTTACTTTCAGGACCATTCGGGATATGCTTGCTCCAGATGTTGATGAACTGGTTATTGATGATAATTACGAACATGAGAAAATTCGCAAATATCTCAACACCTATCTACCTCGATACAGTTCCATCTTAAAGCTGTACAAAAGTAAAGTGCCAATTTTTGACCATTTCGGTATCAGTATAGAAATCGACAAAGCCATGAGTCGAAAGGTCTATTTAAAGTCAGGCGGTCATTTGGTTATCGATCAATCCGAAGCTTTGACAGCCATTGATGTGAATACTGGACGCTTTACAGGTTCGGACAGTCATGAGGACACCATTCTGACCACAAACCTGGAATCGGTAAAAGAGATCGTTCATCAATTAAAGCTGCGAGATATTGGAGGGATCATCATCATCGATTTCATCGATATGGAATCGCTGGAGAACAGACAAAAAGTATACAACGCCCTGAAAAGTGAGCTTAAAAAAGACAAAGCCAGGACCAAAGCTCTTCCAATCTCAGATATCGGACTGGTTGAGATGACTCGAAAAAGAAACCGTGAAAACTTAAACCGGTTTTTAAGGGAACCTTGTCCTTATTGTAATGGTCGTGCCAGAATTCTCTCTCCTGAGAGTATTATTTATGATATTTACCGGGAGATAAACAGATTGGTCCGCGAAGAAAATCCTCCACAGAACCTGCTGATCGGATTGCATCCCGATGTAGCCGAACATCTGGAATTGGAGGAAATAGAAACATTTCGCTCCATGGAACGTTTAATCAAGGGCAATATTTCCCTGCAAGTATCTGAGAAATATCACTACGAGCAGTACGAATTGCTGGAGCTTTGATGGAGACTCTTCAGGTTGAAGAAAGGGAGGATTCAAAACGGCTTGATATCGTGTTGGCAAGTCACCAAAAAGTAGCCTCCCGTTCAGAAGCCCAGAGAATCATCAAAAGCGGAAAGATTAAAATTAATGCTTCAAGCGAGAAGATCTCCCCAAAACTTAAAGTCAAAAGGGGAGATCTCATAGAATTCACGGTTATACCACCTGCTTCCACGGACATTTTACCTGTCGCCAAACCTCTTGATATTCAATATGAAGATGATTACCTGATTATCATCAACAAGCCCAGCGGTATGGTCGTGCATCCCTCTGCCGGACATTATAATGACACCCTGGTCAACTATCTGCTTTATCATACGACACTATCCGATAAAGACCCCGTTCGACCCGGTATTGTGCATCGAATCGATAAAGATACCTCCGGTTTGCTGGTAGTTGCTAAAGACAATCGAACTCACGATAATCTAGCCAGGCAGTTTTTCCATCACACCATCGAAAGAACCTACGAA
>JAKSDL010000946.1 GCA_022360105.1 Pseudomonadota bacterium
AGGGCACACCCGGTCCGAAAGCAGAAATCCCGCTCAGATAAGGTTTGCGCATCCCCTTCTATCACATAGCATTGCTGACCGTTTTCAATTCTGGTTTCTTTGTAACGTCCGTATTTGAGCAGGAAGGCTGCCCGGAAGGGATCGTTTATGATCATGGTCTGAGTTTTGTCCACACAATTCTCCGTTTTTTGAATACATTCTGTTAGTTTTATATACCTATTAATGGCTTTTTAATAATTCATTTTTATTATTTAGAGATATAATTGGTGAAATATACCTAACGTGAGTATTTGTCAAGACAAGTTTTTAACGAAAAGTAGATATATTTGATGCTTTTAGCTACGATACTGTTTTATGGAATTTCATATACAGGGAACCACCTATGGATATTCACAAGCGAATAAAACAGTTAAGATTAGAGCACGAATGGAAGCAATCGGAGCTTGCTGAAAAGTTGGGGCTGCAACAAAAACAAATCTCAGCCTATGAAAGAGGTGCTTCAAAGCCTTCTACAGAAGCACTAATTAAATTGGCTAAGATTTTTAATGTCAGTTTGGATTATCTTGTAGGCAATTTGCACGGACATAATCACAGTTTAAAAGTTAGAGACAAAGAATTGATGCGCTATTTTGAAATTCTGGACCAATACGATGATGAAGAAAGGACGATGGCAAAAGAAATGCTCAACTTGCTGATCATGAAGCATAAATTTCTGGAACTTTCCCGAACTACCTCCGAAAACCTAATAAACTCCAAATAGAAAAGCATCAAGAACCAAGGTTGCCATCTGTAAATATCACCTAGTAACCCGGCGTATTTGAGTTGTAACCGGCGTTAGCCTGGTTGCAACCCAAATACGCCGGGCAAGCGAAACACAGTGGAGCGTCATAAACTGAGTGCCACCTTCAAGCAAATAATTGAGCAGGAATTTTCCAGCAGGTGGTTTCAATATAAAATGCGGCTATGCCGCACCTTACTTGCCTTTGGCAAGCGGCTGGGAACCCCGCCTTTCTACCAAAGCGGTGATGGTGGATTTACGAAAAATTAGCTAACAGAAAGAAATGTGAATCGTGCACTCAGGCGGGGCGAGCGAGGGGTGGCGCGATGCGAGCCAGCCGAAGGGCCGGGCAGCCATGGACGGCGGTGGAATGGGCTTTGCCCTGGCTGGGTCATCCAGCCTCACAAAAGTGAGGGCAGGACGCCCGAACACCTAACAGAGGGAGGATTAAGATATAATGGGCTTGAATTGCTTAGAAGGCTGATTTTGGGAGCAAAAAGGGATCTCTAAGTTGAAACAAAGGATATTTTTGGCGTTTTGCACTCTGTTTATCAGTTATAGTTCAGTACGGCCCGTCTCCCGATTTAAGACATGTTTAGCAATACTTCCCGGCAAATTAAGTTTTTCATTTCTTATCTTCCAAAGATCAGCTGCTAGCTGTGCATTTAACCAAAACTCGGCTGATATATCAAAAGCTGAACCCAATAAAACCGCCATCTTTGGTGTAACTGATGACTTGCCGTTTATGATACGGTTGATCACTTTCACATCAACCCCCAGATGCTCTGCACACTGCTTTTGTGTCAGTCCTAGGGGAACTAAAAATTCTTCCTGGAGTATTTCTCCAGGGCTCGTCGGTTCTCTTTGGTAATTCCAGTCTTCCATTACAATCCACCTTGATCAGTGATAGTCAACAATCTGCAATTTTTCTATCTCATTACCATTGACTTTGAATATGATTCTAAATTGGTCATTGATCCTTATTGACCAATAGTTTTTTAAGTCCTTCTCTAGTTTTTCAAGCTTGTTATTCGGAGGAGATTTTAAATCACTAAGTTTTTTGGCAAAAACAATCATATCGATTTTCCTTAGAGCTATTTTCTTTATATTAGCCCATTGACAACCTTTTGGTATTTTGCCGGTTTTAACAAACGTTTCTGTTTCTTTGTTTCCAAAAGAAATTATTTTCATAGCTTTTTATACCTTTAAAAGGTATACCTCGTCAAGGTATAAGAGAGATGGATTTCTTAAAAAGCTGTTTTTGGGGTCAAAAAGGGGGTTCTAAGACTTCAAAAGGGCCTAATTTTGGTAACTTTTTCCCTGTTTACCGCTCGCCGCGCTGGTCCGACCCGATTTCGGATTTCGCAAAAGTAGAAGGTAAAGAGGAATATTGGCTTCTTAATGAACCGAGAAATTCTTACAACTAACTTTTTAAGGGTAAAAAAGCGGTTTTAAGCCTAAAAATAGCCCATTTTTATGAGCTATAATTCGGATATTAGCCTGAGTAGCCTGGTCCGACCTAGGGTGTCGCATTTTGGTTGTTTTTATTTAAAAAGCTACTCCAATTTTGCGCCTAATTTGTCGCAAACATACTTCATTGCTGGTTCCGAA
>JAKSDL010000564.1 GCA_022360105.1 Pseudomonadota bacterium
ATTTTGTCGATCCCTTCCCGTTTAAAGCTCTCTTCGGTCCAGGCGTAAGACCAGCCGGTATCGAGCAGGAATTTTCTCTTTTTGCCGCTCAGCTCTTCAACTTCGATCAGGGCGGCATATCCGCCGGCATTGTCTACGCTGACACAGTTATCCTTGATCACCTCCCAGGCTTTATCCAGGTCGTGGGGCAGGTATTGTTTGATTTTGGCTATCCCTTCCTGGTACGATCCTTTTCCCAGCCCCTTGCCGTTGCCGAACGGCGGCCAGTTGTAATCGTACTGGTTGACCAGCAGGCCACCGGCATTTTTGATGTCGTGCATCAGGGTGGCGTTTTCGAACCAGCTGGTTTCGGAGATGTTGGTGACTTTTATGCTTTTGCAGACCCCAATATCCTGCTGCTTGCGTTCGACCTTGGCAAAATAGTTTTTGCGCCAGGGTGAATAGGAGAAAGCCCCCATGGTAGCAACGGTGCCAAGGGCAACCCCCATGGCGCTCCCTTTCAGAAAATCCCTGCGGCTTGGTTTGTTTTCAGACATCCTGTTTCCTCCTTCCTAATTCTTGGGAATAATATCAATAACCTGATAAATACCGGGGAGTGCCCAGATGGTTATGAAGTAAAAAGCGATTCCGGCCAGCACGCCGAATCCCAGACCTTTTCCAAAGCTGGGGGTCCATTTGACATCAGCCACATACTGTTTTCGTGCTTCCTCGTCTGCGGCTATCTCTGCTGCGGTTTTCGGCACCATTTTCCAGGCGGGCCAGTTATCCATAAACCAGTGGTGCACCAGCCAGATGTTGATCAGCCAAATAGTGGGAATCATCGGAAACTGCTGGGGATGAGAGAATCCCTTCTGGGTTCCCAGAAACAGGTGAGAGGTCTTGTAATAAAAGATATAAAACAGGGCTCCGGCCAAAATGGTAACCACTGTCCTGATCAGCACGTTCACCGGCATGCTGTACTTTTTGGGCCAGTTGCCGCAATAGAAAGACAGGAACAGGGCCGGCACCAGCCAGAAGATAGCCATTTCACCCACATGCAGCCATCTCCAGTCGGGAGCAAAGGCTCTCCTGGTTCCGCGGATGGCCTCGCCCCAGGTCAGTTCCTGGGCAAAATAGAGGAAGAAATGGAGAGCAAAAGCCACGGCGATAATACCAAGGAAGGTAACGGTTCTGCGCAGCCAGTCTCCCTTGATCAGGCAGAAAGGATAGCGTTCCCAGATCGTTTCCACCAGCCACACGGACACGGTGCAACACATGATCCAGGAGACGTGAAAGTTACCCGAAACCGTATTGGCGAACTGTTCCCAGTAGGGGGGAGCGATGGAGGTGAAATACTGCCACGGGTGATACAGAATCCCCATGTGAGGGTGCATGGTGATAAAATAAACAATGGTGCTCAAAAAGAAGGTGGCAAACAGGATACTGATCCCTTTTGCCGGTTGCGACAGCTTCTGCCAGGGGGATTCCTCCATGGCCACAATCCAGGCCGGACTGAGCCAGGAAGCAATGGCAGCGAACATCAGGCAGGCCAACGCCGCGTATTCGATGGCAAAAAACTCGGTGACGCCAGGCAGTTTGCTGAGCTGCTCCGGGTTGAAATAGGCCAGGCCGTAGTTGCCCAGGAGACCTTCAAAAAACCCTTTGATCAGCACCAGCAGAATTACCACTGAAATGGCTGTCAGGACCGTCGCTTTGATCACGGGATGCGTCTGTTCGAGCCAGGTTCGTTTAAACGGCCAGAAATTGAAGAGATAAACCATCCAGATCAGGACAATCAACCACCAGCGGGTATACATATACCCGACGTAAGGGGTGTACATTCTCAGCAGCCCCCTGGGGTCCTGAAAAATCCACCAGGTGGCATAAAAGACAGCAAGTGTCAGCAGCAAGCTGACCAGTGCGGGAAGTGGCCCCGACCAGCGCTTGACAAGCTTCCGCTCTTCAAGGTATTGTGCTCCAAACCTTTCCATAAAACCTCCTATGTATTCATCATGTGGGGTTGTATAAGGTGATGGCGGAGTGCCCGATGTCCAGTCTCGCACTCCGTCCGTCGTTATGAATCGGCGACCTCCCAAACAGTTTCATTGATTCGGATGTGTCAAGGCAGCCCGAATGGACTTGATCACAAGGGAACGATCCCTTGCCGGATCAAGACCCAGCCTTTCCGCTTCCAGTTTCAACAGTTCCGGTGTCAGATCCGGAAGATCTTCCGGTATCGTCTCTCCCCCAAGGATTCCCTCGTGATTGGTTTCACCAGCACCTGTCTCCACGTTGCGAAATGCTGACTGCAAAACTGTTTTAAAAAAATGTCGCCTTGCAAATGATTTGCTCATGGAGCCTCTTGTTTCAGGTATTCCCGGACATTGGCCGGCATCACCCCCTTCAGCTCGTCCAGGATTTGGCAAAGATGCACCACAAACTCCCTGGTCACCTGCACTGCCTTTGCTTGATTCCGTTCCCGAAGGGCATTTAACAAATTGATATGATCACCAAAAATCTGCTCGCGCTTGACCTGCTCCAGTTCAAAAAAGGTCGTGAACGGCAGAAAATCCACGGCGCAGAGTTCCTCAAACAGGTTGACCAACATACCATTACCGGTGGCAACGACAATCAGCCGAAAAAAAGACAAACTGTCGTTCCACACCTGAAGAGGATCTCCGGACATGATACTTTGGCTTAAGGCCACCGTTCTTTTTTGCAGGGCGTCGAGCCGGGAGGCGTCCATGTGTTTTACGGCCAGATCCGTGAACGTCGGAAACAGGTGAAACACTGCTTCCAGCTGGTCCACCACAAACGTGATTGGCACCTCTTCTGTCTTATTTACAGACAAATCAGCAGGTTGGAAAAAACGGGATTTCAGAAAGGTTCCGCTGCCCTTCTCAATTTCCACCAGGCCCTTTCCTTCCAGCATGTGCAGAATCCGGCGCAGGGAGTTTCTGCTGACGCCAAGATCCCGGGCAAGCTGTCTCTCGGATGGCAAACGGTCTCCTGAGCGGAGACCCAGTTCCGAGATCAGGGTTTTGAGTTGTTCCAATAAGCGTTGTTTCATCGGTAATTTTCAATAAATAAGTACGGAGTACCTGATGACGTTTGTAGCCGTATTGGTTGTACAATAATCAAAGTAAAAATAACATGTCAAGGTTTTGTAAAAAAATCATAGAAAATGTTGATGATAATCTTTAAATTGGTAGTACCAATTTTATCAATAAACTTCCCTGTATTTGTGAACAATGAACCCCGAACATTAGCGTAAATGACGACGCCAGGAGCGGACAGCGTGATTGACGGTTTCCAGGAGGGGTTGAAATTCGGTGGGTTGCTTGCCGTCAAAGCAGGAGGGTTCCGTAGCACAGAGGATCAAGACCGTTTTCAGAACGGAGCGACTGTAGAACGGCATGGCAAAATAGGATCGGATACCGTGGGGGACAAACAGAGCCCAATCGATCGGTTTGATACTATCCTGCGTATCATCGACGACCAGGTAATCCAGCGCATAGCGGTTAATGTCTTCGGCAATGGTTCCCTTGTAGGAAAAGGTGCTGGCTTGGGACATACGTTTAAAAGGATCTCCGGCCCAGTAAACGGTGACGATATTTTTCCTGATCTGCACATCGGAAAAGAGGATGGCATCGTAATGGTCTTTAATTAAAGGGCTTTCCATGCAGAGCGACAAAATCTCCTTGATATCGGACAGCGGAGCGAGCTGTTTTTCCAGCTTACCCAGCTCAACAGCATCCGGACTGGCAATGATCTGTTTCTTTTGTTCGCTGATTTCGGTCTGTTGCAGAGAAAAGCGAATCAATTGTTCATTGTTATGAACCAGGTAGCGCAACCGGGTCTGTGCCTGCAGGTGCTTTTTTCCGTTTTTGGACTGAAACGACAGCTTTCCATTCCAGCTCCGTTCCAGCGGCAAGGCTTTAATAATGGCGTCCAGCGGTTGCTTCATCAGGTCATGACAGAATTTTCCAAAAGGAAACTCGTCAAAATCGGATTCGGAGATAGCCAACAGCTTTTTGGCCGGCGCATTGGCTTTCGCAATCCTCAACGTTTCATAATGGACAATCAGCATTGGGTTTTCAGCATCCTCGATCATCAGCTCCAACTCCAGATCCATCCCCGGGTTTCCCTTGATGATGGAAATGGTGTCGTCCACGTTTAACAGGAAACCGTAATAATAGCGGGGATCTTTCCGGTTGACGGTTCCCGTCAGTTTAAGCCAGGTCAGCTCCCCTTTTCTGTTTTTGACACGAAAGACGGTGGCGGCGCTTTTGGCGTCCTTGATCGATTCCATGAAGTTATCAAACAGCGACATTCCCTCCGGCAGGATCACACTGTTCCTGTAAGAAACGCTTTTCATCAACAGGGTCCCGTCAATACCCGGTGAAACCATGGTGTTGTCGTTTAAAAACTCGATCCGGGCTTTCTGGATCTCAATACGCCACAGCAAGGCCGGGAAATCGCTGATAAAGCTATAGATTTCATCAATTGAAATTTCCCGGAGACTGGTCTGCCTATCCGAAGAGGGGGATTTCATGAGGCTGGTTACGGGTCAAGGTTAAGGAAGTGGATGATTTAAAATAGTATGAAATCGGTTTCCGGCTGTCAAGCGGGGTAAGTGTTACGGACCGGAACCGCGGTTATACAATCTCTTGAACTCAAGCAGGTCGAAATGAAAAATCCATTTTAGTGATGCCAGATGTTTTGTATCTGAATTATAATAGGTATTACTCGTTCGAAGCTGCAAGTTTCGCTTCTCATAACCCACTCTACAATTAACAAAAACATTAATATCAATCAAAGGAGAATATCATGTTGGTTCTTTGGGGACGACACACATCGGTGAACGTGCAGAAAGTGATTTGGTTGCTGGCTGAATTGGGTATGGAGTTTGATCGCAAAGATGTCGGTGGTCCGTTTGGGGGACTGAATACGCCCGAATATATAGCGATGAATCCAAATCAGCTGGTTCCCACTTTACAGGATGGCAAAATCACCATTTGGGAATCGGAGGCGATTCTACGTTACCTTGGTGCGAAATATGGTGAGCAGTACTTCCCCGGTAGTATTGAAAAACGTGCCGTAGTCGATCAATGGTTGTGCTGGAGCCAATCTAGCTGGATTCCTCCGCTGATCCAACTATTCATGTTCTTGATGAAGACACCTGCGGCAAAAAGAGATTCACAACAATTGAAAGATTTTGCCGATAACGTCAACGCCCGTGCAACCTTTATGAACGAGCAATTAAAGACTCGAAAGTTCATAGCTGGTGATAACCTGTCTTTGGCTGATTTCTCATTTGCCTCCTGGTTATATCGCTATTTTACCCTGGAGATCGAGCGGCCGAGCTTGGAAAACCTGGAGCAGTATTATGATATGTTTTGTTCCCATTCAGTTTACGTTCAACATGTTCACGTAGATTATGGCTGGATGAGGGTAAAAGAATAATAGCTATTAGCGTTTAGCTGTTGGCTATTAGCCTAAAACGTGTCGCTACGCTCCATTTCTTTTCTTTCTCTTTTGATCCATTCCTATCAAATCCCTGCCTACAAAAAGACCAACCAGTTTTGTTTCCTGACTCAACTCAAAGTTAAGTGATTGAAACAACGATCGCTTTGTTGCCTTTTCTCGATAGCCTTGCTTTAATTTACGTTTGTAACCTTAGATAAGTTTGGAGGTTACGTCATGAAAAAGCTGACAATTTTGATGATCCGGTTGTAGAAAAAACCATTTCAGGAGCAAAGCAAATGAACGATAAGCTGAGCATATTTTTAAACGGCATTGTGCGCTATCTGCCATTTTCCACACCCTTTATATTTATCTACCTGACGGCACTGATCACAGCAGTGGTTCTCAAAAAAAAGCTGCGATTGTCGGATCGGCTTATCATTTCACTGGCTGCAGTACTGGCTTTAGATATTATTTTTCCATTGGTTCAAGTCTACGTCACGGATGTTCTGAGACATACTTCAGAACTTTCCCCATTGAACATGGCTTATGTTTTCATGGTTTTGGGACTGATCAGAACCGTGACTACCAGTGTGCTCCTTGCCGTTATCCTTTATGACTTGGTTATTACACGCTTTAATTTACTACCTGTAGAGGCAGATCAACAACCAAAGGTCAAACGGACCATCCAGCTCACATTTAACGGAGACGCGTTTAGTGCTTTAAAATATATCCTGCTTCTGCTGGTCTCCGCCATAACCATCATCCCTATGGCCTGGACTGTAGCCGGGCTGAACCGTTGGCTGGTATCATCCGTATCACCCCGGGACGGACAGTCTAAAACGACATTTCAGGGCACAGGAAATCAGATCTGGCCTTATTTTGTGGGAATCTGGCTGATTGCCATAGGACCCTATGCCCTGACTATCTTGGTTGGCTTTGCATCCGGCAATATTGGCGATGGCAGATTTGCTTTCATGAGTTTGTATCCTGCGCTGTTAATCTGTTTGATGCCTTTAACAATCTTTTGGTCATTTAAAATCCTGACCTGGAGCATTAATTCCATTACAACAGAACAGGGAGTTCACCCTGAATTTGAGGGCAGGTACATCTCTCTGGTCGGCTATAACCTTTTGTTGATTGTATCATATTTGTCTGTGATCGGATGGGCCTGGGTAAATTCAAGCATCTTGCGTTGGCTCTGCAGAAGCGTGAGGATTAATGGATACCGGGTTCGATTTGTAGCAAAAGGTCACCAGGTGCTTGGCGTTTACCTGGCATATTCAATAGGATGCCTGCTAATTGTGACCATTCCTTTCCTGACTGTATGGTTCTATCAATGGCATATTAAACATATAGAGATCGATGAACTGGAGCAAGCCGTAGCAACATCGTAGCAAAAATCAGCGGAGCCATACAGCTCCGCTTCCACTATACAAACAATATTTTAACATCCATTTGGATCAGCCACGAAAACCATTTTTAAGCCGGATTATAGTTAAACTATCTGAATCTCCCCAATAATTCGTGACAAATGATCCGGAATGAACACTTTGCTCTTTTAACTATAACATACTGTAATTATATCCTTTCTTCAAAATTTCGCTTTCCGGCAACCCCAATTTCGTTCCACGTCCCCACCAAATTGGTAACAACAAGCTTGCTAAATCACAGGAATCTTTCTAGGAAAGTCCAGCACCTTTCCTCGTGCCCCCTCTGTGGAATCAGTTGTATAAAATGAAATTCACTTTACACTATTACACGCATTTCAGGGTTTAGCTTTGCTTAGCCCGCAAGCAC
>JAKSDL010000048.1 GCA_022360105.1 Pseudomonadota bacterium
AGCAGGGTGGTCATGAAAAGTCGTTCTGTGGCTTGATGAAGCATAAAAGCAGCCATGTGATTACGTTTTTTTTCAAAATTAAATAAAAAGTCATCATAAAATTCATTCGCACTATTAAACCATTTATCGAAATGAATGTTAGCCTCTTCCCATCTCAGCTCCGGGGATAATTCTTTTGCTTTTGCAAGTGTAAAGAATTGGGCATCATATAAAACAATCCCTTCCTTTTGAATATCCCGATAAAAGAAACGACCGCGTTGCAACTCTCTGTTGAGGGCATTAATGTCGATAACGATCAAGCTGGTCAATGTGCGCAGCTCAGGATGACTCCGTAGTTTGTCTTCGATTCGTCTCCATTTGCTGTGCCTTTGGGCGGCTTCATGAGCAGTAGTGACAATCAGCAGATCAAAATCGCTTTTGTATTCGTAAAGAACTCCATCTTCGCCAACGTAGCGGTCCTCCACCCAATCTCCCCTGGCGTGACTGCCAAAGAGAATAATCATCCCCGTTTTTTTGGAAGAACTGTTTTCCAAAATAACTTCAACAATCGTTTTCAGTTCTTTTTTCTTAAACTTAGGTAAATGCTTCAAAGACGTTTTCATCGATTAAAGTGTTGTTTATCTTTCAGTGAAAGACCAGAAATCCATTTACAAATGTAAAGTTTGGTTTGATCTTGCATAATCGGCAAATTTAAACATGTATGGTTTTAGCGGTTGAGGGGCAATACATTCCACCATAACTTTGATTAATTCCCT
Source organism: Pseudomonadota bacterium (assembly GCA_022360105.1). The sequence continues at coordinate 756 of JAKSDL010000048.1, forward strand.
GGGGGTGAAATACCGCCCTGCCCCCGATTTTACATCCTGGGCGTTTTTTTCAAGTAGTCCTTCATATATTTCCCCTTTGACATCGGCATCCATGATTACCCAATCTTCTTTATCGATCATGTTGATCAGTCGATAAAGCTTTGCAGGATCATGAATTTTGTTTTCTGCCTTGGTAAAGATCTGGCCCAGCATTCCCTTTCTCTTTTCCCAGGTTGGTCAGGAGCTTATAGTAGTGTTCCTCAAGCGCTGCCCCGGTTTTATCCAATAAGGATTCCCAGTTGTAATCCTCGAGAATCTTTATTCTTGGTTGTGAGGTGGTTTGTTGTATTCATGAGCCATTTTCAGGAACAGCAAAAAGGTGAATTGCTCCACATAATCGCCATAGCTCACGCCATCATCCCGAAGGGTATCGCAATAGGACCATAGTTTTTGAATAAGTGATTCTGTCATTTTTTTCTTTTTTGTTGATTCAAGACTTTGAGCCCTTTTTGAGTTAATTGGTAGTTCCCTGTTTTTTTAGGACCGGAGAAAATAATCCAGTCATTATCCTTCAATAATTTAAGAGTCCTTTCTGCATTTCTAAATGATATTTTTAATTCTTCGGCGATATCTTTTGTTTTGGAAGCATGTAGTTTTTGAATGGCTTCCAAAATTTGAATTTGCTCGTTGGTTATCCCGCCATTTATCCCGCCATTTATCCCGCCATTTATCCCGCCAATTGGATGGTCCTTTAGTACTCCATGACCTGTTTTTGTGACATGGTATTTCCCCGTCTTTTTGGAACCGGAAAACACAATTAGTTGTTTTTCAACCAAACTGCTAATGACTCTTTCAGTGCTTCTTAACGGAAGTTTTAAGGCTTCGCTAATTTCTTTAGTTTTACTACCATTACTTGCCAAAATAAATTTTAGGACAGGTAAATGTTCTTTGTTTATCCCGCCATTTATTCCCTCATTTATCCCGTCATTTAATCCGTCAAAATCGGATTTTATTTTGTAGTGAACGATAGTTTTAAACTCCGTCCCTTCGATAAATTCAGCCGAAGCGTTTTTGATGTAAAGGGGAAGGTATTTTTGCACGTTCATGATTCCGGACCCGATCTCCTCAGCTCGCCCCAATTGGATGAAAAACTTGGTTATGATTGGGTTTTTGGGAAAAGGTGTAAAATTACGGACATCAATAGGCCCGAAACCATGAGGATTGTTGGCATTGATCACCTCCACCTTGTCAGGTAACACAATTAATCTCGCTGGAAGAGCATTGGTATATTCCCTGTGAATAATCAGATTGGCGATTATTTCTCTAAATACCTGTTCTCGCAGATTAACCCTAATGCCCTCTTGTAAATGAAACTTGTCCGGGAAGTGGCGATTGATAAAGGAGATCAGTAAATCATAAGCATCGATAATGTTTGTTCTTATATCTATACGGTCATCATAACGTTCGCTATTTTCTCGTCTTACCAGCACATCGATTTTGTAATGAGGTATTATGCTCTGGATTGTTTCATCAGTTCCGAACAACAATGCTGCTGCCAATGTATAACCTTTTTCCCCGGTTTTATGATCCTTGCGATACAAACCGGCCCGTTCCATTAAATGATGGTCATCCAGCGCCAACCAGGGGTGATCTGGATTTCTACTATTGATAAGATTACGAACTTTTCTAAACAACTCCGAATTTAAGTCAGCCGATGTCAAAGCCGGGAAAATTTCATTTTCTGTGTAGTGTCGACATTTGAAATTATGCAGATCAGCAATTCGAGCGGGATCGGATATCTTGAAATCTCCATCGCCGCTTCTGTCAAAAACAGCTCCTTTAGTTTTGTGTACCTGTGAGCTTTGTGGGATCTGAACATGTATCAGAGCTTTATCATTAATCTCAATAGAAACAGGATAAAGAATAAAAGGAGGGTCCAGTTTCTGTGGATTGTTGGAAAGGGTAATGATTTCGTTTTTGAGTTGTTCAACTTTGGATGTTTCAATCCCTTTAATGGTGCCATCATCCGCGACACCCAAAAGTAGTGAACCGCCATTCCGATTTAGAAATGCGCAGACCGTTTCAAACAGGTCCCTGGGTAAACCGGTTATTGCCTCCTTGAATTCGGTGGTCAGGCCTTCACCTTCTGTGATTATTCTCGTTAATCGGTATGGTTCCACTTTGGTTAATTGATGAATGACTTGAAATGTTTTTCCAAATCCAGGTTTTCTTCCAGAATTTGCAAAGCCCAATCTTCATAGGATGTTCTTAAACATGCTCGATACAAAGATGAAAACTCAGAACACGGAGCGATACGATGCCTAACAAGTTCTTTGTGATGCTCAAGCCCACTCTTGTTTTTCTGAATCGGCTTTTGATTGTAATCTGAAAGAGCTTGATTAATCTCCTCTATCAAATTTGTCATTTCTCCCCATACCCTTTTTCTTTCCTGTTTCAGATCTATGTATGATGCAAATATCTCTTGAGGGCTAATATTCGCTAAATATGCACTTCCACGATATCTTTGTCGCTGAGTTGGTGGTCGCGTTGGACCATTTGGCCGTCGTAGACGTTGCTGCCCCAGATGCGGGCGTTTTTCATGTTTTGGGCAAAGTCTTTGTGCACTTTGGCGGCAAATTGTTCGACGGTGTCGCCTTTTTTCAGCACAAACGGGGCGGTCATATCCGCCGGTTTACCCGGGGTTTTGGCGTAGACCCGGATGATTTCCAGTCTTTCAAACACCACGGCTTTAAGCTGATCCAAATTACGATCAAACTCCGATGACACGGGTAGATAAGGCCAGTTATCTTCCAGCAGTTCGTCAAAAATCTCTACATTTTCATCAAATTCACTGGAATCGTTTTTGTTGGCCAGCACATGAAACGGAATGAAGGTCATGCGGGGTTGTTCCGGATAGAGATGCTTCAGACGGACGGGAGCTATGCGATTTTCAGCCAGCATCGAAGCAGATTCCTCCAGTTGCTGAAATGGATCGCTCTGGATATCCACCACCAGAAGAACCAAATCAGCCCTGCGAGCCAGATCGAACAACCCTTTATCCACATAATCAGGATTTAAGGGTGGTGTATCTATCAGCTGGATTTGAATATCTTCCACAGGCATCATGCCTGGTATCGGCTGCCAAGTTGTGTGAGGAGATGCGGAAATGTCTGGTGCAGCATTGGTCAGGTTGGCCACCAGTGACGATTTTCCTACATTTGGAGGCCCCAACACAATGACCTGCCCTGCTCCTTCCTTACCAATATTGTAGACAGATTCCTTTCTGGCTGCTCCTTTTTTCGATTGAGGGGAAGTTTTTAACTTCGATATTTTTTTGCGCAGTTCCGCCCTGAGCTTATCCGTACCTTTATGTTTGGGGACAACGCTCATCATCTCTTCCAGGTAACCCAGTTTTTCTTCAGTGGTCTGGGCTTCCTTGAACTGTTTTTCAATGCTGAAATAATTTGGCGGCAGATTGGTAGGCATGGTTACCTTATATAACTCGCTTGTTAGGTTTTTTTGTTTTGCAGGCTGTCTGGTCTACCTTGTTCAGCAACGAATCTGAATTTCGTTCAGTTATCGGTTATCTGCTATCCGTTATCAGTTTGTGGTGAAAGCTCCGCTTTCAAACCTAATTGTTACACAAACTGAGAACCGACCGCTGCTCACCGCTAACGCAATCAAACATGGTTGAAAGCTTTTTTTGTGGTCAAGTAAGATAAAACCAACCCGCAAAATGTGCTTGTTAATTGGGGATGCAGTTGCACTTGGAGACACAGAAAACTGGTAACCATTCTGTGATGTTTGATTAAAAAGATCAAGTCGACAGTAACTGCTTTCCTAACGGAAGTCTGCTCATAGGATCAGGTTCGCACCAATGATGTCTCTTGTTTTCTCCATCAAGTCATCTATCTGTTGATGGGTATAACCTGTAACCTCGATGGGATCACCCACGATCACTTCTATTGGAGAAGAGGAAAAAACAACACTCTTTTTAGGCAAGGCCCTGGCACTTCCATTTACGGTAATTGGAAGAATAGGTAATCCTGTTTGCAATGCTGCTGAAAATCCGCCTTTTTTAAACCGACCCAGTCTCCCATTAGCAGACCGTGTACCTTCAGCGAAGAACATCACTCCAACCCCTTTGGGCAGGCTTTCAATTCCGGACTGGATACTGCGTAACGCTGCTGCACGATTTGATCGGTCGATGAAGATATTTCCGCAGGCATGTAAACAATGACCAAACACCGGAATATTCAGCAACTCCTTTTTTGCCACCCAGCGGAATTGAATGCCCAATGTTTGGGCGATAGCAGGTCCGTCAAAATGAGATTGATGATTGGAAATAATAATATAGGTCTGCCCTTTTTTTACCTTTTCTTTCCCGCGAATGGTTACACGGACACCGGTGGCCGCCAGAACGATAGCGGCCCAAACCCTGGACATCTGAAATGCAAAAAACCCTTTTTTGGAAAATAGTGTGGAGATAAAAATGGGGATAGTGACAAGCAAGGTTGCAAACGACAGCCAGAAACCCAACCAGAAAATTTTCAGCAAGGCACCGACAAGTCTGAAACTGCGAACTAGGTAATACAGCAGGCCAATTCCAAATGCCCCAACCGGATGCAAAGGATTAGACATTTCGCCTCATTTACTAACATTTATGAAAATAAAATCTGCCCCTATACCATTAGAATCGTTGCCAAAATTCAAGACAAAACAGCCGGGTTACAAAAGTTTTACAATAGTTATAAACCAGTCAAATCCGGACCTTAGGAGGGCATGATTGTCAGCAATACAAAACATCCAGGCAAAGCTTTTGGCCTTTTTTGTTTGCCCGGTTAAATATGTCTATGCGTTGAATATAATCCTCGTCCAGCAAACCTAATTGTTGAAATGATCTTTCCACCTTGATCAGGTGCATTCTCACTTTTAAGCCAACCTGATACCCGTTGTAACACTGGAAAGGCAGGAATAGGAGCCTTAATGGAGAGCCAAAATTGATATGACGTCGAACTTTTTTAATTCTGTTTTGTATGGTCCGATACCAAATGTCGGTTGAAGGGGTAATTGAGGCACGTTTCGATTTTTCTGCGTTCAACATTGAGATACAATTGTCTATTTCGGCTTTGATGGCCTGTATTTTTTCTGTTTTCTGATCGTTGAAACGTTTCCGTTTTCTGATACTGAATTGCTTTTTTCGAATGGTATCTATGCTTTCTTCAATTTCTGTAATCTTTTCCTGGATCAGACCCAGGTTTTGTTTACGATATTCCTGCTTGGTCTTGATTTCGTTGATGATGGAAGCCCTGGCCTTTTGCTTTTCCAAACGGGCTAGTTCACCACTTAAATCGTGACGAGCTGTTTTTTCCAGGCGACTTAACCGAATGAGATCTGTTCGCAGAATCTGCAAATCCCTGAGTTGATCTCTTTTCTCCTCAACCATCGCCTTTATTTTATCAACCACTGTTTCCAGGTCGCTGCTTTTGGATTTCCCGGCTTTTTTCCTTTTGCTCTTGGGAGGGGGGATAATATCAGTCTCTTTCAACGATTCCCCCGCTTTCATCAACCCGGAATCAATCTCTTCCAGCTCTTTCTCCAAATTCCCAATTAAATCATCAATCTTCAGAGTCTTTCGATAGGGAACTTTGCAGATCTTTGCCGCTTTTTTCAATACTGCCGCTATAGACACAGATAATTCATTGATTTCGGCCTGAATGGTTTTTGTGCGATCTGCACTGCGCAAGCGCTGGTCCTCTTTGACCAGTTCGGACAGATCAGTTGATGTCGTTTGCAATTCAGCCCGGACATGGTTGAGCTGCACTGTATGGTTATCCAATTCCGAAGAATACTGAGCAAGTCGATGATCAGTATCAAAATAGATCCCGTCCAACCTGGCGTCTTCACGTTGCTTCCATTCCAGGACTTTTCCCAGCGGCATGGAATCTGTGGATTCCTTTCCAGTCAGCAGACTTATCTCTATTGCCAAATTTTCATGGAGCTGTTGAAGTCTGTTGTTTAACTCGCCAATAGTTTTTGCCGTCTGTTTTACTTTCCGGTCAGACTTGCTTCTCTGTTTGGCTTTGTCCTCTCTTAGAGTTTCAACCAGAAGCTTGCTTTTCTTTTCAATAGCACGACTTTCCCATTCGGAAATTCTGGAAATATGATCCGCCAGGCTTTGCAGCAGTGCTTCTGCCTGCCAGAGAGTTTTTTCAGACACTTGGGTTGAAGAAGACAATACCGGCTCCATGATGAATATTGACATTTTATTTCTCCGTTGAAAGTTAGTATCACATTATCGCAACATACGCGAGCATCTATTCTGGCTAGAAAGCCTATTCATGATGATGTACCTAATCAAACGGATTGATAAAAGATGTATGTTTTTGCAGATAGTTTACTAAAAATCAAATTACATTGCAAACTTCCAGTAGTTTCTGACCAAAGTAACAAAACGCTGTTAATTGCAATGTAAAAACAGATTAACCCTTACAAAGCGTTGTTTAGGGCAGGTAACCAATCGCTAAAGTGCAATAACCGGACCGGTGAAAACTCTTGTAAACCCTGTTAATAAAGGAATTAAAGATGAACCCTCATCCAGCCAGTTTCACCTTATTGAAACGAAAATTGAAAATCAAATGTGAGAAGTTTGTGCAAAATCTCAATCAGGCTATTCTCAAGACCTGCCAACAGGGGCAAAAGAAAAGATCGCTATGGAGATGAGAATTTTTCTTCCCGGATTGTTTTTGGGAGATGCATCTACGAGGAATCGTCCAAATCGTCGTCAATTTCGTGCAAATATAACGATTATGAAGGTAAAAGAGAAAGCAGCTATCTATGGAAGGTCGTTGAACAATATAAAAGCAAGCCGGTTGGCGAATGCAACCGACTTGTCATGTTTGCTTGATAACATAATTGTTCGGATTATCTAAGCCTTATACCCGATTGCCCGTAAGAAACCCTTTCTCTTTTCAATATCCTGCTCGGTTTCGATTCCCTTCGATGCAAATCCATCAATCACCCCCATAATACCTCGACCTTGCTCGGTTTCAGCAATGACAACTTCCACAGGGTTGGCTGTTGCACAGAATATTCGGCAAACCTCCGGGACTTGTTGAATGGTATTCAACACATTGATGGGGAAAGAGTCTTTCATGAAGATGATAAAACAATGTCCGGCAGCAAGTTCATAGGCGTTGCTTTTGGCCAGGTCAACCAATTCCTCGTCTGTTCCGCTATAGCGAACCAGGCATACATCCGACGCCTCACAAAAAGCAACACCGAACTTGACGCCAGGAATGGTATTCACCATCGCTTCATGAATGTCTTCAATGGTCTTTATAAAGTGAGACTGTCCTAAAATCAGGTTTAAGCTATCGGGATTGTTTATTTTTACAGTTTTCAGATCCATGTTTTCTCCGGTTATCGGTTATCGGTTATCGGTTATCGGTTATCGGTTATCGGTTATCGGTTATCGGTTATCGGTTAAACGATTGATAAGTTCCCCATATCATTAAAGCAAGTCTTTTATTTAATATTTCCTAACTAAATTAAATAGTTAAGAAAGCGCAGCTTTCACATCCCAACTGATGACCGATAGCCGATAACTGATAACCATTATCAAACCACTTGCAAGAACCCGAGTTGCTTTGCTTTATCGGGGATACATTTCGAGTTATATGGATTTCAAAGTTTCCGTTATATTTGTCCAAATTGCAACCTGATTCTTAGGTCTGCATTTTGAGCATTAATTGATTCCAACCTACCCAACATCAAATTTTTTTTAACTTTTCAAAGGAAATATTTCAAAAATTTATCGCTGAATCTCGATCAAAGCTGTTACTGAATTGAAATATTGCGCTATAATAGGCTAAACCCTGGAACTTGACGCTTGTAAATAAATAAGTGCAGAATGCGTTTTCATGAGGTCAAATACCTAATTAAACTAGGTTGGGCTCAATGAAAGAAAAAAAAATCAGCCTTACAATCGAAAGCAGGTTGGAAAACGTCCGCCTGGTAAGCACAGCTATCAACAATATCTGTGCACAAATTCCGCTGAGTTCAAAAGAGGCGCATACAGTCGAATTGTGTGTAACGGAAGCCGTGGTAAACAGCATTAAACACGCTTACCTGGGTGCTACCGATCAAAAGGTTGAAATAATTCTCTACATCAACTCCGAAAATATTGAGATCAACATTATCGATTTTGGAAAATCGATGAATCCCGAATTGGTCAAAGGCAATCTGCCAACTGGGTCTGTCTGCCGGCAGGACGACCTTGAAAACCTTCCCATTTCGGGTCGCGGGCTGATGATTATTCAAAACCATATGGATTTGGTTTCCTATCGGATTGAAAAGAGTCGCAACACACTAACAATGAAAAAGAATATTAAAACAGCTAAGGGACATGGGTTATGAAGTTAGAGGAATTCAAGATCGATGATATTTCAATTTTACAGTTATTCGACAGAATCGATGCAGCCTCATCCAAGGAGTTAAAAGAGATTGTTGTAACCAAAATCGATCAAAGCAAAATCAACCTTCTACTGGATATGAGCCAGGTTTCATTTATTGACAGTTCCGGACTTGGCATGTTGATAACCTGTCTTAAATCGATCAACAAAGCCGGTGGGCAACTTAAAGTCTCCAATATCAGCAATAACGTTAAAACAATTTTTGATACAACCAGAATGGATCGGGTCTTCGAGATTTTTGACAATAATGAAGACGCACTGAGAAGCTTTAAGATAAAATCAAATCAAGTATTGATGAATGGTCATTAAACCTGTACTGATGACCTTGAATCTGAACTCGATTAAATCGTCTTGGAAAACCGGGGAACTGACTTGAAATACCCGGATCAATAACTGTTAACCTTAACACTTCCTTGACTCAACACTCGAAAATCGCCCGCGGAAATCGATATTTCCACGATTGTTTCGAAAACCTGAGGATTCAAGGAGAACCCGTATGACAGCTTGGAAACGCTACGCTCCCAGTTTTGGTTTTGTCTCAACCCGATTTGCAGGAACTGATGGAGTTTCCCTGGAAACCCAAAAATGGGTTGACATACTTAAAGAAAAAGGCTGCAAGGTATATTTTGCTGCCGGAGAGTTGGACACCCCACCGGAAATCTCCCATTTGATTCCCAAAGCTCACTTTAAACACCCGGAAATTCTTGAGATCCAGGAAGAATTATTTACCAAAAAGGTCCGTAACCGAAGTATTACCCAGAGAGTTCACAAGCTCAAGGAAGAGATCAGGGACGGGCTACAGGAGTTTCACGACAAATTCAAGTTTGACATCCTGGTTATCCAGAACGCCCTGGCCATCCCTGTTAATATTCCCCTGGGAAACGCACTTACCGAGTTTGTGGTAGAAACAAGGATCCCGACAATCGCCCATCACCATGATTTTTATTGGGAAAGACAGCGGTTTTTAAGTTATGCAGCCATGGATTACCTGCGCTCTTATTTTCCGCCTAACCAGCCTAATATGTATCATGTTGTGATCAACTCCATCGCCGGGTCCCAGTTATCCCGCAGAACAGGCTCTTCATGGCGCTTGATTCCCAACGTCATGGATTTTAAAACCCTGCCGCCGGAACCGGATGAGTACAGCGCAGATGTGAGAAAAGAACTGGGAATCAGCGACGATTGTTTCATGGTGCTTCAACCCACCCGATTGGTTTCCCGAAAAGGGATCGAGACCTCGATCGAGTTGATCAGCCGCATGAACCGAAAAAACGATGTGCTCGTCATTCCTCATAAAGCCGGAGATGAAGGGTTTGACTACCAGACCCGTATCCAGGAATATGCGAAGTTCATGGGCGTAAAATTAAAAATCGTGGATGATCGTATTTCCAAACAACGTTATATCGATAAAAACGGTGTTAAACACTACACCCTTTGGGACATATACCCGCATGCTGATCTGATTTCATATCCTTCTATCTATGAAGGATATGGAAACGCCTTTGTAGAGGGGATCTATTTTAGGAAACCCATTCTTGTAAACCGATACCAGATATTCGAGGCGGATATTGAACCACTGGGTTTTCAAGTTATCGGCTTCGACGGATTTATTACCAATGAAACCATTGAAAGAGTTAAAAAAACCATTGGTAACCAAGAAAAACTGGAAGAAATGGCCGAAAAAAACTACATGCTGGGCTGGCGATATTTGTCTTACGAAATGCTCGAAGAGAAACTGGAAGCGATATTAATAACAATTTATGGGTCCTAAATTATCAACCCCAAGGGTACCGGAAGTCGAACAACTTCTCAGCAGTATTGAATCCTTTCAAAACGGAGAATTCGGTAACATCAAAATCGATCTTACCTCTCTGATCGGGCATTCCCATTGGGTAAATATCGATAACAGCCCGCAAGACGCACATAACAAACTATTCGAATTTAATATCGATTACATTGCCGTTCTTGAGAACGACAAACCCGTCGGGCTTTGCTCCAAAACACAGCTCAGCAACCTTATTGGGAATGTTAAGCAAATAAAAAGTACCACACCGCAAAATCTCCGGGATTGCCTTACAGCTTTCCCTCTCCAGGTTTCATGCACCGATTCGATAGTAACAGTCTTAATCGCAGCCTTTAACCGGGATGAGGAAGGATTTTATGATGACGTGATTCTGACTTGCGAATCAGGGGAATATCTCGGATTGATTTCCATGAAATCCCTTCTGATCCTGCAAAACTGGGTATTTGTGGAAAATATCAAACAACTGAAGGAACAAACCGTCATTCTAAACAAGCAGAAAAAGCAACTGCAGCAGAATATGTCCCTGGCTCACCAGCTACAGCAGGCCATGTTTCCCCAGCAATACCCAAGTTTCCCTTCTCATCGGCCTGAAGAACAGTCGATGTTGAAATTTCACCATACCTACTACAGCCCGGATATCCTGGGTGGGGATTTTTTCCACATTGTATATCTTTCCGACTACCGTGCAGGCTTGTTTATGTGCGATGTGCTTGGTCACAGCGTCAGTTCGGCTTTAATCACCTCGATGATCAGGGCTTTGATAGCCAGTTATCGATCCATTGCCTATAATCCCGGGAAGCTGCTTACACAGATCAATCATAAGTTTATTGAGTTACTGCAACACTACCCGGAAACCATGTACGCCACTGCCAACTATATTGTGGTGGATTTGGAAAAGGCAGTGTTCACCTATGCCAGCGCCGGTCATCCGGTACCTATCAAACTGAACAGCCAAAAAGGGACCTGCGGACAACTGGAGGTTTTTTGTCAGAAAAACGGTCCTCCCCTGGGGATACTGAGCGATATGGTATATGAAACTGCCATGGGAGAGCTTTCCCAAGGTGACCTTTTTTTAACTTATACGGATGGCCTGTTTGAAGTGTTCGACAGCAACAATGAGCAGTTTGGCATTTCAAGATTGATTGAGAGTTTCTCCAGACACCTCGATAAGCCACCCCATCAAATCTTTCAGAAAGTGATCCGTGATATTGAGCAATTCTCCGAAAACAAGACTTTTTCAGATGATGTCTGTCTGGTGGGATTGGAAATTGCGGAACTTCCTAAACAATAGCCCTCTTTACCCGAATCGCTGCTGATGCCTAGCTGCCGGTAGCAGCAACACCGGAAAAACCAGAAAAACGCAAAATAGAATTAAAACCTGCGGCAGGAATGCCGGAAAACCAGGTTTTTCAGAAGTACATTTCTTACTAAAATTGGCATGGGTAAGCGGCAGTACATTTGAAATCCATTGGAACACCTCGGGAAAAGCCTCAATACCCCGGATGATATCACTTAGAAACAATTGTAGCAGAATTACCAGCGGAATGAATTGCATGGCTTGACATTCATTTGCAGCCATAAACGAAGCCGCCAGCCCCATTACCAGGGGAAACCGCGAAGTATTAACAGACTAATCCGGGTGATTGTTGAATGATCTGATTTTAGTGGTTTATACGTCAGGCGGGCAGAGCAGTCGGACTTGAAAATCTTTCAAATGGTTTTAAGCAATGGATTTATATCTGGAAGGTTTTTCGAATTTTAGGCGGTATTCCTTGGGTGACAATGAAGTATGACGTTTAAAAATTTTGCGAAAGGAATTCACATCTTCATATCCCACAGCCCAAGTGATCTCACTGAAAGGAAGCCTGGTCGAGGATAATTTGATTTTGGCTTTTTCGATACGGATCTTTTGCAGATAACTAAGTGGCGACTCCCCGGTGGCTTCTTTAAATCGTCTTTGGAAATGACGCGAACTCAATCCGACGTTTTTTGCCAGTTGGTCGACAACAATATTGTCCGCAAAATGCTCATCCAGATAATCCTGTGCCTCCATCACTGCAACATCATTGTGGTTACGCAATCCATCGAACATGACATACGGAGCCTGACTCTTTCGATTCGGATCTATCAACATCGCCCTGGCGCAGTTCTCCGCCAGTTCTTCCGATCCATATTTTTTCAGAACATAAAGACAAAAATCCAATATCGCAGTTGTCGCTCCCGTGCAAATTAGGCGGTCCTCAATGGTCAAAATATCCTGCGTCTGTAAGTCAACATCGGGAAAACGATTACGAAACGATCTTGCAAATTGCCAGTTGGTTGTGGCCTTTTTTCCATCCAGCAAACCGGTAGTTGCCAATACAAAGCTGCCTGTACAGAGTCCCGCCAGGGTAGCTCCCTTTTTGTGGTGAAATCGAAGCCAATCTACGGAACTGCTAAATGCAGGCAAGGTGTTTCGAATTGTATGCAAATACGGAGGAATTAAGATCAATTCTGTCTGCTTCACCTCCGTCATTGATTTAACCGGAGTAATAGCCATGCCGGCCCCTCCTTTCACTGGTTGACCATCTGGTGAAACCACTTGAAATTCGAACAGCTTTTCCGCCTTTTCCGGATGCATAATTCGCCACCAGGTGTTTGCCAACAAAAAGACTTCCTGACACAGGCTGACACCGGAAAACAAACATCCGTTCTGAACCAGCATAGTTACGGGAACCATTTTAACTCCTCCTTACTTCTATAAAGCCTCGACTCTACAAGGCACATAGCGATGTAAAGGTGTGGCTGCAAAAGGATCTCGATGGGTATTCTTGGTCAGGGCGTTTACATTCACCCCAATTCTTTTGCCTTCGAAATCCAGACCGAAGCCATGAGGTATCAGCACTTGCCCTGCTCTTGTACCTGCTGTGATTTCAAGCTCAATTTCCGCCTGGCCGGCCTCTGTTGAAACCAATACTGTTTGCCCATCAGAGAAACCAAGTTTCTCGGCATCCGCAGGATTCATCGCCAGGGTAGAGACACGCTTCCCTTCGTTCCATTTCGGATCACGCATGATGGTATTAGCCACAGTCTTTACATGGCTTCCGGCACTCAAAACAAGGGGATAATCCTCTGAGACCTCCAAAGCAGTTTTTTCAGAATCAACAGTTATACTTTTCGTCCAATCTTCCATTTCCGGGAAATGTACGTGAATTTTTCCATCATCTGTTTTAACCAGATCCATGTTATTTTCGACATCACATTTTCCAATCCAGAAGCCCTCCGGATGTTCCAACCCGTGTTGAAAAATCTCCTCCCCCAAGGCTGGTCCCGGTATAAAGCCTGCCCTGGCTGCGTTTTCCCGGAATATATTGGGTGCTGTCAACAGGATTCCCCACAAAGCCGCCAAATTAGGGGAATTCATCGCTTTACCCAGTGTCTTGCCCAAGATAAAGGGGACAACTTTCATCGCTTTGGGATTGGCACCAATATAGTTCATCAATTCCAATCCAAATGCTTCTCGATTTTGTTGGGCCGCCGAATACAATGACTCAGGCAATTCAGGGATCAATCCCAGGGCATCGGCCAGCCTGGTGAAAATCTCACCGGCCTCCAGTTGTTCACCATCGGGTTTTACCACCGGCTGTCGCAACTGAAAATAGACCTCCGGAAAGGTCCAGCTGAAAAAGGTGGTGTCCCAGCTTTCGTAACCGGATTTGGCAGGTAAAACATAATGGGAAAGTTTGGCTGTCTCAGACATGGCCACATCTATAGTAACCAGCAAGTCTAACTTGGAAAATGCCTCTTCATAAGCTGAAGTATCTGCATAAGATCTTAGAGGATTAGAACCGGACACCAATACAGTGCGAAGTCTTTGGGGATGGTCGCTAAGAATTTCTTCCGGCATCACATTGGGAGGATGGAACTTGCATATGGCAGGGAAATCGGTCGTCATGGTTCGCCAGGTTTTTGGATCACGTTCATCAGAATGGCCCATAACCGGGACTACAGTGCCAACAATTACATTTCCTCCCGGCACACACAACCTTCCGCAAATAGCGGCGATTGTCATCCAAAGATATGAGTTCAATGTGCTGTGACGGCTCATATAAATGCCCAGATCGGTATGCATACACCATTTTTTTGTGGTTAACAGTTTGCAGAGATCGTATACCTGATCGTATGCCAACTCGCACAACTCAATAGCCGCCCTGGCATCAAAATCCTCAAACCAGGATTTAATCTGATCAAAACCATTTACATGAGCATCGATGTAATCCTGCTTTTGCCAGCTTTCTTTGAGAATAATTGAAATAATGGCTTTAGCCAGCAAGGCATCGGTTCCCGGTTTCAAAGCCAAATGCATGTTTGCGATCCTGGCTGTTTCCGAAAGACGTGGGTCGATAGTTACCAGCAACTTGTCCGGATCTTTGGCCAGATGTTTTAGTTTTTTTGGAGCTTGAGGCATCTGATGAGATTCCATGCCATTCCAACCAATTGCCAGCAGCATCTCTGTATGATCTTCATCGGGACCTGCCACCAGGATTTGTTTTCCAAAAAACCTCCCATTGACCCAGAAATGGCCTGTCAATTCCTGGGCTATTGCATTGTAATGATAGTATGACCCGAGATTTCTAAACAGGCTTGTCGCAAAGGCACCCTCCGTGTGAGAACCCTGTCCGCCTCCACCCATTAAGGCAAAGGTTCTGGGACCGTATTGGTCCAAACCCTTTTGCATCTTTTCCGCAATTTCCGAAATAGCCTGGTCCCAGCTAATTTTGACAAACTCACCGTTCACTCTTTTTAAAGGGTGGGTCAGCCGCTGGTTATGGTGTTGGTAAAATGAAACCTTAGTCCCCTTTCTGCAGACATATCCTTCGCTACGAGGATTATCCTTATCTCCCCTGACTTTGACGATCTTGTTATCTTCAACCAGAACCTTTAAACCGCAATTCTGAGCGCAAAGTACGCAAGCTGTTTTTAACCAATCCTCCATGATACCTCCCCTTTTAATTGTTATTGTGGATCTGCTATGGCTTGATCCACCCTATAAATTCCACCTTAATTTTTTTTAAAACTTACTGTCTTAATATTGTAGGATGGGCAACTTGTTGCCCATCAATTCGATCAATAGCCTGATTTTTGACACGTCGAAAAAGCGATTCTCGCTCCTCATGATTAGTCAGGTTGATGGGCAACGAGTTGCCCATCCTACAACTGGTTTCCGATGTCATTTAGTTTAGGTTGTTAGTCTATTATGATCTTGATTGATGCAGATTCCGAACGGTAGGGTGACCCTAAGTGGTCGCCGACAGGCTAAATTAATCTCCAATTTTGAGTAATTTTTCACTACGCAAACAAACAGACCCAACCGCAATCGATAATCTATCAAATCCTGCCTTTCAATTTACAAGAATGTATTTTGAGTTAACCTTAGTGGATGGATTTACAAAACACCAGAGTCAGAAACGACATTTATAAGGTCATTTCAGAC
>JAKSDL010000381.1 GCA_022360105.1 Pseudomonadota bacterium
GTGTTTAATGTGGTGAAAGCCCTAACTTTGACTTGATCCATTGCCAGTTGTTCAATAAGCGCAATGCTGTCTTCATTATGCTCTTTATCTATGTTACCGTCGATATGCGCGGATGTGATTTCAATCATATGAGGAGCATTGTGGGTCTCACCTAACTTTACCAGTATGTCCATTGCCTTTTGAACAGTTGGGCCGTAATCCCCCTGGAGCATCTGTTTTTCTTCTTTGTTTAAGTGCATTAGTTCTCCTCTATTATAAAAATGCATAGCTTGTTTTTAAGTATTAAAGCGTTTTGTCTTTAATTATTTCTCCATTCATCATGACAAAATCGACTGATTTGAGAACCTTTATATCGGCAAGTGGATCGCCATTGACTGCAATTATATCTGCAAATTTACCTGGTGCTATGCTGCCAATCTTTTCAGCCATCCCAAGCAATTCAGATGCAACTGAGGTAGCCGCTCCCAAGGCTTGTTTAGGTGACATCCCATTCTCAACTAAAAGTTCCAATTCGTAGGCGTTATCCCCATGAAAATTGAATGCTGTCCCGACGTCAGTGCCGAGGACAATTTTAATTCCTTCTTTAATGGCCATCTGCAAACTTTTCACAGCAGCTTCTTCAACGAATTTGGCTTTCCGATATGCATATTCTGGCAGGCCCCCTTCAAGCCCTCTATCGCACAATCGTCTTAAGGCTTGGTGTACGGGACAGAAATAAACACCTTTATCCAGAAACATTTCAATGGTTGGTTTATCTAGGAAAAAACCGTGTTCTATCGAATCCACCCCTGCTCGTATGGCATCCCTAATGCCGCTGTTTCCTTGAGCGTGTGCAGCAACCTTCTTTTCAGCCTTGCGGGCCTCCTCTACAGCAACTTTCATTTCTTCCAGCGATAATTGTTGGGAGCCCGGCTCATCGGCCCCCGATAACACACCACCGGTTGCCATGAGTTTAATAGTATCTGCACCAAACCGAATTTGGGTTCGGGCGGCTTTTCGAACCTCTTCGGGGCCATCGGCAATCACTCCAAAGCCCTCGTATAAAGGTATATCAGGCGGAAAGTGCATATCAGCATGTCCGCCAGTGATAGTGATTGCATGCCCGCAGGTCACAAGGCGGGGGCCTTTGATAACACCTTTCTCGATGGCCATTTTAAGGCCAATATCAAGAAATCCCTTATCTCCCATAGAACGCAATGTGGTGAAACCAGCCTCTAAGTCTTGAAGCACATTTACACCGGCCTTCAAAGTGTGAAAAGGAAAAAGTTCCATCAGGGTTTTGTCCATGTCGATCGAACCGTCTAGTCCTAAATGGACATGGCAGTCTATAAGACCCGGTAAGACAGTGTGTTGCCCTAAATCTATAACCTGTGCTTCTGGTGGTACATTCGATTGAATCTGTTCTATGGTTGTGATGATTCCGTTTTCAATAACGATCTGATGATGATTAAGAACAGCTTCATCAGGGTTAGTGATAATACGATCTGCTTTAATTATGATCATTATTATAGTACCTCCTTAAAATAAATACTTGAGCACTCGCGATTAAGTTTCAACTCAAAGGCGAAGAGATGACAGACAGAATCTCTACAATTTCTTTTCCATGTGGAGCCACCTTATGCGGTACCTGGCCATCAAAATGCAAGGTGTCACCGGGATTGAGAATATATTCTTCATCTCCATAAGTAAATTTGACACTTCCAGAAATAATAAAGATTATTTCCTCTTCTAAATGGCCCACTAAATCTGGGGATTTTCCGGAATCCGGATACATTTTGACATTAAATGGTTCCATCAAAGTCGGTGGCTCCAAACTTGAAAGGGTAAAATATCTATATGGTCCATAAGCCCGGCGAGGAGATACGATTTTCTTTCGGTCTTTTTTCTTAACAATACTAATAGGGTTAGAAGGCAATTGATCCTCATCGAAAAGTTTCAGCAGAGGTGTCTCTAACCCCTTAGCAACTTTTGATAATGTTTTAATTGTCGGCGAAACCTTACAATTTTCTATTTTAGATAGCATGGCCTTGGATAAATTTGTTCGATCCGCGAGTTCCTGCAAAGAGAGTCTTTTAGCTTTTCGAGTGACTCTGATTTTTTGTGCAATTTGCTTTTCAAGCATATTTTCCCCTCGATGTCATTGGAAATTCATAAATAAGGTACACGCTCAACAGGATAAATACCTTATTTATGAATTGAATATTTCGGTCACATTAAATCTGGCCCATAGCTTTCAGTACGAATTCAGATATCAACGCAGAGAAAAAGAATGAGCCTGCGAAGGTTAAACACGCTAAAATAATTATTTTCCATCCAGCTTCCTTAAATAACTTAAGCTCGTTTCGGGCGATGGCGATACCGGCATAAGCTATAATGGCTGAAGCCATGGGTAAGAGTGCGACCGGCTTGGTGATCTCAGTAACAAACTTGTGAGTGGGCAACCAAGGAAGTGAGACGACGATCAAAACCAGAGACACCCAGATTACAGCCGGCCATCCGATCCGGATGTATTTAGCACAAATCAAACCGACAATTGTACCGGTGTAAAGAACTACATATCCTTTGAACATCAGCCATACATTCGCAGTCTTGGCTGTTCCAATTCCCAATATATGATGAAAATTGAAAACCTGAGCTATAATTGAAATAGCAGCAAATATAATTAGAAATGTCGACCAGTCTTTAAGATTAAGGATAGATGTTTTTTGCTTTTCAGTCATGATTCTATTCCCCCACTGTCAATTCTTCACGATTATTTCCGGACTCTACGAAATCTTCAAGGCTGTCCCCTGAAAGTTTCTTGTAAAGCCATTTTGTCATCGGAATTCCCAAGTAAAGAGACATGTACATTCCGGTAGCCGTCGTAATAAGATTGCTTGCCGCGGCATACGCCATTACAAGTTCCTGCTGTTCAGGCGTAACCAGCTCCTTGATTGTTGCTGCCGCAGCTGTCATCATGCTTGCAGAGCCAACTCCTGCTGCCATACCTAAGGAATACGGATGAAATATGCCGAGTGAAACGAAAACTGATCCCAAAATGCTGAAAAAAACTGCGCCGAAGACTGTGCCGACAATATAGACGCCCATCGCGCCGAGACCGGCTTCGGATTGCAACCCCCATTTTTCAGAGGCCAATGCCAGAGACGGTTCCCGACATACAGAAAATGATGCACCAATCGTTTCGCGCTTCATCTTCAGTACTATAACCGCGACGGGAACAGCAAAAAGAATCGACCCGATGTTACCGAATTCTTGCAATACCATCGCAAGGCCGCCTTGAATAATTTTATCCATATTTGCCCCAACCAGAACAGCGAGTTTACCAATAAACAAAGTAATACCCATTGTTATACAAGCTGTGGCAGCTTTCTGCTCATTTTCACCGATTGTTTTTTTGAAACTCTTCCAATATTTTTCGGTGATAGCGGGAGTTAACAGCACGCCGGCGATAAATGCAAAAACGAAAGGTATCAGCAAAATAGTTGCGGGCCCGACTTTAAACTTATGTAAGCCCACCAGCTCAACCATGATGCAAATTAGAAGAATTACCAAGTGGA
>JAKSDL010000624.1 GCA_022360105.1 Pseudomonadota bacterium
AGAACAGGGATACCCAGTGGGCTGAACGATCTGGAGGGGATTCTAGCTACCACCGGAAACATCGGACGATGACTATCTTTGGTGGGAAAACACTCTGAGACGACCGGCTGCAACCAAAGAGTTAAAAAAAATAAGAAAGGAACCGGGCTTTTTCCCTGGCGGACCAGCCTGCAAAACGATCTCGTCTTTCGCAAAAAAACCTGCCTGCATTGAGTTTTAAAAAAGTAGTCGTCCGCTACACGGCTATTCAAGGCTTCATTAGCTTCATCAGTTTGAAATTATGAAATTTAATGGTTGATAGACCGAATAATGGAATTTTGCTTGACAATAAATTCTGTTTATAATAGCGTTACTTCAGTTTCATTATTATAAACAAAAGGAGAATTTTGCTAGATGAAAACTTCAACCGAAATCAATTCTATTGCAAGGGCAGCAGAGGTATTAAAGCTCCTTTCCAATGGTGTTGAGAAGATGACGGAGATTTCCAGGCGTCTTGAGGTGAACAAAGCGACGGTTCACAGAATTATGAAGACGCTTGAAAACAAAGGTTTGGTTTCACAGGATACAACGACTCGAAAATATTACTTGGGGCCTCTTATTCAGGCATTGGCTGAAAATCCGTTGACGGTTCACCGGATTGTGGGACAGCTTGCAGTTGGCGAGATGGAGCGGCTGACAGATAAGTTTGGAGAGACGGTTGTTCTTCAGATACGAAGAGGTGGCCAGCGTCTGATTCTGGAGAAATCGGAAGGCCATCAGAGTATCCGGTACTTTCCTGTGAATATCGAATCGTCACCAATTCATTCCGGTGCGGGAGCGAAAATTTTGCTTGCCGGGATGGATCAAACAGAGCTTTCAAAACTTCTTAAGCGTCTTGATTTGGTTAAGGTAGGGCCAAACACGATAGACGAGAAAGAGAGATTGTTGGCGGAAATTGTCAAGATCAGGTCACAGGGTTATGCAGTTTCATTCGGTGAAACCATTGAAGGGGGGGCAGGTATTGCTGTGCCGATCCGTAACTATTCGTGTCCTGTAGCGTTGGTTATTGTTGGTCCCGAATTACGCATCAAAGAAAACAAGGATATTCTTCTAAAAGAGCTGAAGCATAGTGCAGAACTGATCTCGGAAAATATTGCTTCGGTAACAGGTATTAAAAGCGCAATTACAAAGGCAATCTGAGTATTCGATCCGGTTAAGCCCGTTTTATTGTATGCTGTTTATAACTGGTATGGGGCCTTGTATTGATTTGATGTGTTTTTGAATTTTTCAATTTCTATCACATTTACAATAATCACTTTGGACTGGAGGGGGTCTTATGTTATTAACATCATCTATTTCAAAAGGGATAAATCGACTCTTAAATCTTTCTATCTATTTGTCCTGCTTGCTAATTGTATTTATCACTCCGGGTTTGGCAGCGGCAGACAAAGAGGTGGTTCTGAAGCTAGCCGTCTTGGAAGGGCCAAAAGCGGCTCGAACAGTTCACGGCCACAAAGTTTGGGCAAATGCAGTTGAGAAGGCCAGTAACTCAAGCATCAAAGTTTCACTGTTTCCATCACGCTCGTTGGTAAGTGCCAAACAAATGTATGATGCAACAGCCAACGGACTTGCGGATGTTGCCTGTATCAGTATTGGTCACTATCCCGGGCGGTTTCCTTTCACAGAATCCTTAAGTTTTCCGGGTTCAGGTATTTCCAGTCCCCCGATTGCATCGGAGATTATCATGAAAATGTATGATAAGTATCCGGAAATGCAGAAAGAATTTCGTGCAGTAAAAGTGTTGTTCTTTTTTGGATTTGCTCCCATGAGCATTGCAACCGTGAAAAAGCCGGTTAAAACATGGAATGACTTGGATGGTCTCCGTTTAAGAATAAACCACAAAGGCACGGCAAATTATCTTAAAACAGCAAATGTTTCCCCGATTTTTATCCCACCACCGGACATTTTCCTGAGTCTTCAAAAAGGCATTATTGATGGAAGTATAATGGGATGGTTTGGTCATCATGCATTTGGTACAACCAAATTGGCCAATTATTTCACTGAAGTCCCCCCGGTGCCCGGACCGTTTTTTTCTTACATCATGAATAAACGAAAATTTAACAGCCTTTCTCAGAAGCAAAAAGATGCCTTAATGAGCGTCAGCGGATACGAGGGAGCGAAAATGTTCGGGCAGAGCGGTTTAAAAGAAATTGAGGTTGCAACCGAAAGTATCCGGAATGATCCCAAAAAGGAAATCATCAGCTTGACCAATGCAGAAATTAACAGCTGGGCTGAAAAGGCGGCTGAAGAGCAAAAAATAATCATCGATAGGATGAAAAGAAAAGGGTATCCAATCGAGCAGTTCATGCAAGATGTCAAAGACATGGTCAAGGCCCAAAAGTAGTATCTGCCGGCGGCTTAGGGTGCGGAAGAGGCGCAGGGCGTATCAAACTTGTGCTGATATCTATCGATTGAGATCGGGAAACCAAAGGATTTCGGTAGAGACTTGATACCCAGTGGCAGCAGGAAAGACGGGGTCATTCTTTGTGGAAAAGCTTTTTCTATTATTATCGGGGATAGACGATGAATATTGTTGGCAAGTTAAGAAAGTGGGATCGCAATGTTTATCTGTTAACTGTATCGGCCTCCCGGGTCGGAGCAAGTTTGCTGATAGGTATGATGCTGCTGATTGTAAGTGATGTCTTTTTGCGTTTTTTGTTTAACAAACCCGTTCAGGGTTCGTTTGAGCTGATCGAGGTGCTGATGGGAGCCACCGTAAGCCTCTCAATCGCCTACTGCGGGTATAAACGCGGGCATGTGGCTGTGGAAATTGTTACCGAGCAACTCAACAGGGGGATGAGAAAAATTTTCGAACTTATCCATAACCTGGTATGCGCAGCTTTTTTTCTGGTCGTTGCGGTTAAAAGTGCCCAACAGGCTGTTGTTATCAAGGAGAGTGAAACCGTAACCGCTCTCCTGGATATTCCTATCTATCCCTTTATCTGGGTGTTTGTGATAGGCGTGCTGCTGTTGGC
The DNA here is from genome assembly GCA_022360105.1 of Pseudomonadota bacterium. The sequence continues at coordinate 3,015 of JAKSDL010000624.1, forward strand.
CTTGGTTTATTTTTGGCAGACTATCGGTTTGTTTATACCGAAAGAGAGGTCGTTATGAGTATGATGACTGTCGGTTTTCTGGGAATAATTGCTCTGATCGCCATTCTTTTAACCGGTATGCCCATAGGCGTTGCCATGGGACTTGTCGGTGTGTTGGGTCTCTGGTACCTGCTGGGACTTGATACAGGGCTTAGCATTCTGATGACGGCACCCTATGACTCTATTGCCAAATATGGATTTGCTGTTATTCCGTTGTTTATTTTAATGGGAAGTTTCTGCTTCCGGGCGGGAGTCTCAAAAAACCTGTACCACGCCGTCAACACCTGGATTGGTCATTTTCGTGGTGGCCTGGCTATGGCGACCGTAGGAGCATGTGCCGGATTTGCCGCAGTAAGTGGCTCCAGCCTGGCTACGGCAGCAACCATGGGCACAGTTGCTTTGCCGGAAATGAAGAAGTACAAATACAACGATTCTTTATCAACCGGTGCAATCAGCGCGGGAGGTACCCTTGGGATTTTGATTCCTCCAAGTGTGGTTTTGGTGGTCTATGGAATTTTGACGGAAACCTCAATTGCCAAACTTTTTTTAGCCGGCATTATTCCGGGGATTCTTGAGGCGCTTTTCTATCTTATAACCATTGTCATCATCTGTCGGCTCAATCCTAAAGCCGGTCCTGCAGGTCCTCGGTCCAACTTCAAGGCGAAGCTGGCATCCCTCAAAGAAACCTGGCCCATTATTCTTCTTTTTGTGATTGTGATCGGGGGAATTTATTCGGGAATTTTTAGTCCCAGTGAGGCAGCAGGTGTCGGGGCATTTGCCGCATTAATCATTTCGATAAGCCAGAGAAAAATGACCAGATCAAGATTTGTCATGGCACTGGACGATTCCCTGAAAGCAACCGGAATGATTTTTACCATTATGATGGGGGCCATCATTCTTGGTTACTTTATGACCACAACACGCCTTCCCTTTGATCTGGCCAGTGTTGTCAGCGGCTGGGATGTTAAT
>JAKSDL010000168.1 GCA_022360105.1 Pseudomonadota bacterium
ATTGACTTCCTCTTCGCCAATCTGGATGTTTTCTTTGACAGAAAGTGCAACATTTTCTGGTTTGACCTCGGGTCTGATGCCAGCTCGAACTGTAAGTGGTGACTGGATACCATTAAAACTTCCGAAACGAATACAAAAGCATTTTACCAAAGCTTCTGTTATAAGCGCAGGAGGAACAACCGAAAATGCCATTTGGTCAATATATTATCCAGTAACAACCATTCTTAAAGAATGGAAGAGTATCCCATATGGTTATCCCCTGGCAAATCAGACTATTTACATTATGGATAATAGACTTAAGCTTTGTCCTGTTGGCGTTAAAGGTGAAATATGTATAGGTGGTGCCGGCGTTGCAGAAGGGTATTATAACAATGAGGAGAAAACCAAACGGTCTTTTGTAGAGCACCCAATTTATAAAAGAATATATAGAACCGGAGACTATGGTATTTTTACAAAGCAAGGTTATATAGAATTTTTAGGCAGAAAAGATAACCAAGTAAAAATAAAAGGCTTTAGAATAGAACTTGGTGAAATTGAAGCGCAAATATTGAAATATAAGGGAGTCAGAAGTGTTGTTACCAAGATACACAAACAATCGTCAGGCAGACAGACAATATGTGCTTACTATTTAGCAAATAGTCAGATTGATAAGCAAAAATTACATAAATACTTGGAAACCGTTCTTCCCAATTATATGGTACCTGAATATCTGATGCAATTAGAGACATTTCCCCTTTCGCCTAATGGTAAAGTCGATAGAAAATTATTGCCGGAACCAAATGTTACAAAAAAGAAAGTAGCCAATTTGACGATTGAAACACAAATAGAAAAGCAGATAAAAGACATTTGTAAAAAAATAATTAATATTGAAGATTTTCGAACAACAGATAATTTTTTTGATATCGGTTGTGATTCATTCATGCTCATTAAAATGCATGCTGAGATAGATAAAATATATCCTAAAAAAATAAGGGTTCAAGACATTTTTTCACATTCTGATGTTTGCTCATTAGCCCGGCTAATATCAGGAAATGATGATAAAACAGAAAAACATGAGGATGAAGAATTGGAAAATATATTTAATCGTTTGGAAAACAATGATATAGATGAACAGGAAGCGCTGAAGTACATTGAAAGATTGAGCAATAATTAGAGATTGACAGATAAGATATGTAAGTTTCAATGTCATTGTGAGAGTTAGGAGGTGTACATATGAATGCGTTATATGAATATATTGTTAAAAATGTTAGTTTAAATAAAATTAATAAGGAAGTTGCCATTCATTTGATTAAAGCGTTGAAAAACCTTAAAACTAAGATATCAGAGGATATAGCGATTATTGGTATGGCAATTAATTTACCATTGGCTGAGGATCTCAATCAATTCTGGCAAATCACTGAAAAAGGGGTTGACTGTTGTAGAGAAATACCTTTGGAAAGAAAAAAAGATTTAGATAGATACGTAGCATTTACCGGAATGATGAATGGAAAAGTAAAT
>JAKSDL010000157.1 GCA_022360105.1 Pseudomonadota bacterium
AGCAAGAACCAGGCGATTAAAACATCACCCATCACCATTAAAAACGGTACTGAATGAGCAAACGCCACTTTAAATTGGGCTGACATAGCGTTTTTTCCTAGCTCCATGGCAGTGGATTGAAGTTTATTTGCTGCCTCGTCGAGTTTCTCCCCAAAACTTTCCAAACCTTTCGTCTGTTTTGCCTTCTCGGCAATAGTCTGAATTTCATTGATCAGTCCCATAAACACCTGGCCTTCTTTCATCGGCATTTTTCTGGCCAGTAAATCCATCGCTTGAATACCATCGGTCCCTTCGTAGATGGACGCAATCTTACAATCCCTTGCCAACTGTTCAATAGGGTAATCCTTTGTATAACCGGCTCCACCATACACCTGCATGGCCTGGACGCACATGTTAAAACCAAGATTTGAATTATATGTTTTCAATATAGGAGTCAAGATATCAATCATGCCGTTGTATTTTTCTTTTTCCTCATCGGTTTTGGCCATTTCGACCCAGTCAAAGCAAGCAGCAACATAATGAGTAAAACTTCTCATCCCTTCGACGTATGCTTTCATATCGAGCAGCATCCGCCTTACGTCGGGATGTTCGATAATGGGGACTGACGGAGCATCATGATTCATAAAGTTTTCCAGAGATCTGCCTTGAATACGATCTCTCGAGTACCCCAAAGCATAAAGATAAGCAGCAGATGCGTGGGTAAATGCCTGGTGCCCCACACCCAATCTTGCTTCGTTCATCATATGAAACATGACTCTCATTCCCTTGTTTTCTTCACCTAACAGGACACCCTTACATTCACCTTTGGAGCCAAGAGACATGGAACAGGTAGCGCTCCCGTGAATTCCCATCTTTTCTTCCAGGGCCGTACAAATAATATCGTTTCTATCTCCCATGCTACCATCTTCGTTCACCCAGAATTTTGGTACCAGAAACAGTGAAATGCCCTTGGTTCCGGCAGGTGCTCCTTCAATTCTGGCCAAAACAGGATGAATAATATTTTCCACCAGATCATGATCACCCGAGGTAATGAAAATTTTGTTTCCGGTAAGCGAAAATGTACCATCATCATTTCGTTTTGCGGTCGTTGTCAGCGCACCGACATCAGATCCGGCATCCGGTTCTGTTAGCAGCATGGTTCCGCCCCATTTTCCTGTATAAATATTTTTCAGGAAAAGTTCTTTTTGCTCGTCGGTTCCATAAATTTCGATCATCTTTCCAGTGCCATGACCAATCAGGGCATAGGCAGCGAACGAAAAATTACTACCGGATAGATACTCATTGGAAGCAGATGAAATAACGTGAGGTAGACCTTGCCCTCCAACTTCCGGATCTTCCATCATCGCCGTGTATTCTGCCTCAACAAACAATTTAAAAGGTCTTCTGAAGCATTCAGGTGCTTTAACAACGCCATCAACGAGACTAACTCCCTGTTTGTCCCCTTCCGTGTAAGTTGGAAGAATTTCTTTCAAACCGAAATTTCTTGCCTCTTTAATTATCATTTCAAAGGTTTTTCGGTTAAAATCTGCATATTTTTCATTCTCAGCCAGTTGATCAATACCAAATTGCTCGAATAAAACAAAATTGATATCCCTTAAATCCGCTTGAATTTGAGCCATTGTCCCTCCTTAATGGAATGCGCCTGATAGGCAGTCGACCGATCCGGTCCGAAGTTAAGCTGTTTTAATCATGGTGAAACGATTCCACAGTCAAAAAAACCATTTAAAATACTAACCCGAAATGTCATCAACATAAACTACTATGAAATCGGGCGGAACAAACTTGGAGTTTACACGAAGAATGCGCAGTTTGTCAGTCTTGCTACCTTGTTTTTTGCTTCTCTTGTTACCACTGTATTCCAACTCTATGGCATTTTCTCCTTTATTAGCCCAGGCTTTTTGAAAGGATGCTGTGATTTCCGGGTGATAAGGAAAGATTTGTTTGCTTGTCATGCCAATAATTCTGGGGATGATTCCTGTTGCCTCTTTTTTCCAGGAAGGATCGCAATCCAGAAAATAGAACCCTTTTCCCTTTTTCTGCCAGGTCGAAATCAAAGTCGGTGTATTCTCCTTTTCCGAGAATCCTAATTCGATGATCCGCTCTACTGTTTTGCCTGGAATGACAACGCCCTCTTTTTCGTAAAAAGTTTCCACCCTGGAAAGTACATCAGATGGTTTTAAACCGAAGTATCCGGCAAGCTTACATAAATCAACAATGGACCAGTGTCGGTTACCTTCCTTGATCTTTCTGAAAGTTCTGGCATCTGTGTCGTTCCTGCCGAGTCCGGCATCACGACTGAAATGCGTTTCCTTAATTTCCCTTTCCTGCAACGTTTTTACTAACCACTGTGTAATGGCAAGCTCGTACGCTTCACTATCTTTCCATTTTACTGTTGAATCCATGCCGCAGCCTAATAGGTATTTTTAGCCTCTGTCAAGGTTTTATAAACCTATCCATAATAATGTATCGATCGATTCTCAATCCGCTAAATCCTAAAATTAAGAGTTCGTTATATATTTGTATATTTATGTCTTATATCGCATTTTTATACTAATATTTGGCTGTTTTCCGTCACTTCCAACCTTTTCACTTGCCAAAACTGAAACTTCTTTATTATAACAAAAACTCATTGGTTAACGTTAAGGGAAAAGATGAATTTAAACTATACAGGCAGTGACACATTCTATTTCTGGTACTATTTTTATTTTCCTACCGGTCTGCCTGTGGTGAGCTGATTAAAACATTGTTTTTAAAGCCGCGGGTAAGCATTATGCTCGCGGCTTTTTTTGTTTTAAGGTCGTGGGTGAGCTTCCGCTTCACGACCTTTTTTATTGGAGTTTTGTAATGAAACAAACCTACGACATTCGCATTAAAGAATTACGACCTTTGGTTTCACCGGAGAAATTAAAACAGCAGCTTCCAATGTCTTCCAATTCAGCTCAGACAGTAGTAGAAAGCAGGGAAGCTATAGAACGAATATTGGGTAAGACGGATAAACGCCTGCTCGCCATCGTGGGACCTTGTTCCATCCACGATGAAAAGGCAGCTATGGATTATGCAGAAAAACTGCATAAAACCGCCCAACAAATGAAGGATACCCTTTTGATAGTTATGAGGGTCTATTTTGAGAAACCGCGAACAGCCGTCGGCTGGAAAGGCCTTATTAATGATCCCGAAAGAAATGAAACGAATGATATCGAGAACGGACTGATCCGCGCCCGAAAACTTCTTTTGGCTATTACAGATTTAGGATTACCAGTCGCTACGGAAATGCTTGATCCTATTATTCCTCAGTACACGGCCGGATTAATCAGTTGGGTTGCGATTGGAGCCAGAACAACCGAATCCCAGACTCACCGGGAAATGGCAAGTGGGCTTTCCATGCCCGTCGGATTCAAAAATGGCACGGATGGAAGCCTGGATGTTGCTGTTAATGCAATGAAAGCCTCGGGATCTTCCCAGAGTTTTCTGGGGATCGATCAGGGCGGTTACACCAGTATCGTCAAAACCGCAGGTAATCCCTGGGGTCATGTGGTTTTGCGGGGAGGTACTCATCCAAATTACGATCCTGTCAGTATTGAAAATACGAGACAGAGATTGAAAAAAGAAAACTTGCTTGATGCCATCCTGGTCGATTGCTCTCATGCAAACTCGGGAAAGAAATATCAAGGGCAATCTTTTGTCTGGAAGAATGTCATCGATCAGAGACTGGAAGGGAATGATGCGCTAATTGGGATGATGCTGGAAAGTAATCTTCATGAGGGTAATCAAAAAAGTAATGCGGACGATGCTTTGTTAAAGTATGGTGTTTCCATCACAGATGAATGCATCTCATGGGAAACCACCGAAAACCTCTTGAAGTATGCTGATAAAAAGTTAAAACATGAAGGGTAGGTTCACATTTGAAGTTGTGAAGCTAGAACTGCAGCCCCAATGGCACCGTTTTCCTGAGGGGCTTCGGCCACTGCTACCGGTGTGCCTAGTTTATTTTCCAATGCTTTTACCACACCGATATTTTTGGCTACTCCGCCTGTCATTAAAACCGGCTCTTCTATACCAACACGTTTTGCCAGGGAAGCCACTCTCGAAGCAATAGACTCATGAATACCTGCCATAATATTCTCTCGGTATTCACCTTTTGAGATCAGGGAAATCACTTCAGACTCTGCAAAAACAGTACATAAACTACTGATCTTAGAAGGGTTTTCCGAATTCAAAGAAAGCGTACCAAAATCGGTCAGTTCAACTTCCAAAGCCCTGGCCATTACTTCTAAAAACCGGCCAGTTCCCGCAGCACACTTATCATTCATAGCAAAGTCCTTGACCTTTCCGTTTCCATCGACAGACATTGCCTTGCTATCCTGCCCCCCAATATCTATGATTGTTCGTGCTTCAGGATTTTGGAAATTAGCTCCAGCTCCATGACAGGTGATTTCGGTAATAGATTTATGGGAAAATTCTACGTTGTTACGTCCGTAACCCGTTGAAACAATTCTATCTACCTTTGATTCGGTTATATCAACCTCAGCAAGCAATTCCTTAAAAATGTCTTTACCAGCTTGTTCTGAATTATAACCGGTGAACATAACCTTGGTTCCTGCAATGGTGTCATCAATCAGCAATGCTCCTTTTGCCGTGATCGAGCCAATATCAATTCCAACCGTAATCATCCAAATCCCTCGTCTGTTAAAAAATCAATTCTTTTTAATACCGTGCTTCTTCATCCGTGAACGCAAGGTACCATAGTTTATTTCCAGCAATTCTGCAGCCCCTCCCGGGCCACTGATCTTCCAATTGGTCTTTTCCATTGCCCAGAGAATATGCTGCTTTTCATTTTCTGAAAGCGAAAGGACCGCTTTTTCAGAAACATCCTGGTTGTAAGACGCCAATTTAGGTGTACGGAATCTCGTACCCGGACTCATAATCACGCCTCGTTCAATCACATTTTCCAATTCCCGTATATTACCGGGCCAGTCATACTCCTCCAAATTAGTCAATTCTTCATCAGGCAACCCATCAAAAGATTTTCCCATTTTTTTGGCAAAAACACCTAAAAAATGTTCCGACAGCAACATGATATCTCCCTTTCTATCACGAAGAGGCGGCACTGTGATAGGGAAAACATTCAAACGGTAGTAAAGATCTTCCCTGAATTTCCCAACTCGAACCAGGTCTCTTAAATCCTGGTTCGTGGCAGCAATCAACCTGAAATCGGAACGCAGGGTTCGGGTTCCTCCAACCCTCTCAAATTCCTGGGTTTGCAAAACCCGGAGTAGCCTTACTTGCACTTCCATTGGGATATCACCGATTTCATCAAGAAACAGGGTTCCTCCATCCGCCAGTTCAAATCGGCCTGCCTTCTGTTTATCAGCCCCGGTAAATGCTCCTTTTTCATGGCCAAACAATTCACTGGCAATCAATCCTTCTGAAAATGCACTACAGTTCACGCGTATATAAGGTTTGTCAGCTCTTAAGCTTCTATCCATGACAGATGCAGCGACCAGTTCCTTTCCGACACCCGTCTCACCAAGAATCAAAACAGTAGTGTTGGTTTTGGCCACCCGCATCACCTTATTGTTGACAGCCTTAATCTCTTTGCTTTCGCCAATAATGCCATCAACCTTCAAGCCTTCCAGATGTTGATCCTTGTAATACTCTTTTTCATTGTTCAGCTTCTGGTTCAGCCTTTTCACCTCGTTGTAAGCCTCGGCATTATCCATGGCTATCGCAGCCTGAGAGGCAAAATAGGTAAACATCTGCAGGTCGGACTTTCTAAACGCCGATGCCAGAAAACGATTATCAAAATACATAACACCAACGATTGTATTTTTCACAATCATAGGCACGCAAATACAGGAGCGTATTTTATCAAGGGCATCACGATCATTATCCAGTCCGCGATTCAGTTCCTTGATAATACCCTTTCCGGTCATCGCTGTATCTCGAACGATTTTCATGGGAATTTTGAATTCCTCGCCTTGAATATCTTCCGCAGTGATGTTTTTGGCTGCGCGCAGTCTGAATTCAATAGGATCGGAATCCTTTTGCAGCATGAAGATAGCGCCTCGTTCCGCCCCGGTGATTCGGACAACCGTGAGAATGATATGTTTTTCGATATCATCCGAAACCCCAATGCCTGAGATTTCCTGATTCAGCTGCAAAATTTCTTCTAACAGATTTCCTTCAACACTGATATCCTTGATTAAAAATCTTAAATCGATGGGGAATTCAAGAGAGCGGTTGGAAAGAATGACAGCTGCCGCCCTTTTGGATTCTTCCTTGGCTTTGGCCTCATCCCCTGTTGCTAAATAAAACCTGGCAAGTTCGATGCGCGTGCGAGCAATAGGCAGTCTGTGTCCGGACTGTTCCAATAGTCGCAACGAAGTGAGCAGGGAATCCAGAATTTCCTTTGGAAGGGCTCCGTTTTTTCTTTGCAACAGCGCCTTGTACCGGTAACCATACCCCTTATAAAACATGTTTTCACTGCTAACGGAGTGCTCAACGGCCTCCTCCACGGTGAGATCTTCAAAGCGGGGATACTTCCCCTGTTCCATCGACCAACAAAGCTTCAGCACAAATCCATAGGATGCGATCGGCATACCCAAAGACGCTTCATTTTCCTTTATCAACTGCAAGTACTGGCGTAAATAACGAACCGAGGCATCGTTTTCTTTCTTCCAGTAATTCAGCAATGCCTTTAACAGCAGGAAATCTTCTTGAAAGCGAACATCGTCGTTTTTCGCAGCAGTATGTTTTATTTCTTCCAGCAGTTGAAAAGCATCATCGATCCTTCCAATTCCCTTAAGGATGTAACCCATTTGCAAGACCGCCCAATCAGCTATTTGGATCTGATTGATGTGGAGACAATGCTTACGAATAGCGTCCAGCATGCCCAATCCCTGGCTGGCCTGGCCTAATGCGGCATAAGATCTCCCCATGGCTGCTACTGCGTAGAGCAGAGACATACTTTCAGGGAATTGTTCAACACCTCGAAATGATTTTTCATAGATCTGTGTTGCCTTGCCGAATTTTCCCTGAAGGTAGTAAAAATAAGCCCCCACTGTATGGATAGACTTAAGGTAATCCCTGTCTTCCACCTTCTGTCCAATTTTCCAGCCTTCCTCAAAGTATTTTTCAGCCCGGCGAAAATTACCACGTTGGAATTGATTGATCGCCAAATGAAGGTTGATTATAGACAGGAAGGTTTGATCGCTGATTATACTGGCTCTATCCAGAGCTTTTTCCAGAATTGAGGTGGTCCATTCGCTTTCGCTTTTGACTGAAAACATGTTCATATACTTATAAACGGTTTCCACAAAAAGCCGGTTGGAACCCGTTTCCGTAGAATCACTCAAATCACGAATGGCCTTGGTATAGCAGTCAATTGCTTCCTGGTATTTCACTTCGGTAGCATATGAATCCCCGGCTTTGATCAACCAGCGACATCCCTCAATATCATTTGGAATGTAGATAAGATGTTTGGAAAGGGCGTATGCTTTAAGACCGTTATGCTCAGGTTCATTCATCAAAATCTGGGCAACCTGCTCGTGAAGCCTGATTCGTTTTTCAACAGGATAAGCATCAAAAAGCTTCTTTCTGTATGGTTCATCCTTGAAACAAAACATACCGGAACTTTCCTCAACCAGTTCTCCGGAACGCTTCTTCTGGTCTAGAATAGAAAGAACCTGGGAAGCTCTTAATTCACAAAGTTCCAATAACCAATCAATGGAAAACTCCCCTTCAAACAAAGCGGCTTTGGAAAGCAATTCTTGTATTTCTGTATCAACCTTCACAGACATATCTCATTCCACATTCGTTGGTGTGAATCGTGTCAAGCAACTCAGACAATTGATGATTTTAAGTGTGTAACATCGAACGAATGTCATTACACAGTGCGGTCATGACAATCGACCGGAACCCCCTTGTCTGTTTGGCCATGCCTTGATAATCAGACTAACACGCCACAGGAATTCTGTAATGGCAAAATTGAGACATACCTCAAAATTGTGATATATCTCACGGTGACATGTAATTTGTGCAAATCAGTAATTTAAAGATTTCAGGCAGGTAATAATAGACGCAAGGGGAGTGCGTGCTAATTTAACTATGATTTATCAATTCATCTTTAATCTGAAGAAGTTCATCAGACATATCATCCTGGTACTCTTCCATCTCTTCAATGTCGGCCAGTAAATAGGTTTTGACTCGATTTAATTCCTCTTTCAGCTTGTAAAACCTTCTCATCCGGATTTTAAGTTCCAGAGCACGCAGCTTTTTCTCTCGTTCAAACTTTTCAAGTTCCAGCATCTTTTGTCCTTCTAGTTTCCTAACTCTCTATCAACATCCCTTTCATTGGTAGCCGAATCTGGTTAAAAAAGATAGCCAAAAATTCGCAGTCTTTGCTGAAATTGAGTAATATCTCTTTTGCGAACCAGGATATGATAACCTTCGGCTAAAAGAACCATTTGCCTGAGTTCATCGTCACTTGTGAATAAATCCACAAGTGCACTATCCATGGGATCAATTCCAATGATTACCATTTCGTCTTCCTGCTTCAGTGAGTTGCCTTTTCTTTGGACATCCCCAATAAATTTCTGCCAATTGCCAGGCATCTCATTGACGACCAGCGTTTTAAATCTGTTAATTTTAGCAACCAGCTCATCTTCATTATTGCAGTCTTTGAGTATTGACTGGTAATCCGCTTTGAAACGCAAGCGGCCGATTCGCTCGCCAATTTGCTCTAAAATCATTTCCATTCTGGCGTCCGGTTTTGAAATTGATGCCAGCAATCGGTTCTCATCCAGCAAAAGCTCGGTATGTTCTTTATGTTGACCGGTCTGCTCATATTCCTTGGTAAGCCCTAGGACAAAAGCTCCTAACGCAGTTAACCTGATATACTTAATGCCGTCATATGGATTAAAAAAACTGCAGCCATCAGGTAGTTGAGTATCTTCCATGGCAAGATCAAAGTGAATGTCAACCATGCCAAGAGCGGCAAAGAGGAAGAGATTGATCTGAAGATAAGGAATGATAATACTATCATAGAAATGGCGGGGCTTTAAAGAATATTTCCTGTTCCCCCAACCTTCCCAGTTTTTGGGAAAATGGAGATTATTGGCGGCTTCTTCTTCAACAACGTGCAACTCAAAATCTCTAACCTCAACAAAACGATTTAGCTGCTTTAGTGATATCCATTTAGCTTGGGGTAACTCCTTAATTAATCGGATAAACTGAGAATTAAAATTTGTTTGAAAAAACTTTGATGCATGGTACCACCCTTTAACATGATCAAGAAATCGGATTAAAAATGGCTCAGTCAAATTTTCGAAATGTTGAATAACCTCCTTCAAGAACTCAATTGGAGAGGTTTGCTCAAACTTTCGATTACATGAGTATATCAAAAAAGCCACCAGTTCGACTCGCATCAGCTTAGCTGGACTGTCTGCATGGTCAGGAAGAAACTCATCCAAATCACATTGTTTGGACAAACGTGCCAACGCCAGTTTGCTGAGCATACCATTTCGCGTTACTTCCAAATGTCCTTGACCGATAAATTCGTTTAAAACAGGAAATGCATTGAGGATTCTTCCCTTGTCGTAAAATTGATAGCGGGTCGGTCCGATAGTTTTAAGCGCTTTTAGATAATACCCTTTTGGTTTGGGAAGATGGCGACGGCAGCTTTTTCTGACTGACCAAGGTAAAGATAAATTAATGACAGGATTGCCATCAAAATCCTCATGCTTTTTAAATTCCAACAGGAACAGGCAATAATCAGATTTTAAATGATCACGATTCAAGCGTTTAAGGTCTTCTCCAAGAAAAATATCACCTTTGGTTCTTGCATTTAAATCAACAATTTGTTTATCGCCCTCCCAGACAATGGTTTCAAAAACCTTACATACCATGTAAGGCAGACTTTTTATCCAGGAAATGAAGATTCCTTCATCGCTAAAAGTAATTGCTAACAACCGTGCAATCTCTCGTTTGCGAATGGTCAATCCTTCAAACTCTCGTTTGTCAAGGTTCCAGATCTCGAAGTATTTATTTGTTGTAGCAAGAAATGATTTCAGGTGAATCTTGAAAATATCATCTAAAAGATCAGGGGAATAGCATTGAAGAATTTCCTCATCCAGGGAAAGCTCGTTATCTGGTTTGATTTTATTCATATCTGTCTTATCCCATCAGGTAATCGATGTCATCTTCACCCAGATCCTGGTAAGACATGCTTTCATCGGAAATTATTGTTTCAAAAATGGCTTTCTTTTTTTGCTGCAGGCTGAGAATTCTTTCTTCGATTGAATCTTTGACAATAAGCTTGTTGCTGAATACGGTTTTGTTTTGCCCGATTCGATGAGAACGATCAATAGCCTGGTTTTCAGCAGCAAGATTCCACCAAGGATCAAAGATAAAAATAGTATCTGCCGAGGTAAGGTTTAACCCCTGTCCGCCCGCTTTCAAGGTCATTAAAAATACCTTGCAGTTGGAATCGGATTGAAATCGTTTAACCGGAATCTCACGATTCCGGGTTGCTCCTGTCAGGGTTTCAAAATCAATTCCCACCTGTGCCAAGTCCTGTGCTACATATTCTAAAACACCAAGGAAGTTGGCAAAAACTAAAACCTTATGATCATTGGCGATGGCTTCTTCCAAAGATTCCAGCAACAATTCTCTTTTTGGAGAAATAATCTGAGCCTCTGTTTTAACCTCGGGAATCGAAGCAATCTGTCGAAGTGCGGTTATTGCTTGCAGCACAAAAAACTGTGATTTTCTAAATCCTTCGGATTCAATACGATCCCTGATAGCATCATAATAAAACGTTCGGCGCTGTTCATAGAATCGTCGTTGATTCTCATTCATTTCAATGACAATCGTTTTTTCAATTTTATCCGGCAGGTCGTCCAACACATCTTTTTTTAACCTCCTGAGAATAAATGGGTAAATCTTCTTTTTGAGTTCCGCAGCAACTTCCCGGTTTCCGGCTTGTTGAATAGGAAACAAGTATTGTCGATTGAACTTCGCCAAATTGCCGAACATGGCAGGGTTTAAAAATCTGAACAGCGAATAAAGCTCCCCAAGATTGTTCTCGATTGGTGTTCCACTCAAAGCAAGACGGTGCTTAGCTTGAATGACGCTAACTGCTCTTGAAACCTGGGACTCGTGGTTTTTGATGTACTGGGACTCGTCAAGGATCAGATAATAGAACGAATGGTCCTTAATTAATTCAATATCATTTCGTACCGTTCCATATGTTGATAGAACCAAATGACAATCCATGGCATCCTCTAGGTTTCTTTCAGGCCCATGATACGCTTTGATGGAAAGATTCGGATTGAATCTGGCTACCTCACTCTGCCAGTTGAAAACAAGGCTTTTCGGGACTATGATCAAGCTTGGCAAGGATTCGCCGGGGTACATATCGGAAAGTAATGTGATTGCCTGCAGAGTCTTGCCCAGCCCCATATCATCTGCCAGACATCCACCCAATGTATTGTCATGAAGATAACGCAACCATTTGTATCCGTCTTTTTGGTAAGGTCTGAGTTCGGCATTTACGGGCGGCAGATCTATCTTCTTGTTTTTCAATGCCAAAAAGCCTTGAAAGACATTTTTTATTTGTGTCAATCCTTCGCCTTCAACCCTAGCCTCAAGCATCTCTTCCACGATTGGTAGGTCGAAAAAAGATACTTTGACATCCTCTTTCGACTTGTCAAAGAGCCGCTCCAGTTTTTGAACATAGTCGTGGTCCAAGACCGATCTTGTGCCATCATTCAGTTGGATATACGATTGATTTCTAAATTGATGCAAAGCTTCAAACAACGAAAATCGCTCTCCGGCTACTATCAGCTCAGCTGTACCTTCCAAAAAGTCGATACCGTGATCCAAAGACAAACTAAGCTCAGGTTTGCCAATCACAAGGTTGTATGTCTGCAACTTTTCAGAACCAAAGATCGCAAAATCCTTAAGCAGTGCGGGTAACAAGTCCCGCACAAACATTTCCGATAAAGGATTCTCGATAATGAAAAAGTTTTCATCCTGATAGTACTCAAGCTGTTGTTCCGATTCATTTTTCCGTTGGTTCAGCAACCTTCGAATGGGATTTGCAGGTGTTTCATTCCAGGTTGAATCAATTTCCCTTATTTCAATTTGCCTTACCTGGCAATCAACAAGCGCCACCTTTGTTAAATCGTATAATTCCACAAATTCCGGATCATATCCGGGAAGAGATTGAACCACTTTAAGAAAGAGGGAATGATCGGGAGTTATTTTATCGATGACAACAGTCGGTTTTGTTTGAATCTGAGGTCCTTCAACTATATCATATTCATTATAATTCAGCTCTACATTCGGACAGTAGGAGAAGAACAGGCTCAGGTACTTTTCCAGCTCTGTTGGCAGAATCAAGGTTTCAAACGATCTTAATGTTGAATAATCTATTCCGTTATGACTAACGGGATAGATAAAACCATCATGAAAAGCATAACGTTCGCTGATAATATCAATGTTTTCCCGCAATCCGTCTTCCGTATTCAATCCAAGCCTGCACTCCAATTGTTCTTCACCTTTGATGGTCAAAACATAAGTGCCTTCAGCTTCAGAAAATCGAACTGCTTTACCTGCCAAATCGATAAAATTATCGCATTTCTTCAGCTGCCACAGCAGAAACGAGTTTAAACTCAAGTCGATTCCCACTTCTTTTTTGTCCCACGTTATGGATCGCTTTGATTCCGATTCCAGCATGGAAAGCGCTTTTAACACACCTCTCGTGACGCCGATGTAGTTTCTAAAATCTGCTTTGACAAGGTTCAGATCTTTATCAACCGTCAAAAGTCTGGCGGATTTTTTTTCAAAAACAAGCTGAAAGAATACCTGGGGAATCTTTTTCTGTTTGGAAGATAGCGAACGTTTCTGCTTAAATCGTTCAAAGATCGGAGACTCGGACAAAACGGCACTCAAACTTAAGGTTTAAATGGCTCACAGGCAACATCTTTTGAACCTGGCTGTGAGGATAACTGGTAGTGGTCAGTTCGACATTATAGTCGAACTCAGACTAGCGTGACTACTATAAGGTGCCAAGAAGAATTTGTCGATTAGCGGGAAGATCCAAGTCTGCGGGTCTGAGGGCAAATACTATGGGGCATGGGCAAGTAGCAGCTTTTGAAAACTGCTACTTGGTTTTGAATATAACTAAAATATGAACGCGACACCAATTCCAATTACATTTCCGTTCAAAGCATCAGTATCACCGCCATTGCTTGGCGCATCGTCTTCATAGGTCACTTTTGCCGTCACGTTATGATAACTTACATGAGCATCCAGATAAGGAAGGAATTCATATCCTAATTGGAGATACCATTGGTAGGCAGAACCTGGAACCGGATCTTTGAATCTATCATCACAGGAATCACCGTTAGAGTATTCACAGTCAATATCGGTAGTTCCCAAACCTGCTCCAATCGTGAAATTAATTATGGGCACAGGTGTCAGCCAAAAGACGTCAATCATATTAATGGTAATACTCATATCATCGACAGTATTATCTACCGGCTTTAGCTTTGTGGTGTAATTTTCATAGCCAACACCCAGCATTATTGGAAACTTGACGTGTATGAAGGCACCGGATGTCCCGTCCGATTCAACAGTTTCGCCGGTTTCTTCCCATTCCGAGGTAAAATTATGCTGAACGGGAATGCCAACACCAAACGAAAACAACTCAGCAAAAGCAGTTGTGGTAAATCCCGATACCAGTGCAATGGCTGCCAAAATTGTAAGTATTCTTTTTTTAATCATCATCCCTCCGGATTCGTTTTCTGCAGATAATTTCGAATATCTATTTCATTGATATTTGAAAAACCATCCAATTTAAATGCCAAATTGTATGATCCTGCAAAAAATGGTACCAAGAGTACCAGTTTTAAGATCAAGACCTCACGCTTTTTCCGTCATTTTTTTGCTTACCTCAAACAAAGACGAATAAAACCTGTTTAACATTGCAAATGTTTCAACAAGATGGAGAGTCGTTGATGTAAACGATTGCCAAAAAAAGCAAATAGCGGTCTACTTGCAGGATATGTATCGGCTTGTTGGATATGTTTTTATAAAAACAACACATCCTTTTCCGTTCGACAATTCTGTATACTGCCAAACAATATTAGTTTTCATTTTATAGAGAATACATTTCATGGAAAACCTTGAAAAAATTGACCTTCTGCAACAAGAACTGGTAAAAAAGTGGCATTTGGAGAAGCCCGAAGCTTCTGCAGACGGGTTTTTAGGCCTTGTGGAAAACCAGCATTTGCAGAATTTTTTGCTTTGGCATGAGGAAGATATTGCCAGGGCTCCGGATGTTGATGACAGTGAAATTGCACAAGTAAAGCGCAATATCGATAAACTGAATCAAAAAAGAAACGATCTGATAGAAGCCCTGGACGAGTCCATCCTGCAGATTCTGGCTGAAAACGGCTCGGATATAAACCGGAATTCACCTGCCAATTCAGAAACGCCTGGTAGTATTATCGATCGCTGTTCTATCATGTCACTTAAAATATTCCACATGAAGGAAGAGACCAAGCGTAAAGATGTGAGTTCAGATCATATCGAAGAAGCCAAGCGTAAAACAAAAATCCTTCAAATCCAGCGGGAAGATTTGTTGACCTGTCTTTTGCAACTGGTCGATGACATCAAAAAAGGTGAACGACATTTCAAGTTATACAAGCAGTTTAAAATGTATAATGATCCATCGTTAAATCCGAAAATTTATTCGGCTAAAACCCAGTAATCAGCACCTGGCTAATTCATCATCAACCTATTCCGGTTTTTAAACATATGAATAATTATAAGCTAGTCGTTTTTGACCTGGACGGTACCTTACTAACACAGACCTTTGAGCTGCTGCCAGGAACTATCGAAGCCGTTAATGACATAAGAAAAAACGGTTACAGGATCACTGTAGCGACAGGCAGGAGCTATAAAAGCGCCAAACCGTTTTTAGATCGTCTGAATATTGTGGAACCCATGGTTTTCAGCAACGGCGCGGTTTTCGACAATCCGGACACGGGCGAGCGCGAAATCATTAACGGTATTCCACTTGAAAGCGCATTAATTGTTTTAATGCTGCTCCCGCAATTTGAAATTTCAGCAAAATTTCATCTCTCGGAAGGTGAGCTGTATAAAACTGACGACACTCCCTGGCCCGATGAAGGCGTCCACTTTGAAGTGGGAACCATTTGTCCCAATCTAAAGGCTGAACTTACCGAGGATCCCATTAAAATTGTCTTTCATGCCCAAAAAACTGAAATTGACGCCTTTGAAAAAAAACTGCAGGACATCCTGGGTACGAAATCCCAAGTCAGATTGTTCCGCTCTCATGAGCGGTATGTTGAAATGACCAACAAAAACGTTTCCAAAGGTGATGCAGCGGCTAGGTTAACCAAAAAACTTGGCTTTAAACCTGAGGAGATTATCGCTGTTGGGGATCAGGAAAACGATTACGAGATGATCAGGGATTTTGGACTAGGCGTCTTGGTAGGACCGGGAACAGAAAAATTGAAGCAGGTTATGAACTATCATGTCCCTTACCCCGAAGAGCAGGGAATCGAACAATTGAGAGATTGGATAAAATCAGGCTTTCCGGGAACCGGAAACTAGTAATACTGCTTGAGTGTTTCTGCCAGTTTTTTCATGCTGATGGGTTTGGAAATAAACCCCTTCATGCCTATGTCCATGCAGCTCTGTCTAACATCGTTTGATACGACAGCAGTTAATGCAATGATAACTGGCCGATCTTCTTCGGGTATTTGTTCGATGATAAGTCGTGTAGCTTCAATACCATCTATTTTTGGCATTTGAAGATCCATTAACAAGAGATTGAAACAGGATGATTTTACCGCTTCAAGGGCTTC
>JAKSDL010000176.1 GCA_022360105.1 Pseudomonadota bacterium
CAGGGTGTTAACCCTGGCTAAGAATCAGACATCCGATTTGCACTCTAAAAGAGTGCTTTTTTAATTTTGCACTCAAGCCAGTTTTTTAATTCTTCCTTCCATGTCAGCCAGTGTTAAATCACTGACATTACCCTTCACCCTGCCAATCATAATACTTTGCAATACCCTGGATGCAGCAGCGGAAGCCTGGGCAACGGTATCAGGAATATCTTTAGGTCCCTGGCAGGCACCGGCAATGGAGATTCCTCCTTTGAAAGTACCTGTCGGATTATTTACATAGTCCGATTCCACAAACCATCCTTCCGTTGACTGGGTAATACCAACCATTTCCGCAACCTTTGCAGCATCTTCTCGCGGTTCCATACCTACGGAAAGAACAACCATATCTACTTCTTGCTCTATAAGCCTGCCTCCTGCGATGTCCTCACTCCTTAACAAAAGTTTGTCATCAACCTGGGTGACATTGGAGGTACGGCCGCGAATCACATTCACTCCTTCGTTCTTGATACGATTGTAAAAATCTTCATATCCTTTTCCAAAGGCACGCATATCAATATAATACTGAAATACTTCGGCCCCGGGCAGTTTTTCCACAACCAGGTGAGCCAGCTTTAGGGAATACATACAGCAGACTTTTGAGCAATAGTGATTGAAATTTCGATCTCTGCTGCCCACACAGTGGATTATTGCCACTGATTTTGGCGATTCTCCCTTGGCTTTGAATAACCAGTTGCCTTTTTTATCCTGTGATCGCAAAAAAATCTGTCCGCCTGTCGGACCCGATGCATTCACCAGCCTTTCAAATTCCAGTGAGGTAACAACATTGGGATACTTACCGTAGCCGTATCGTTCATCACGAGCAGCGTCAAAAGGCTTGTAGCCGGTAGCAATAATAATGTTTCCCACCTTGAAAGTGACTTCCTTATCCTTTTCATCAAAGTTGATGCAATCCGGTACCGGGCATTTTTTAAGACAGGTTCCGCATTTTCCTTTTAGTAAGAACGTGCAATGCTCACCATCGATAAGATATTTGTTTGGTACAGCCTGGGGAAAAGGAATATAGGCAGCCCGGCGAATCGTGGTGCCCGAGTCAAATTCGCTTTTCGTTTTACCGGGACATTTTTCAGCACAGCTACCGCAACCGATACAGGTATCACTGTTGATATACCGGGCTTTTTGAAGTACCCGGACAGTGTAGTCTCCCGGCGAACCGCTAATCTCTTTAACCTCGCTGTAGGTCAAAAGGTTAATATTGGGATGCTGGCCAACCTCACCCATTTTCGGTGTTAAGATACAAGCAGCACAATCCAGGGTGGGAAAAGTTTTGTCAAAGGTGGCCATATATCCGCCTATGGTCCCTGTTCGTTCCACCAAGTGGACTTTTTGTCCGGCATCAGCGATCTCAAGAGATGCCTGAACACCGGCGATGCCTCCCCCGATGATCAATGTCTCGGGGTTCACCTTGACCTCTTCCGGAATCGAAACAGTTTCAAATGGAACATTGTTAATGGCACATGACATAACAGTCTTAGCCAGGTCCATGTCTTCATCACTCGCAATTCCAAATTCCCTGAACCCTGCCAAAGTTACACCTTCCGGATTTTTCCCAGCCAGCTGCATGGCTTTTGAGAAAAAGGATTTATAAAAACCGGGAACTTCCCCGGCAACAATCAATCTTTCTATGCCGTGTGATAATATCAGCTCAGCTATTTTGGAAGGGTTGTTCAAAGGCAGATCATTGGACGACCAGACTTTGCTTACCAATGGGTGCGTTTCTGCAAATTGTATGAGAGGTGATTCGTCCAA
>JAKSDL010000873.1 GCA_022360105.1 Pseudomonadota bacterium
ATGAAATCCCCTTTCAGGGGAACGTAGATCAATCAAAGTAAATCCAATGCATCTGGAAATCCTTTTCAAAAATTAGTCAATCTGGTAGCTTTAAAATCCTGAAGAAAACACCTATAACGCACAAAAACAGTTGTTTCTACTGATATTTCACCACATCCAAAATAAGGTACGCAAATGAGCGACGAACCGAATAAGATCATCTATTCGATGATCGGTGTAAATAAATATTTTAATCAAAAACAAGTTATAAAGGATATTTCCCTTTCCTATTTTTACGGGGCGAAAATCGGTGTTCTTGGACTCAATGGATCGGGAAAAAGTACCTTGTTGAAGATCATGGCCGGTGTTGATAAGGATTTTAATGGTAAAACCGTCCTCAGCCCGGGTTATACTATTGGTTTTCTTGAGCAGGAACCTCAGCTCGATGAAGCCAAAACCGTAAAAGAAATCGTTGAGGAAGGCGTTCAGGAAACTGTGGACTTAATTAATGAATTCAATCAGTTAAGCGAGAAGTTTGCCGAACCCATGTCTGACGATGAAATGAACGATTTAATTGCGCGACAGGGGGAAGTGCAGGAAAAAATAGACAATCTGGATGCCTGGGATCTCGATGCACGGTTGGATCAGGCTATGGATGCTTTACGTTGCCCTGACGGGGATACACCGATTAAGGTACTTTCCGGTGGGGAAAAACGCCGTGTGGCTTTATGCAGATTGTTATTGCAAAAACCGGATATTTTATTGCTCGACGAGCCCACAAACCACCTGGATGCCGAAACGGTAGCCTGGTTGGAAATTCATCTTAAAAATTATGCAGGCACCATCATAGCCGTAACCCACGACAGGTATTTTCTGGACAATGTTGCCGGCTGGATTCTTGAACTGGATCGCGGGCATGGCATTCCCTGGAAAGGAAATTATTCATCCTGGCTGGAACAAAAACAGAACCGGTTGCAAATGGAAGAGAAGAAAGAGTCGGATCGGCAACGTACCTTGCAGAGGGAACTGGAGTGGATTCGGATGTCTCCCAAAGGCAGACAGGCAAAATCAAAAGCCAGAATCAATTCTTATGAAAACCTGCTGAAACAAGAATCCGAGAAGCTTTCCAGAGAACTGGAAATTTATATTCCGCCAGGGCCACGCCTGGGTAAAGTGGTTATACAGGCTGAACAGGTCAATAAAGCGTTTGGAGAAAAACTGTTAATGGAAAATCTTGATTTTGCACTCCCTCCAGGCGGAATTGTCGGTATTATCGGACCTAACGGGGCCGGGAAATCTACCCTGTTTAAGATGATCACCGGCAAAGACAAACCCGATTCAGGTTCGTTCAACCTGGGAGAAACAGTAAAGCTGGCCTATGTTGATCAGGACAGGGACACACTGGATCCGGAAAAATCGATTTGGGAAGTTATATCCGACGGCCAGGATGTTGTAAAAATTGGTGATAGAACTGTAAATTCGAGAGCTTACGTTGCCAGATTTAATTTTTCCGGGGCAGACCAACAGAAAAAGGTTGGTATCCTTTCAGGTGGAGAAAGAAACCGTGTGCATCTGGCGCAGATACTAAAATCCGAATCCAATGTCCTTTTACTTGATGAACCCACCAACGATCTGGATGTAAATACCATGCGTGCCCTGGAGGAAGCCTTGGAACAATTCGCCGGCTGTGTGGTTGTCATCAGCCATGACCGCTGGTTCCTGGATCGTATCGCGACTCACATACTCGCTTTTGAGGGCAACAGCCATGTGGAATGGTTTGAAGGAAACTACTCGGATTATGAAGCGGATCGAAAAAAGAGACTTGGGGAGGCCGCAGACCAGCCACATCGAATTAAATATCGCCAATTAACACGGGACTAGCTTATTCCGTATCTGAAGGGGTGCGCCGAAGCTGCTTTTGCTGACTCCGGCGTTTTTTGGAATCAAGTCTGTTCAGTTTGGAGCGAAGGGGGACTGCTGTTTTTTTGAAGGGTTTGGGCTTCCTGGAAGCTTGTTCAACCAGTTCTCTCAACCGTTTGATGGCATCCTTCCTGTTTTTATCCTGTCTTCTGGATCTGCGCGCTACGAGCGTTAACATACCGGATTTGGTGATTCTATTTCCGGCAATCTTGAACAATCTTGCTTTAACCTCTTCCGGTAAAGAACGATTGTTTTTCAGATCAAACTTCAGTCGTACAGCTGATTCAACTTTATTTACATTTTGCCCACCGGGACCGCTGGAGCGCATAAACTCGTAGGTAATCTCACTATCCGGTATCGCACAGTTGGTTGTTATCTCCATTTTCAGGTTTGCATTCGATTTAATAGTTAAAATATCGCTGAACCTCCAATTCAGGGACCTCCAGAATCATATAACCATCGCCATCCATGATTGATCCCGGATTTAAAACCATAGTTTTATTGAATTTTTCAATTCTTGGCATGTGGGTATGCCCGTGAATCAAAACGTCGGCGTGGGCTTTATCCAACGCACTAAAAGCCATTCCGGGAATATGGGCTAAAAGGAAAGATACCCCCTCCAACTCAAATCTTACTATATCACCAACAGTGACATGATCCATTTCGTTGACAGCTTCCACAATATCACTTTGGCTGTCGCAATTTCCCCTGGCGACCCAGGCTTTGATACTTGGGTAATCTTTGAAAATACCGTCAATACCGTTGCCTATAAAATCCCCGGCATGAATCAAATGGCGAATTCCCTTCGCTTCCAAATGGTTGAAAAGCTGCCTGACTCGATCTGTTGAATAGTGGCTATCTGATATAATTGCGACTTCCATATTGACCTTGTTACAAAAAAGTGGGTTTCATTAAGGTTGATATCAGCTCATTACAAAATATCTAACAAATCTTTGGGATCATCAATCAGGTGATGTGCCCCGGCTTCTACGAGTTCCTCCCTGGGTCTGAATCCCCAAAGCACCCCGACAGAGGTCATTCCGGCCGCATTGGCCGTTTGCATGTCGATTTTTGTATCTCCGACGAAAAGACATTCTTCAGCCTCCAGGTTCAAATCTGACACAATTGAATTAGCTCCTGTTGGATCCGGTTTGCGGGGAATTGCATCACTATTACCGATTATCCTGAAAAACTGCCAGGAATCCAGATACTCCGCAGCACAGGCTTTAGTGAATTGATCAGGTTTATTGGAAAGAATAGACAGGGTAAGGGGTAATTTTGACAAGCTGTTTAATAGCTCCTCAATGCCCGGGTATAGTCGTGTATTGTTATTCCAGGTGTTGTTGTATTCCCGGAAAAATACATCCAGGCATTCCGTTATCAAATCTTCCGTTCTATTTTCCAAAGGTAAAGCCCGTTCGATTAATAACCTGGCTCCTTCGCCAACAAAGTGTTTATAACTCTCCATGGGATGCTGCGGAAAGTCATTGCGAGCCAAGGCCCGGTTCGCGGCTTTGCCAATATCAGCAACGGTATCCAGCAGGGTACCATCCATATCAAATATTATTGACTTAAATTTCATATTTCTTCATGCCATCTTAAAATTTTCGTCGTCTTTCCATTTATGCAAAGTCGGGTTTTGTAAAGCACGACATCCTAAGTTAGATATAAAATATTTACCTGAAATTGTCGAAGGCTTATTGTCACACGCTGGCTTGTTTAAGGTTCTTTGTATAACTATTTATAAATCAAAATATTAGAGCTTTTGTTCATTCAGGTGGTTAACATTCGCAAGGTTTCAATTTCGGCAATTGGCTAAAATGGTTGTCGACTGAAACATTGTCTGATACTTTTATTGGTATATCTCTGCGGATGATTCTCATACGCATTTTTTGTGATATGATTTTAAAACGAGGATTCCATGACAATAAAAAAGACATATTTTAAAACAAAAAGCACCTGCAAAGTAAATTTCAGACTTCCAAAAAACGTTGTTAATGAAGCCAGCACCGTGAATTTGGTTGGGGAGTTTAATCAATGGAATACCAAAGCCACACCTCTTAAAAAGCTCAAGAACGGCACATTTACGACAGACCTGGAATTGGAAAAAGGTCGGAGTTATCAGTTCAGATATCTGATAGATCAGCAACGATGGGAAAACGACAGTCAGGCAGATGGTTATGTCACAACACCTTTTGGAGATTCGGAAAATTGTGTTATCAGCCTTTAAGTTCGTAACTGCTCATCGTAATCTGTTTTTGATGTCCAATGAACTGCAAAAGTAAGATATCATTCACGCACCGTTATCTTTTCTACCTGAAGGGGAAACTGCTTTTCCAATCCAGTGCCCATGAATCAGATATCGGTCTCCTCAATTAGTATTTTACATCCACTTCAAATAGATATAGTATCTTGGTAGTTTGGAGTTATCCAAAGGAGACTGTTTCAGTAGGCTATCCGATCAACACGACTCTCAGCGTTTCGAATGAAATCGGTTGATTTTCATGTTTCCAGATCGAGTTCGGATGTCACTGATTTTTATCTGGCGAAACCCTTTGGAGTTAGATCATTGGTACAAAGGTTGGTATCTTAGTCAAATTCTGAAAAAAGGAAGAGAATGGCAAAAAAAGTATTGGTAACCGAAGATTCCCCTATCGTATTAAATGTGCATTCAACACTTTTGAAATCCGCAGGTTATGAAGTGACTGAAGCCGAAAATAATATGATAGCGTTGGAAAAAGCCCTCGCTGAGGATTTCGATCTGATCGTCCTTGACATTAACACCCCTAAAATGGATGGATACACATTCTGCAAAGAAATAAGAGCCCAACCAAAGTACAAGGATGTTCCGATAATGGCGATTACCACTGAGTCAGACCCGGAAGATAAGGTCAAAGGACTGGAAGCCGGTGCAGATCTGTTTTTGGTAAAGCCAGTAAAAACAGATGATTTTATTGCCTATGCTAACAAGCTATTGGGGAATTAAAAAAAACCTGCCCCCTAGCAGGCTTTTTTTATGAAACGATTTGAACAGAGCTTTTCAACCTGTTGAGTTGAAAAGCTCTTTTTTTAGTTACTCATCTCTTCAAATTCGGCATCCACAACATTCTCGTCTTTTTCTTTGTTCTGCTGCGTGGTATCAGATTGAGTTGCGCCTGCCTGGTCCTGTTGCTGAGTATTTCCATACATGGATGCTGATGCTTCATGGAACAGCTTGGTCAATTTTTCAATTGCGGACTTAAGTACATTGAGATCCGTACCTTCCATTGCCTTTTTCACATCGTTTACAGCAGCTTCTATGGCTCCTCTTTGTTCCGGAGACATTTTGTCACCGGATTCGGAAAGAGACTTCTCACATTGATATACAA
This sequence comes from Pseudomonadota bacterium, assembly GCA_022360105.1. Next base: position 5,268 of record JAKSDL010000873.1, read on the forward strand.
GTGTATCCGCCTGGTTCTTGTGGCTGATCAGCTCCAATTTTTCCTTATCGCTTTCGGCGTGCATCTCCGCGTCTTGAACCATTTGATCTATTTCTTCTTTGGACAGACCACTTGATGTGGTGATTTGAATTTTCTGCTCTTTACCGGTTCCCAGGTCTTTTGCCGAAACATGTACGATTCCGTTTGCATCGATATCAAATGTCACTTCAATCTGGGGAACACCGCGAGGTGCCGGTGGAATTCCAACCAGCTCAAATCTTCCAAGGGTTTTGTTATCTGCAGCCATTTCCCTTTCACCTTGAACCACATGGATACTGACAGCAGATTGGTTGTCATCCGCCGTTGAGAAAATCTGGCTTTTATTACATGGTATAGTGGTATTGCGATCGATCAATCTTGTAGCGACTCCACCCAGGGTTTCGATTCCTAAGGACAGGGGCGTTACATCCAGCAATAACACATCGTTTACATCACCAGTCAAAACACCACCCTGAATGGCAGCACCGGTTGCGACCACTTCATCGGGATTTACACCTTTATGGGGAGTTTTACCAAAAAACTCAGAAACGGTTTCTTCAATTTTTGGCATTCTTGTCATCCCGCCTACCAGAATAACATCGCTGATATCACCAGGTTGTAAACCTGCATCTTTAATGGCTGATTTCATGGGCTCAAGACATCGCTTAACCAGATCATCTGTCAGTTGCTCAAATTTTGCCCTGGTAAGTTTAATATTCAAGTGTTTGGGACCTGAAGCATCAGCAGAGATAAACGGCAGATTTACGTCTGTTTCCAAAGAGCTGGAAAGCTCATGTTTGGCTTTTTCAGCTGCTTCCTTCAGACGTTGCAACGCCATCTTATCTTTTCTAAGTTCAATACCTTGTTCTTTTAGAAACTCGTCTGCAAGATAATCGATAATACGTTGATCAAAATCCTCACCACCCAGATGAGTATCTCCGTTGGTAGATTTTACTTCAAATACACCGCCGCCGATCTCTAGAATGGAAACATCAAAGGTTCCGCCTCCCAAATCAAACACAGCAATAATTTCTTCCTGTTTCTTGTCCAAACCATAAGCCAGGGCTGCTGCGGTCGGCTCATTAATCACTCTCAATACATTAAGACCGGCTATTTTTCCGGCGTCTTTAGTCGCCTGTCGTTGGGCATCATTAAAGTAAGCCGGTACCGTAATAACAGCATCTTTGACCTCTTCACCCAAATAATCCTGGGCGGTTTGCTTCATCTTTTGAAGAACAAATGCCGAGATTTCAGCCGGAGAATACTTTTTATCTTTAATATCAATTTGTACCAGATTATTAGGGGCTTTAGAAATATGATAACTTAAGGTTTCATTGTCAGACTCAACTGCGTCGAATTGTCGACCGATTAGCCTCTTAGCTGCATATACCGTATTTTCGGGATTTGTAATCGCCTGCCGTCTGGCAACCTGACCGACCAGTCTTTCGTTACTACCTGAGAATGCAACAACAGAGGGTGTTGTCCTCAACCCTTCGGCATTGGTGATTACTTTAGGGTCTCCGCCCTCCATAATAGCTACGCAAGAATTGGTTGTTCCCAGGTCGATTCCGATAACTTTTGACATGATGTTCTCCTTTGCATTTTTGATTGTAAATTTAAAAATCGAAAGTATGCTGGATAACTGCAATGGAGATACCACATTTTAAATATCTGATATTAATACACTTATTTTACGATATGTGCCTAGTAGGCCAAAAAGACAAGGGAGTTGAAAATCGTTAATAGGTCAATATACCGGGACTTGTTACTGATGGGTCAAATTGGAAGGCTTGATTGTTCATGATAGAGCAGCAGACGGCTGAATGCTGGTCATACAGCCGTCCTGAACTTTACAGTTTTTTTAGTTGATTCAAAAGATCGTTTTCATTGGGGAATTGCCCTGTTTTCTTTTTGGAATAGACCAGGGTCCCATCAACAGTCACTTCAAATACTCCGCCCCCGGAAGGTTGGAGTTTTGCCTCCACATTCATTTCTCGTTTTATCTTATCCATCAAACTGGTGGCTTGGGGAAGGTAGTTTCAAGCAGAGCAATATTCAATATTAATCTTCATTTGGTTGCCTCGTTGTATTGGTTCAATGTTGCCTTTCGATGTCACTCACCAGAACCGCTTTATTGTAGGTATCGATAACGTCTTTACGTTTCAGGATGCCTATGATCTTTTGATGATCTTCGGGATCAACAACGGGTATTGTGCCGATGTCTTTGATTCCGAATTTTTTGATTGCTGTTGTCAGATTATCATGGGGGAATAGTTTGATCAAATCAGTTTCCGCCAGCTCTTTCATCACCACCACGTGCTCCAGGCCATCCTCCAGCATGATTTCCCGAATATCCTGGAAAGACACCACACCAGTCATCCTGTTTTTGTAATCCAAAACCGGGTAGTATTGGGTTTTGCTGAGGGGGAAAAACTCCATAAATTCTGCAAAGCTCATGGTTTCGGGGATAGATTCAAAATCTTTGACCATAACGCTCTTAACCTGAATGGAGTTAAGAATGTTGGCTTCGACTCCTTTGTGGAGATAGATGCCTTGGCGTGAAAGCTCCATGGAATCCAACGAATCAGGACACAATTTTCTTGCAACCATGACACCGATAACAGAAGCAAACATGATGGGAATAATGACCTCGTAATTCCCCGTAATCTCGAACAGCAGAAAGATGGAAGTCATTGGGGAATGTGTGGCAGCTGCCAGAAATGCCCCCATGGCAACCAGTGCGTAAGAGCCTGGCTGAATGCCAAGACCGGGAAACGCAAGGTCTGCTGCCCAGCCAAACACAGCTCCGATCATTGCCCCGATAAAAAGCGAGGGAGCAAAAACACCTCCAACGTTACCTGATCCCAAGGTGATAGAGGTCGCAATCATTTTTAGGACGACAAGTAACGCAATAGCTCCAATGGGTATGGCTGCAGGAGATTTGATTGCATCAAGTATATAGTCATAACCATCGCCCATAACTCCAAAATGCAATATGCCCAGGCAGCCAACTAAAAAGGCACCGGCAATAGGCTTGACCTGTGAGTGTATTTTTAATTGTTGGAAGGAATCCCCGATAAAAAAGAAAACCTTGATAAAGGCGTATGCCAGAAAACCTATAAGTAATCCCAGAACAACATACAATCCGAATTCATAATAGCTGATAAAGTCATAATTTAAGGATCCGAAAGTCGGTGCGGATGTATAAAACGCCCTGGCGATGGCGGTAGCCAATCCGGATGAGATAACTATCACTCCGAATGTCCGGAGCTGGAACTCTCCCACCATGACTATTTCCTGGGCAAACAGCACCCCTGCCAAAGGAGCATTAAACTGTGCCGCAATACCGGCGGCAGACCCGCAAGCTACCAGCACCTTCAAACGATGACTGCCCATTTGAAAAAAACGTCCAATTGATGAACCAACCGCCCCACCAATCTGGGCAATCGGTCCCTCCACCCCCGCTGATCCTCCTGTCCCTATGGTAATAGCAGCAGTGAGCATCTTTACAAAGACCTGCCTGGTTCTGATCAACCCTCCCCTGATATGAACGCTGATCAAAAACCTGGGCATACCATATCCATTAATCTCACCCGGGTATTTCAATGAAAAGGGAATTAGCAGCATCGCCCCGATCATAGGGATGATCGGTAGTAAATAGACTGATATTTGAGATAATTTGGGGTATAGCCACTCAAAAGAGATATAGTGCATCCCTTCCAACAAGTGCCTGAACAGAACTGAAGCCAGGCCAGCTCCGATTCCGACCAGACAAGCAAGGATAAACTCAATATTGGTTGAGCTCATCCAGGTTTTCCATTTCAATTTTTCCGATAAAAACTGAAAAGCCGCTACATTTTTTATTCGTGAGATATCAATCATGTTGGTTAATTATCCTTCGCCCTTTGGAAAATCGGTAAGTTTTTTTATTACTTATGAAGATCGTAATTCCAGACCCCGGAAAACACTTCCCTGGCCGGGCCTTCCATGACAACCTGGTTGCCGGCTCCTTGCCAGGTCAATTTCAGGTCTCCACCGGTCAAATGATTGGTAATAGTTTCCGTGGTTACGCCATTTAAAATGCCGGCAACACACACTGCCGAAGCTCCGGTTCCACAAGCCCATGTTTCACCTGCTCCCCTTTCCCAGGTTCGCTGAATCACTTCTTTGTCAGATACGATTTGCACAAACTCAATATTGATTCTATTTGGAAAATAATCCGAATGTTCTATTATCGGTCCCCATTCCTTTACCGGTGTTTCCTCAACATTCTCAACAAATGTGACAAAATGGGGATTCCCCATGGAAACCAGCGTTCCTTTCAATTCCAGCGCTCCAAAGGAAAATGCCTGATCGACAATCTGCTTTCCATCCAATGTGCTGGGGATTAAACGCGCATCCAGCTCCGGTTCCCCCATTAGTACTGTGACAGTATCGACTTTGTTATTCTGATCAACATTTAAATCCAGGGTTTTGATACCGGCTCCGGTTTCTACAGAGATTTGCTTTGACTGTACAAGATTTCTTTCAAAAGCGTATTTACCGACGCAACGAATGGCGTTGCCACACATTTCCGATTCTGAGCCGTCCGAATTAAACATGATCATTCTCAAATCGGCGTTGTCGCTGGGAGCAATCAATACCAGCCCGTCGGAACCAATTCCAAAATGGCGATGACTGATAATTTTTGCCAACTCACCCGGGTGTTTCACATTCTCTTCAAATAGATTTACATAAATGTAATCGTTGCCCGCACCTTCCATTTTGGTGAAATTGAGAATATTCATACTATTACCGACTTTAAGAATTTGAAATAATGCTTTAGTCTGAATAAAAACCGATTTACCCCAAACCAATAAAACCTTTAAAAGCAGCTAGGTGCATCAAAGTTTAGTGCTTTCAACGATCAGCTCTCAGCCAGTTATGGCTTGTATTTGCAATGCCTTAAACTGAACGCTGAAAGCTGGCGTCTGACAGCACGTTAATTTTCAAGCTGAATCCGGTATCTGGCACCAGGCCGGATAAAGGTTTAACGATTTTCCGTTCAGACACTAAATAAAACCATTTCGATTCAAATGGTTACCCGGTTATTTATGTTAATCGTTTCAACTCGTTGAATATCCCTTCATAGTAGAAGAAAAAAAACAAATAAACAATGTCACGATCGCCAGAATCATCTTATTCAATCGACATAACTGTAGTCGGTTTCCTGTTCACCTCAGTTGTGTTTCTCATCCTTTTGTTCCCGGTTGAAGTCAGTGGCTACAGTTTTAAGAGCCAGCTGACTGACAGAACTGCCAAGAGGTTTCATCACTGGAATACTAAAAAGAAGGAAATAACCGGGTATACGACCCTTGAATACTCAGTTAATCATGAGACCGGAGAGTTGTTGGAGAAATCCAGAAACCTGGATAAAGATCTTGAAACTTACACTGAGAAAACGTTGTGGTTTGATGAGAAAAGTGGGGAATTGATTAAATATCAAGAGGAGGATTTTAGGACCAATTTAAAAACACTTAATATCTATAAAAGGAACAAAATTTTAACCCAGGTCTGGGAAAAGGGCAAAAAAAGGGAATTTAAAATCAAAATAACTCCCGATCTGGTGCCCTTTGAGGTACTTTCTTTTTACCTTCAATCCCAGATAAATGAACTGGTTAAAAAGAAAACGATCCGTTTTACCTTATATCTACCGGTTGTTGCAGTTGAACTGACAAACAAAGGACTACCTTTATCGCTCAGCCAGTTGAGCATGAAAGCGTCAGTAAAAAAGAAAAAAACCAGGGAGACATTATTTGGTAAACGTGAAGTTATTACTGTGCGAGTTGAACCGACCTCATTTTTTATTCAAGCATTGCTGGGAGAGAAAAAATCCAAATTCGATTTTTATTTTATGAATCAACAGCCATATACACTGGTTCAGTTTAAAGAAGGAGATACTCACACAAAAATGATTGAACCGTAACAGCCTGGAATCTTCAGTGCCAAGCTCCCCGACGGGTGTCAAAATAAAGAGCACTATTTAACCGATCCAAAAAGTCATTTCGTGAAATTTCCCGGGCTCCCATACGCACCAGGTGTTGTGTGGTGACCTGGCAATCGATGAAATCAAATTGCCAGTCGGCTAATTTCCTGGACAAAGCGGCCAATGCTACCTTTGATGCATCTGAACAGGTACTGAACATTGACTCTCCAAAAAAAGCCTTGCCCAAAGACACCCCATAGAGACCACCCACTAATTTTCCGTCCAGATACGTTTCCACTGAATGGGCAAACCCTTTGAGGTGCAACAAAGAGTAGGCTTCTATCATTTCCTCGGTAATCCAGGTACCTGCCTGATCCGGACGCTTCATCTCGCTGCAGTGTTGGATAACGGAACGAAAATCGGTATCAAATGTTACTGTGAACTTGCCGTTTTTTATTGTTCTTTGCAGACTTTTGGAGATATGAACATCTTCGGGCTGTACTATCAATCGTGGATCTGGTGACCACCAAAGGATAGGCTGGTCGTCGGAATACCAGGGAAAGATGCCCATGCTGTAGGCCAGTAACAATCGTTCGGGAGAAAGATCGCCTCCCACGGCTAACAAACCCTCCGGGTCAGCAAATGCCGGATCAGGGAAAATCAGTTCGGTACCCAGTCTGTAAATAGGCATAACGTGAAATGTACTGGCTCAATAAACTATAATTTCCGGAAAAATGACCAATCAGAGATGATTTACAATTATTCACCAATCAAGATAATTAGTGCAAGGTAGTGGGACAATGATCGGAAAAGTAACCGAAACCCTCCATGGTTTCGGCTTCTTTTTTCAAAGGAAGAATTTTGTATGAGGTTTTGAGCTGTATTCCCCTGGTCAGACCAGGGGAATATTGTTCTAGCCGATCAGTTGCAGCACGTTTGCCGGCAACTGATTGGACTGAGCCAGCATGGCGGTCGCAGATTCCGTCATAATCTGGTTCCTTGTAAACTCGGCCATCTCTCTTGCCATATCCACATCGCGAATGATGGATTCTGAAGAGATCAGGTTTTCGTTTGCAATTCTCAAGTTAGACAGATTCGCTTCCAGGGTATTCTTTTGGAATGCCCCCAGTTCACCACGAAGTGCCGTGATATCATTGATCGCCTGATCGACGATCTTCAGTGTATCCTGTGCTCCGTTATAGGTGCGGACATCCACATCAGCCAGACTGTCAAATCCCGACTGGTTGGCGATTCCCCTGGCGAGACTTTCAGAACCCACGCTTTCAACCGAGATTCCGACGGTTTGGCCCTGGTTGGCTCCAACCTGGAACTTCATTGAATTCTGTGCCACAAAGACTCGTCCCACTGAAGTGCCTTCTTCAGTTATTTCAGGCCTTTGTGCCGGCTCTGCTTCATCACCTTCCACCTCGATATCTGCAACTTCACAGGCAGGTGGAATTTCAACACCTTTACCTTCGCCATAGTAGCGAATACTTAAACCATCAACACATTTGGCTCCTTTTACTCCTGTAAGGATCTGACCTTTGCCGATGGCAGATTCACCGTTGATGGTACCTTTGACATTTTGTCCTTGATTGGAAATCTGAATCTCTCCTGCATTCTCACTCAGTACCCCAGCGGTGCTGCTTGAGACTTGAAAAGAGGGATCAGAACCGAATTGGCGGTGTTTGATTTCAATAATGCCGCCCTCATTCAGCTTAATGTCCAGGTCCAATCCCTTGCGTTCCATTTCGGATCGCAAGTTTTGAACGGCTGTTTCTGCTGTATCATCAGCATTTGAGGTATAAGATGCCATTTTCCCATTTTCGATCACGGTCAGGGTTTCACCGGCTGATACGATCTCCTGGGTTAAAACGGTTGTACCTGAAATATTGGCTTTTGAGGCTGCCTGGGTGATCTTCACGTCAAATCCATTTTCCCGTGAGTCACCCGTGGCCAGCGTTGCGCCAACAAATTCAAGGTCATTTCCTGTTGTAGTCCCTGATGCACCTCTTGAACCATCAAGGATCTTCCTGTTTCCAAACTGGGCCTGACTGGCAATTCTATCGATGGTGGCAATAGCATTATCGATTTCCTGCTGATCAGCTTCCAGCATGACCTGGTCATTCACACCTTCGTTAGAGGCATGGATGGCCAGTTGTCGAATACCAACAAGCAAATTGTTGATCTCCGAAATGTTTGCTTCGGCAGTTTGAATCATGGAAACTGCTGTTTCCGAGTTATCAATTGCCTGGTTTAAACCAGCAATTTGTGCTCTCATTTGCTCCGAAATCACAAGCTTGGCAGGACCTTCAGCGGCCCTGTTGACAGCTAATCCAGAGGATAACCGCTCCAGGGTCTTCGCCATGCGAGCCTGGTTGGTTGCAAGATTTCGGTGAGAGTTTAAGGCACTGGTATTGTGATTGATCCGTAAACTCATAATCTACCTCCTTGTAGGGATTACTTTGAGTTTTTTCACGCCCACACCTGCATCCTTGCAGGATTTAGACGGTTGTGTTGTTGAATCGGAACGATTCAATTTTGTTACCCTGAGTAGATTATATCAAATGAATAACAGGGAATTCGGCCCTATTACTGTCGGTTGTTCCAGTGCACACCTGTCGTTCCGACAGCACACACCACCCTATAAGGTTCGATTCATACTCGCTCCAAATTTGGTTGACTGTTCCTCATCCCTGTTGATCAGGCGATTAAGACCGAAAAGCACGTTTTCGGCAATCACCCGTTCAAATGAGATATTCTTAATCAAAATATTGAATGGATTACCAATTTATGATTATCCAATCAGTTTTAAGACGTTCTCAGGTATCTGATTTGCCTGGGCCAGCATGGCACTTGATGACTGAGTCATGATCTGATTTCTGGTATAATTGGCCATTTCTTTTGCCATATCCGTATCACGAATGACCGATTCTGAAGAAATCAGGTTTTCATTTGCGATTCTGATATTGGAAAGATTGCTTTCCAGGGAGTTCTTTTGAAACGCCCCCAGTTCACCTCTGTTTTCCAATACCTGGTCAATCGCAGCATCAACGAGCTTCAGGGTATCCTGGGCTCCTTGAAACGTCGTCAAATCAACATCTGCCAAACTCTTGAAGCCGGAACGGTTATTGACGTTCAACGCCATATATTCCGGGTTCACGTTCTTAATTGAAAGCCCGACTGTTTGATACTGATTACCGCCGATATGAAAACGCGTACCATTTTGAGTTACGTAAACACGACCGACCGATACACCGTCCTCTGGCATATTGTCGTTGGTTATCCTTTCCGGCGGTTCCTGTGCGTTGGGATCCTCCAGATCGTTTACTTCACATTCAGGGGGTAAAAATCCTTCTTTACCATCACCATAGTATCGAACACTCAATCCGTCGATACACTTAGAGTCTTTGATACCCGTAAGGACCTGGCCCTTACCGATGGCAGATTCTCCGTTTATGGTACCCTTTATGTTTAACCCAATATTGGCAACTTCAACATCTCCGGCATCTTTACTTAACACTCCAGCCGTACTGCTTGAAACTTGGAATCTATAATCGGAACCATATTCCCTGTGGATCAGGTTCAAAGTTCCTGCGTCTGTCAGCTGTACATCAATATTGATCCCCTGGGTTATAATCTCTGATTGCAGGTTTTTAGCTACCGTATCCACCGTATCATCTCTGGTGGTGGTATAGGTCGCCATTTTCCCGTTTTCAATCACAGACAGGGTTTCGCCCGCTTTTATGATTTCATCCGTAAGCGCTTGCGTACCTATGACGTCAGATTTCGTCGCAAGTTGCGTTAGCTTTACATCAAAACCATTTTCACGAGAATCACCCGTAGCCAAGGTAGCTGTGACAAACTCCAGGTCCTTACCCGAAGTAGTTCCGGTAGTTTCCATAGAACCATCAAGCAGCTTTTGATTTCCAAACTGTGCCTGTGAGGAAATCCTACTGATCGCAGCAAGGATGAAGTCCACCTCTTGCTGGTCTGCTTGTAGCGCTGCATCGTCATTAACACCCTCATTGGCAGCATGTATTGCCAGCTGCCGCATGTTATTCAGGAGATTACCAACATCAGACATTGCTGCTTCAGTCGTCTGAATCATGGAAACCGCTGTTTCCGAGTTATCAATGGCCTGATTCAATCCCGCGATTTGAGACCGCATATGCTCCGATATCATAAACGCAGCGGGACCTTCAGAAGCCCGATTGATCCTTGTCCCGGAAGATAGCTTTTCCAGATTCTTCGTTAAACCAGCATTGTTTGCTTGTAACCTCCGGTGCGAATTCAGCGCCGCGACGTTATGGTTTACTCGAAAAGTCAAAATCCACCTCCCTGTAGATTATACTTTCTACACTAGGGTTTAATTTGCATAAAAAATAACAGAATCGTTGTATTCATCAAATCCAAAACCAAAACTGCCTTATGCTTCTGCTTGGTTTATTTTCAAAATTCTGACAACAATTCACTTAAAAACGACCGGTTTATCTAAATAAATCCCGGTCTATTCCGAAGAAGACCTTCCTGTTTTCTTCGGCACTACCCTACCCCAATAGCTGCAAAACATTTTGGGGTAGTTGGTTCGCCTGAGCCAGCATTGCTGTTGCGGACTGGGTCATAATCTGGTTCCTGGTAAAAGAAGCCATTTCTTTTGCCATGTCCACATCTCGAATGACTGATTCAGATGAAATCAGGTTTTCGTTTGCAATTCTTATATTTGATAAATTTGCCTCCAATGTGTTTTTCTGAAATGCTCCCAATTCACCCCTGAGAGCTGATATATCGTTGATGGCATCATCAATCAGTTCCAAAGCATCTTGAGCGCCTTGAAAGTTACGGACATCAATATCATTTATATTTCGATAACCGGATTTATTCATAATTCCGGTACCCAGTTTTTCCGGGTTCATACTTCCGACCGAAATACCCACTGTTTGTCCCCTGTTACCACCGACCTGAAACTTCATGGAATTCTGGGATACAAACACACGTCCAACCTCGATACCACCTTCAGGCATTTCCTGTGGAGGAGGTTCTTCAATAATCTCACCGGTTTCAATATCAGCGACAACGCATCCGGGGTCAAAGACGATTCCTGCATCTCCGGTGTAACGAACACTGAGTCCATCAACACATTTTGCGCCTTCCACTCCGGTCAGAATCTGCCCTTTACCAACTGCTGATTCACCATTGATCGTGCCTTTAATGTCCACACCTTTGTCGGCTATGCTGATCTCTCCTCCGGCCTTGCTAAGAATTCCATCCGTGGAACTCATAACTTGGAAGCCAAATTCAGAACCGTATTCTTTATGAAAAACCTCCAGAATACCCTGCTCATTAAGGATTACATCAACATTTAATCCTTTCCTTGCAACTTCGGATCTTAGATTCTGGATCATCGTGGCCGATGTGTCATCCGCATGAGAGGTATACGTCGCCATTTTACCATTTTCAATGATGGTCAACGTCTCCCCGGCCTTCACAATTTCATTTGTCAACACCTGGGTACCTGCGGCATTTGCCCTGGTAGCAAGTTCTGTCACCTTGACCGCAAATCCATTTTCCCTGGAATCGCCGGTCGCCAGTGTTGCCCCGACAAAATCCAGATTAGCCCCGGTTGTAACCCCGGAAGCTCCCCTGGAACCATCCAACAATTTTTTCTGACCGAATTGCGCTTGTTCAGAAATCCGTTCGATGGTGGCCAAGGCATTTTCCATTTCCTGCTGATCCGCTTCCAGCATAACCTCGTCATTCACAGCCTCGTTTGAAGCATGGATGGCCAGTTGGCGCATAGACACCAGCAGGTTCGCTACTTCCGCCATGTTCGCTTCAGTGGTCTGAACCAGCGAAATAGCTGTCTCCGAGTTATCAATCGCCTGCGTCAAGCCGGCGATCTGGGCTCTCATCTGTTCAGAAATAACCAGAGATGCAGGACCTTCCGCAGCCCTGTTAATCCTGAGTCCGGATGATAACCTCTCCAGTGTTTTTCCCATCGCCCTCTGGTTTGCCTCCAGATTCCGGTGGGAATTAATCGCACTGGTATTGTGGTTAATTCTCAAGCTCATTAAATTCCTCCTTGTTTTTGTTACAAGCAGACTTCCCTGTCCGCCATGTTGAGAAAAACCTGTCTAAGCATTCAGTTACTTAGACTTGTTAAAAAAACCTTTGAATTAGTTTACTTCCATGATGTTACCTTCATTACGGAAACCGGCGTTAGCATAGACTTCAGCTGGTTTACCATGTCCTTTGCCTTATCTTTGGAAAGATAAAGCAACTCATCCCCTGCAGACTGGGGCCTAATGGTTGAGCGTAACAATTCCACCGCCCTATCCACATAGATCTTTTCTTTCCACTTCAGCTCATCGAGCAGAAAATCGATGTAGGTCATCGACCACAAAATCATCCGAATGGAGTCTCTGCATTCGGTCTCGGTATTTCCTCTAATCACACTGAGATCCCTAAACCCGCTGCTATTCGAAACACCCGCTGCCAGGATTGTCGGTTTGACCGATGGAATACTGAGAATCTCCATTTTAGACTCATTGGAGTCCAGTGGAACCAGCAAACCATTTTGTTTGACCTTGACATATCCGACGACCTGCCCCGGGTAATCAACCACCCCATCATAAAAAATTACCAATCCGTCCGTTTTCTTGTTTCCCTTGTCTCCGATCAGGAAACCTCCGTCACCATGGGCACTCTCTGAACCAATAGTTCCATTCACGTCCAACCCCGGTTCAGCTGCCTTGTACTCCCCGGGTATATGGGAAATTATCCTTGTTCTATCGCTCATCCCCTGGAAGCTGGAACGAGAACCCGATTGGTTATGCCTGAACAGCAAATGATTATCCTTTGTCCTGAACACACTAATATCGAGTCCATGTTCCAAAAGACAACGTTGGAGATTTACAATCAGTCGATCAGGCGTATCATCATCCCTGATTTTATATCGCACCTCCTGCTTACCGTTGGATAAGGCGATCAGGCTTTCATGTTTAATAGTTTCTTCACTGACTTCTCCTGTCCCTCTCAAAAGAGCAGGTTTGGCTTCCTGGTATATGGTAATGGGATAACCCAATTCCTCGGAGGTCAGTACACGGGCCGAGCCGCGTATAAATCTCAAGTTATCGCCAATGGTCTTCCCATAAACACCACTGTTCCCGTTTAGTAACAGCCTTCCTTCAAAACTCACTTTTTCGGATGTAACTTTCAAACACGACATCCTATCCGAGAGAAAGTTGTTTATGACCGATGCAGGCACTTTCGCCCAGGAAGACCTGTTTCGTTCTTTGTCCAGAAACTCTTTCATTTCAATCAGCCAGCCTTTCATTTTCTCAATGTTGATTCTGGCTGTCTGCAACATGGAAACCGTGTTCTCCAGTTTACCAATCACCGAAAACCGTCCCTGGTTTACTGGTGACACATATTCTTTCTGCGGTACCGGATCACCTCTACTAAGGCCCAAGGCAGTCTCAACCCTTCGGTTAAAATCCACCGTCCGCTTGAATACGGCGCTGTGTCCGTTATAATCTTTCATTTTTACACCTGTTGTTTGTAATAGTATGAAATGAAATCGATTTTACTTAGCCAGATCGACTTCATCGATTTGAATCAACAGCATGTCAATTTCCGATTCGAATGTATTGTTCACCCTCGATCCCTCATTTTATTGAAGACCGGATCGAGCCTTCCTGCTGCTACAAGTTCATTACTGCAACAGAGCCAGTACGTTGTTCGGTGTTTGGTTTGCCTGAGCCAGCATGGCTGTGGCTGATTGTGTCATGATCTGATTTCTGGTGAATTCAGACATCTCAGCCGCCATATCGGTATCGCGAATCACCGATTCAGCGTTAATTAAGTTCTCCTTGGCAATACTCAAACTGGTGATATTCGTCTCCAAAGCG